>DASRHW010000021.1:0-15877 GCA_035650375.1 Solirubrobacteraceae bacterium | reverse complement strand
TGGCGTACGTGACCAGCTGGCCCGGGCGGAAGGCGTCCATCGGGTGAGCGTAGACCGTCATCGCCGAGGAGCGCGACCTCGTCGTCAGCGCTTAGGCGATGCCCCCGGAAGGAATCGAACCTTCAACCTTCGGATTAAGAGTCCGCTGCTCTGCCAGTTGAGCTACAGGGGCGAATAGGCCCGCGGAGGATAGCGGGCGTGACGTCCGGCCCAGGGGCCCGGCGTCATGGCCGGGGCCGCTACGGCGTGGTGGTCGTCGACGTGCCGAGCGCCTGCTCGGCCACTTGCTTCTTGACCTCGAGAATCGTGCTCTTGATCGTCTCGCGCTGGTCCTTCGGCGCCAGCGCGATCGCCTTCGCCGACGCGAGATCGCCCTTGCGGGTCTGTCCCGCGAGGTAGGCGAGCTGCGCGAGCTGCGAGTAGAGCCCGAAGCTCTTCGGCCGGACGTCGATGACGTACTCCAGCGCGGTCGTGGCGTCGTCGAGCCGGTTCAGGCCGGCCGGGCCGAGCGCCTGGACCATCAACGTGGCGACCGTGTCGTCGACCTTCTTCGGCTTCAGCGCCAGATACCGGTTCCATGAACGTGCCGCGGCGGCGAGCTTCTTCTGGCCGCTCGCGGTGAACACCCCGGAATCGTCGATGCCGTCGCCGGTCGTGGCCTCCTGGTACTGGGCACGCGTCAGCTCGGCCCATAGCTTCGCGTCGCGCGGATGGGCGGCGACCTGACGCTGCAGCGACTCGGCGCGCTTGGAGAACGTGTCGGACACGTTCGAACCGTTGTCGCTGTTGAGCGCATCGAAGAGACCGCCACCGACGCTGCCGCCGACGCCGAAGAAGACCAGCCCGCCGCCCATCAGAATGGCGAGCGCGGCGTAGATCACCTTGACGGTGCGGCGGCGACCGCGTGCGCGAAGATCGAAGAGCATCAGGACAAGGTCGGATCGAGGTCGTCGAAGCCGGACTCGTCCTCCTCGGACGCACTCCTCCGCTCCAGTACCCGCGCAAGCAGGATACTCAGCTCGAACAGCACGACCAGCGGCGCCATCGTGATCAGCATCGTCACCGGATCCGGCGTCGGCGTGACAACCGCCGCCACGACCGCGATGCCGAGGATCACGTAGCCGCGGTTCTTTCGCAGTTGCTTCGTGCTCACGACCCGCAGGCGCGTCAGCGCCATGACCGCCACGGGCACCTGGAAGACAGCCCCGAGCGCGGCCAGGAACAGGATCGCGAACGAGTAGTAGTCCTGCGCACGCAGCTGGATGTCGAAGTTGTCGCTGTTGAAGTTCAGCAGGAACTCGGCGGCACGCGGAAGCGCGACAAAGTAGCCGAACAGCACGCCGGAGATGAACAGCGCCGGAATCATCAGCAACAGCGGCATCACTGCTCGTCGCTCCCGCGGGGTGAACGCCGGCAGGATGAACGCGTACAGCTGATACAGCAGGAACGGCAGTACGAGCAGGATCGCCGCGTAGCCGGCGACTTTGAACGTCGTCAAGAACGGCTCCGTGATCGCGAACGTGACCGGCCTTCGCGTCTGTGCCGTCGGCGTCGCGGCGACCACGCCTCGCGCAGCCTTGATCGCCTGCGTCAGCTGCCGCCGCACGGTGGCGTCCTTGGTCTCGGCACGAGCGGCGATCAGCGTCGGCACGACGGTCTTGGCGAACGCCCCGACCTGGCGATCGAAGGCGGCGTTCTGCTTGTCGGGGTCGTTCGTCTTCTTGCTCGTGTTGAGCGACAGCGCTTCCTTGACCGGCTTGTTGACGATGTCGAGGACGCGGTTGTTCTGCCAGTAACAGACCGAGAACGCCAGCACGAAGACGAGCAGCGACCAGACGATCCGCGTGCGCAGCTCGTCGAGATGGTCGACGAGCGCCAGCCGCTGGTCGTGCCCGATAGGCCTGAGCCGGGACATGCTGCGGCCGCTGCGTGCCTAGTGGTCCGCGGACCGCGGGTCGTCCGGCTCGTCGGTCGAGGGCGACGGGACGACGACGGCCGGAGCCGGTGGCTCCGCACCGGCTCCGAGCTCGGGGTGCGCGGGTGCATCGTCCTCGTCGTCGTCGCCGTGGCGACCGCGGACGGAGTCCCTGAACTCCCGCATCCCGCTGCCGAGCTGACGACCCAGCTGCGGTAGACGCTTCGGGCCGAAGATGACGAGCAGGATGACGAGGATCACCAGCAGCTCAGGAACGCCCAGACCCAGAGGCATCGGTCAAGCGTACTCGAGGCCAAGCCTCAAGTCCGGGCTGTCGCCTACCGATCAACGTGACGAGATGGCCGATAGCCCCGAAGCCCGACAGCACGTCCGCCGCGTCGTCCTTCCGTCAGGCAAGACGATCGACGTCGTCTACGTCGATCAGCCGGCAGCGCCGTTCGACAGCTCGCGCGATCTGCACCACTGCGGCACGTGCGGCTCCGATCTCGTCTACCCCATTGAGTGGGAGGAGGCGAGCGCGACGCACTGGGAGGTCACGCTGCGCTGTCCCAACTGCGAGTGGAGCGGTACCGGCGTCTTCGACCAGGACACCGTCGACCGCTTCGACGAGGAGCTCGATCGCGGCATGGTCGTCCTCGTCAGCGACCTCAAGCGACTGACGCAGGAGAACATGGAAGTCGAGATCGACCGCTTCGTACGCGCGCTCGAGGCCGACGCCGTGCTTCCCGAGGACTTCGAGCCGGCCCGAGGGCCCCACACACGAGGCAGCTAGAGGTCCTCGTCCTGCCGCCCGCGGGCGCAGGACCGCCTCAGCTCAGTGTCGGACCGGTGTGTCCTGCGCGTCCGGTGCGGATGCACGATCACGCGCGCGACGCGCGAATCGGCCTGTGCGCCGACGCCCGAGCTCACCGAGCACATCTTCTTCTGCGTTGCTTGCGGGCTGCCGCGAAGCGGCGGCATAGCGTTCGAGGGCACGATCCCCGAGGGCCGCAGCCCGGAGGACCGCAAAGAGCACGGTCATCAGCACGAGGCAGCAGATTCCGGCGACGATCAGTAGTGAGACGGCGGTGACGCTCACATCTCCTCCAAATCAGGTGGTGGTGCGGCGTTCCTCGTTTCAAATGTCACGACTCGATCTAGTTCTGCGACAGCAGCGAGCCTCCTGCCCGGTTCATGGCACGAGTTCTTCCCGCAACTTGCGAAGCGCGCGATACACGCGCCCTTCGACGGTGCTCAGCGGCACCTTCAGCAGTCGCGCGATCTCCGGCAGCGTCAGGTCGGCGCCGTAGCGGAGCGAGACGGCCTCACGCTCCTCGTCAGTCAGCACCCGCAGTGCCTCGCCGACGGTCTGACGCAGCTCCACCTGCTGCAACGGATCTGCTGCGACTTCGGATGGCAGCGGCGCAGCACGTGTGAGCGCTCGTTCCTCGCTGGCCGCTCGGCGGCCGCGGTCGCGCACGAGATTGAGCGCGATCGCGTACAGCCACGCCTTCTCATTGCCGCGCCGAGGATCGAAGGTTCGCCGCTTACGCAGCGCCCGTTCGAATGTGTCCGCCAACACATCCTCAGCGCTAGCGCGATCGCCGAGGCGATACGTCAGAAACGCGAGCAGCGGTGAGGCGTGCTGGTCGAACAGCCGATCGAAGGTCTCCGGCTTCATCCAATGCACATCATGAGTTGGGAATCGGCCGAGTTGTTCGTATCAGAGGTATGGACTTGCACGAATCCCAGCTTTCGGGCGAGTTGCGAGAGGCCGAGCGCCGCCTCCTGACTGAGCGCACCGTGCTCAGTCGTTTCGAGCTCGACAGCTTGAAACAGACCATCTACAGGCGGACGGCAGGAGCCGCGCCGCGATCAAGGAGCCCCGTTATGAAGTCAAGGATGACGATCACGATGATGTTGGTGGTGGGCATGCTGATGAGCATGTCCGGCGCAGGGCTGGCCCTGAGTGGGTCGTCCGGCAGCGGCAGCGCCGCCGAGGTCCAGTACCAGACCGACACGACGCCCACCGTTCCGACCCCCACCGTGCCCACCGCCACGGTTCCGACGGCTACCGTGCCAGCGGCCACCGCGCCGGCCACGATCCAGCCTGCTCCCAGCCAGCAGGTCGCAGGCACTGGGACGACGTCGGCCGCACCGGTGCCGAAGGCGCAGGTCAAAGCAGCCCAGCAGGTCGCGGTCGCTCAGCCGGCCGAGGATTCAGGCAGTTCGCTGCCGTTCACCGGCTACGCCGCGCTGCCGGTACTGCTCGGCGGCCTCGGCGCCCTCGGGTTCGGCCTCGTGCTGCGTCGGCGCACCCGCACCGACTCCGACGACTGATCGAAAGTTGTTGAAGACGTTCTCGGCCTGGGGCGACGATGTCGCCCCAGGCCGATGTTCGTTGTCGGCCCAGATGACGAACCGGCCCTTCCTCCGTCCGCCGGGCGCCTGTTGCCCACCCCAGCCGGCCTCTCAGCCCGTAGCCGACCGGTGGAGCAGCCCGCAGCATCGCCGCAACGCGACCCACTCGCGTGGCAGGTTGTCCTCATGTGGTCCCGTAGCTCGTGCCGGCGACTACCCGATCCTCCGGGATCCCGGTAGCTGAGGGAAGCTAGTAGGCGCCGCGGCCTGTAAAGACGGCGGGAATCGTGGCCAGCATGATCTCGAGATCACGCGCGAGCGACCAGCCAGTGACGTACTGGAAATCCAGTCGCAGCATCTCGTGGGCGGTGAGGTCCGAGCGCCCCGAGATCTGCCACGGGCCGGTCAGCCCGGGCCGCAGGTCGAGACGACGGGCGTGCCATGTCTCGTCAAAGGCATCCTGCTCAACCATGATCAGCGGCCGCGGTCCAACGATGCTCATCTCGCCCCTGATGACGTTGAGCAGTTGCGGCAACTCATCGAGAGAAAGGCGGCGCAACAGCCGGCCGACCCGGCTGACCCGCGGGTCTTGATGAATCTTGAACATGACGCCGTCATCCTGGTCATTAAGCGTCTCGTACTCGGCTTTGCGACGGTCGGCGTCCTGATACATCGAGCGGAACTTGAAGATCTCGAACTGATCGCCTTCGCGTCCGATTCGCCGCTGGCGAAAGAAGACTGGCCCTCGCGACTCAAGCCGGATCGCTATCGCTATCGCTGCGAGGAGTGGCGAAAGAATGACGATCCCGCTCACGGCGGCCGTGGCGTCAAGGACGCGTTTTGCGATGCGAGATGCTTTAGAGAGACGGGGAACACCAATCGAGAGCAGCGGAACATCACCTATCTGCTCCAGTGACCGGGCTCCACCGAGGAACTCGAACAGCCGTGGCACGACATCGACCGCCACGCGCTTGTCACGGCACGCCCGTAGGCAGTCGAGCAGGTTCTCATGGCTCGCACGCGAGAACGCGATGATCACGCGGTCGACCTCGTGCGTGTCGATGACCGCTCGCAGCTGGCTGAGCGTACCCAGCACCGGCAGGCCCATGTCCTCCGCGCGATGCGGCTCATCGTCGAGGATCCCGATCGGCAGGAGCCCGAACTCCGTATGCCGGATGATCCGCTCGCTCAACTGGCTAGCCACCGTGCCCGAGCCGACGATGATCGTTCGCTGCCGAAGGGGTGCAGAGCGATGGAGTCGTGCGCGGACGAAGCTTCGTCCGAGTGCGCTAAGCAACAGGGCAAACGGTGCCACGATCAGCGGCGCCACGATCGGCGTCGACGCGCTAAGGACCGTGGCGAGGCCATACACCGGCCAACTCAAGAGCAACGCCAGTCCGACCTGCCGCCCCGCTTCGGGCACACCCGTCGCCCAGCTGCTCAGGTTCTCTACCGAGTAGAGACCTGCGGCAAAAGCCGAAAGTAGCCATAGGGCCATGCCAACCCCTACGAAGACGGTCGCCTCGGGCACGGCGAAGCCTGCAAGGACAGCACCGACTGTTGCCGCGAGAGCAGCGCCGAGGCTGTCAGTGGCGACCAGCAGAGTTCGCAGCAGCGACACCCGTCCGCCGCCATCCGCAGCGGGGGCGGCGAGACGCAGTTCCTCCTCAAGGACGGGTACAGAAGAGAGGCCGTCGCTAAGAGGGAACCTTTGATCGCTCAAATCTGCCGTTCGTGAGATAGCCATGCGGTCCAATGTCTTTATGCTCCCGATCGCAGACGAGCGACCATTCGTCAGCATGCTACGCACTTGCGGACGGCCGATGCGCCAGTGTGCGATTGTCGGCCCTTCTAGACCCCTAATCGGCAACCCAGGCACATCCTGAAGGTCTACGTGCACTGGCTCCATCGAGTCTGCGCGGTCTGGCGCGTTCCCGCGCTGGCCGCTGGATCACCGAGGCTCCGGACCAACCGCCAGAGCCGGCGCGAGGATGCGGGCGATCAGGTCGTCGAAGCCGATGCCGGCGGCGTCCGCCGCCTGGGGCAGCAGGCTGGTTTCGGTCAGGCCGGGGATCGTGTTGATCTCGAGCACCTGGAGCGACCCGTCGCCGTCGAGCATCAGATCGACGCGCGAGAACGACCCGCAGCGAAGCGCGTCGTGCGCCCGTAGCGCGAGCTGCTGCGCCGCGTCGGTGACGTCCGAGCCGAGATCGGCCGGGCAGACGAACGCGGTGCGCCCGATCTCGTAGCGGGCCTCGAAGTCGTAGAAGTCCTCGCCCTGTGGCACCGCCTCGACCACCGGCAGGGCAACGCCGTCGAGGATCGACACCGCGAGGTCGCGCCCGGCGATGTGCCGCTCGAGCAGAACGCGGTCCGAGTATGAGAGCGCGGCGACGAGCGCGGCCGGAACGTCGGCGGCAGCACTGGCGAACTTGATTCCCAGCGCCGAGCCCTGATCGGCCGGCTTGACGACGATCGGGAACCCCAGGCGCAGCTCGATCGCCTGCAGCGCGTCGGCGGCTCCCAGCTGCTTGAAGGCCGTCTCGCTGAAGGCGAAGAAGTCTGGTGTGGCGATTCCCGCGTCGCGGAAGGCATGCTTGGCCAACACCTTGTCGGCACAGCGCATGCTGGCGCCGACGCCTGAGCCGGTGTAGGGGATGCCGAGGATCTCGAGCAGCTCCTGCACGGTGCCGTCCTCGCCATCACGGCCGTGCAGCGCGATGAACGCGGCATCCGGCGTGAGCTCGTGCAGGCGTGCGATCAAGTCGTGGCCGACGTCGATACCGGTGACGTCGTGCCCGAGCCGCTCGAGCGCGTCCTCGACCTGGGCCCCCGACCGCAACGACACGCGCCGCTCGAGCGAGCGCCCGCCCTTGAGCACGGCGACGCGGCTCACTGCGCTTCGCGGCGCCGGCGTTCGCGCCGTGGCAGGTGGAGGACGTCGGCGAGATCCTCGTCAGCCACCCCCGGTGCGCGCTGCGCGGGCGTCTCGGCCGGTCGCTGGCCGGTCAGCGTCCCGTAGAGGGCGACCTGCTCGGCGACGACCTCGCCGATCCGGCGAACGCCCTCGCGGATGTCGTCCTCGGACGAGCCGGAGAAGTTCAGCCGCATCGACGAGCCGCCGCGGCCGTCGACGTAGGCCGCCCTCCCCGGCACGAACGCGACGTTGCGCTCCTCGAGCGCACGGGCGAGCAGGTCGGTCGTGTCGATGTAGTCCGGCAGCGTCGCCCAGACGAACATCCCGCCCTGGGGGCGCGTCCAGGTCGCCTCGGCGGGGAAGTGCTGCTCGAGCGCCTCGAGCATCGCGTCGCGGCGGACGCGGTAGAGCTCGCGCAGCTCGTCGACGTAGTCCTGCCAGCGCCGCTCGGCGAAATACGTCGCGACGAACAGCTGGCTCAGCGACGAGGTGCAGAGGTCGACGCCCTGCTTGCCGGTGTTCATCTTGTCGCGGACGGGACGCGGCGCGACGGCCCAGCCGAGCCGGATCCCGGCGGAGAGGATTTTCGAGAAGGTGCCGAGGTAGACGACGAACTCACCGCCGTCGAGCGACAGCAGCGTCGGCAGTGGGTCGCCCTCGTAGCGCAGCAGGGCGTACGGGTTGTCCTCGAGCACCAGCAGCTCGCGCTCGTGGGCGACCTCGACCAGCCGCCGCCGGCGGGCGAGCGACATCGTCACGCCGCCGGGGTTCTGGAACGTCGGCACGGTGTAGATGAACTTCGGTCGCCGGCCCTCGAGCTCGAGCCGGTCGAGCGTCGCCTCGAGCTCGTCGATCAGCATCCCGTCTTCGTCGATGCCGATCTGGATGACGTCGGCCTGATAGGCCGAGAACGACGGAATCGCGCCCGGATACGTCGGCGCCTCGGCGATGATCACGTCGCCGGGATCGATGAACGTCTTGCACATCAGGTCGAGCACCTGCTGACCGCCGGTCGTCACGAGGATGTCCTGTGGATCGACCTGCGTCTGCTCAGCCGCCATAACCTCGCGGATGCACTCGGTGACCTCGGCCATCCCCTCGGTCGGGCCGTACTGGAGCACGCGGGCCGTCGACGACGCGGCGAGGCTGGTCATCAGCGCCGCGAACGACGACGGCGGGAAGGTGGTCGTGTCAGGGTTGCCGCCGGCGAGCGAGATGACCTCGGGCCGCTGCGTGATGGCCATCAGGTCGCGCATCGCCGACGACGTCATCTCGCGCGTGCGCGCCGCGAACAGCCCGGCATAGCGCGTCAGCTCATGCGCCGACGAGCGCCCGGCGCGCGAGCCGCGCGGTCCGGTCCCGAGGGAACCAGACCCTCCCACCCCCGGTGTCCCCCCAGGGTGGCGGTCGTCTATCGTCATGCGCCGCCACCGTATCGCAACGTGCGTCTGTTTCTCGACATCTGCCAGGGCCTCGGGCTCGGCGCCGCCTCCGGTGTGCGCCCGTTTCTTCCCGCGCTGCTGACCGGCGGGCTGGCGAGCGGAGATCTGGGTGTCGACTTCGACGGCACGAAATATCACTTCCTCGAGTCTCCGGTTTGGCTCTTGGTGATCACGATCCTGCTCGTGGTCACGCTCTTGCTGCGGGGCGTGCTCGAATCGCCCGCGTTCGAGGCCTCGCTCGCGGGGATCGCGATCGGCATCGGCGCCCTGCTGTTCGCAGGCTCGCTGGCGGATCACGGTTACGCGGCCTGGCCGGGGCTTGTCGCCGGCGGGGCCGTGGCGATGCTCGCGCAGGCGTCGTCGCGTGACCTGACCGCGCGCGTCAGCAAGCGGCTCGACCGCGAAGCGCGCGGGGCGCTGCCGATCTACTTCGAGGGCGCGGCGGTGGTGATCGCAGGCGCGGCGGTCCTCGCTCCGCCGGTCTCGCTGCTCGCCGTCGCGCTGCTCGTCTGGCTGCTTGTCGGTGGCCGCCGCCGCGAAGGCGAGCGCTACGCGGGCCTGCGCATCCTGCGGTGAGCCCGGCGAAGCTCGTCCTCGCCGTCATCGACGGGTGCAACCCCGAGATGCTCGAGCGAGCGATCGAGCTCGGCCGCGCACCGGCGCTGGCGGCGATCGCCGACCGCGGCACGCTGGTCGCAGACGGCGTCGCGTCAGCGTTTCCGTCGGTGACGCCGGTCTGCGCGGGCGCGATCGCGACCGGCGGCTTTCAGGACGAGCACCGGATCGCTGGAATGAACTGGTTCTCGCGCGATCTCGGCCGCTACGTCGAGTACGGCTCGAGTTTCGCGGCCTCGCTGCGCTTCGGCATCCCGCGGCAGCTCACCGACACCGTCTTCAACCTCAACGGAGAGCACCTGGCGGTCGACGTCGACACGATCTTCGAGTCGCTCGACGACGCCGGGCTGCGCACAGTCGGCACGACGTACCTGATCTACCGAGGCCGCCATCGCCACGACGTCACGCGCGAGTCGGCGCTGGCACGGATCGCCGGGGCGCTCTGGCGCCGGCAGGCGATGGGCCCGGGAGAGCTCTACTACGCCGACATCTTCGCCACGCGGGAGACGGGCTGCCGTTCGCAGATGGGAATGCCGGGGCTGCGCGACCGCCATGCCGGCTGCGTCGCCGAGTACCTCGTCGAGCGCGACGCGTTCGACTTCCTGCTGCTGTCGCTGCCCGACAACGACAACCACTCGCATCGGCATGGCCCCGGCGCCCAGGTCGAGTCGATCGCCGCAGCCGACGTCCAGCTGCTGCGGATGATGGACGCCGGCGGGGGCCCGCAGGCGTTCCTCGACGACCACGCCGTGATCGTCGTCGCCGATCACGCCCACGCGCTCGTCGAGCGGCGGGTCGAGCTCGGCGACCTCGTCGGCGACCACTCGGTCCTGCCGCCGCGCGGCCGCGACGCCGACGCCGAGCTCGCGCTGTGCCCGAACGGGCGCGCGGCGATGATCTATGTCCTCGCCGACCGTGCGCGCGGCGCGCTGGCGCCGGTGCTCGCGGAGCGCGCGCTCGCCGGCGACGGCGTCGATCTCGCGATGTGGCTCGAAGACGACGAGGCCGTGGTCGCGAGCGGTGCCGGATCGTTGCGTTTCGCCCCGGGCGGCGACGTCCGTGACGTTCGCGGAGCGTCCTGGCACCTGCGCGGGGACCTCGGGGTGCTCGGCGGAGAGCTCGCGGCCGGCGTCTTCGCGGCCGAGCAGTACCCCGACGCGCTGGCGCGCGCCTGGGCCGGGCTCACCTGCCGGACCTCCGGCGACGTCCTGCTCAGTGCTGCGCCGGGCTGGGAATTCTCCGACTGGGGCGGCGGCGATCACCGCGGCGGCGGAAGCCACGGCTCGCTGCACCGCTGCGACTCGCTCGGTGCGTTCGCGCATTGCGGGGTGGCGTTCGGTGACCGCGAGCTCTGGAGCATCACGGACGTCGCGCCGGCGATTCGCGCGCACTTCGGTGTCGCGTAGCGCGCTCGTCGCGGCGCTCGCCGTGGCCGCGCTGGTATTCGCCGTGCCGGCGGCGGGAGCAGCCACGGCCCCCTCGACGAACACGATCGGGGGGGCGACCGCCCCCGTGCCGTCGCAGACGACCTCGCCACCCGCCGACCCGAACGCGCTCGTCAGTCCGCCGTCGCTCGACCGGCCGCCGGCGTCGCACCGGCTCAGCGGCCGTCAGGCGATGCGGATCGCCGACCGCCTCGAGGACGTCCGCGGCACTCGGCGCAACCACCCGGGCTCGTACCGCGAGGTCTACGAGAAGGGCCCGAGCCGCTGGCAGGTCTCGTACTTCGCCGCGGGCAAGCAGCGCAAGGAGATCGCGCAGGTCCTGATCGACGACGCGACGGGCGGCGTGCTCGAGCACTGGACCGGGTTCCAGGTCGCGTGGACGATGGCCCGCGGCTATCCCGGCGCGTTCGGGCGCAAAGTCAACGAGCCGTGGATCTGGATCCCGCTCGCGGTGCTGTTCGTCATCCCGTTCTTCGACTGGCGCCGGCCGCTGCGGTGGTTTCACCTCGACCTGCTGGCGCTGAGCGCCTTCTCGGTCTCGATCGCGTTCTTCAACGCCGCCGACATCGGCCTCTCGGTGCCGCTCGCCTACCCGCCGCTGGCGTATCTCTTCGCGCGGATGCTGGTGATCGCGGTCCGCCGTGGCAGGGCACCGCCGCCGGCCGTCTCCGAGCTCCCGAGGGTGACGGTGCCGGCGGTCTGGCTGGCGGTCGGCGTCGTCTTCCTGCTCGGCTTCCGGATCGGACTCAACGTCGAGAGCTCGAACGTGATCGACGTCGGCTATTCAGGCGTGATCGGCGCCGACCGGCTGCTGCACGGCAAGACGCTGTACGGGAACTTCCCTTCCGGGAACGAGCGTGGCGACACGTATGGCCCCGTCGCGTACGAGGCCTACGTGCCGGCGGTCAAGCTCTTCGGCTGGAGCGGCCGCTGGGACGACCTACCTGCGGCGCACTTCGCGGCGATCGTGTTCGACCTGCTCGCGGTCGCGCTGCTGTTCTTGATCGGGCGCCGCGCACGCGGCCCAGACCTCGGCATCGCGCTCGCGTATGCCTGGGCGGCCTATCCGTTCACGATCTTCGTCTCGAACAGCAACACCAACGACTCGCTGGTGACGGTGTGTGTTCTGCTGGCGCTGCTCGCGGCCGGCCGGCCGCTGCGCGCGGGCGCGGCGTCCGCGCTGGCGGGGCTTACGAAGTTCGCGCCACTGGCGCTGGCGCCGGTGCTGGCGACGCATCGGCTCCGTCGTGGCGGCCGCGTTCGCGGGCTGGGGCTGTTCGCGCTCGGGTTCGCCATCGTGGCGGCGGTCGTCTCGCTGCCGTTCCTCGGCGAGAACGTGCACACGGTCTACGACCGCACGATCGGCTTCCAGTCCTCGCGCGGCTCGCCGTTCTCGATCTGGGGCCTTTACGACTGGACGGCGCCACAGCACGTCGTGCAGGCGGCAGGCGTTCTCGTCGCGCTTGCGCTCGCGCTGGTCCCGGGACGGCGCGACCTCGCAGGACTCGCGGCGGCGTGCGCCGCGGTGCTGATCGGCCTCCAGCTCGGCGTCACGCACTGGTTCTACCTGTACATCGCGTGGTTCTTCCCGCTGGTGATGATCGCCGGGCTGTGCCGGGATGTCAGGCCGGACCCGCCCAGCGCACCAGCAGCTGATCGATCGCCGCCGCCCGCCGCGCCTCTGGCGCGCACGTGATCAGGACGCCCATCAGCCACGGGTCCTCGTCGGCGGTGTCGAAGCGCACGCTCATGTGCGTTCGCAGCGACGCGATCGCCTGCTCCTTGACGACGCCGATGACGCCGCCGCGAGGCCCGGTCATGCCGACGTCGGTGATGTAGGCGGTGCCCCCCGGCAGCACGCGGCCGTCGGCGGTCGGCACGTGCGTGTGGGTGCCGACGACCGCCGTCGCGCGGCCGTCGAGGTACCAGCCCATCGCCACCTTCTCGCTCGTCGCCTCGGCGTGGAAGTCGACGAGCACGTGGTCGACGTCCTTGCCGAGCCCGTCGAGGATCGAGTCGATCTCCGAGAAGGCGACGCGGCCGGAGCGGAGGAAGACGTTGCCCTGGAGGTTGACGACCGCCAGCCGCGTCCCGCCGCGCTCGACGACGCAGACGCCGTGGCCCGGCTGGACGGCGAGGAAGTTCGCCGGCCGCAGGATCCGCTCGGTACGGTCGAGGTAGTCGAAGACGTCCTTGCGGTGATAGGCGTGGTTGCCGAGGGTGATCACGTCGACGCCGGCGGCGAACAGCTCGTCCGCGATCGCCGGCGTGATCCCGAGCCCGCCGGCGGCGTTCTCGCCGTTGGCGACGACGAAGTCGGGGGCGTGGTCCTCGACGAGCTTCGGCAGCAGCGCCAGCAGCGTCCGCTTGCCGAGGCCGCCGACGATGTCGCCGACGAAGAGGATGGTCGGTGTGTCGGGCACGGCGCATACTCTCGCGGATGGTGAGCGGGATCGGCTTCCCAGAGCACGACGACGCCGGCACCGAGCCGCCGGACGGTCCGCGCGTCGCGCGGGTTGTGGTGCCGCGATGGATCCAGCTCGTGGCGCTGCCGTTGGCGTTTCTCGTGCTGTGGGCGATGGCGCGCGCGGCCGGCCAGGTGCTGCTGCTGTTCATCGTCGCGGGCGTGCTGGCGCTGATCCTCAATCCGCTCGTCTCGGGGCTGCAGCGGCGCGCCCGCCTACCCCGGGGGTTCGCCGTCGCCGGCGTCTACCTCGGGCTCTTCGCGGTCACGCTCGTCGTCGGATTCCTGCTGGCGAACCCGGTCTCCGACCAGGCACGGCAGTTCGGCAACGACGTTCCGGGGATCGTCGACGGCGCCAACGACAGCCTTGCCGACTTCCAGGACTACCTCGACCGCAACGGCATCGACATCGAGGTCAAGAAGCAGGGCGAGCCGGCCCTGCAGACGCTGCAGGAGAAGGTCGTCGGCGGTACCAGCGACGTCGTCAGCTTCGGCCGCGACCTGCTGACCACCGTGGTGACGGCGAGCCTGGCCCTGATCCTCGTGATCGTGCTGTCGGTCTACATGCTGCTCTACGGCGCGCGCATCAGCGAGCTCGTGCGGCGGGTGATGCCGCCGGGTGACGGCACCCGCGAGGACGACTTTCCGTCGCGGATCCAACACGCGGTCGTGAGCTACGTGCGCGGCCAGCTGCTGTTCAGCGTTGCCATGGGCACCGGCGCCGGTGCCGCGCTGTGGATCTTCGGCACGCTCGGGATCTTCCCCGACGGGAAGACCTACGCGCTCGCCTTCGGGATCTTCTTCGGCCTGATGGAGCTCGTGCCGTTCGTCGGCCCCGTGCTCGGGGCGCTGCCGCCGGTGCTCGTCGCGCTCGCCCAGGATCCGCTCACCGGGCTCTGGGTCGCGTTGCTGTTCGTCGCGATCCAGCAGATCGAAGGCCACATCGTCGCGCCGCAGATCTTCGGCCACGCGTTGCGGATCAACCCGCTGCTGGTGATCTTCGCGCTGCTCTTCGGCGCCGAGCTCTACGGAATCGTCGGTGCGCTCGTGTCGTTGCCGGTCGCGGCCGTGCTGCGCGAGACCGCGGCCTACCTCAGCGCGCATCTGACGTTCGAGCCCTGGGGGTCCGAGAGCCCGCTGACCGTCGCCGTGCCGGCCGAGCCTCCACCGCGCCCGCCCGCCGGCGGCTGACGGGCCTCTTCGTCCCCGCCCGGCCGTGCCGCGGCGGCCACGGGGTTACCCTTCGGCTGTGGCTTTTCCCCTGACGCGCATGCGGCGCCTGCGCCGCACGGCTGCGCTGCGCGACCTCGTGCGCGAGACACGGCTCGAGGCCGCGGACCTGGTGCTGCCGCTGTTCGTCGAGGCGAACCCTGGGGGCTCCGACACCCACCCGGCGCGCACGCCGATCGCGACGATGCCCGGAATCGACCGCCTGTCGATCGGCGAAGCCGTCCGCGAAGCCGGTGAGGCAGTGGCGCTCGGGCTGCCGGCGGTCCTGCTGTTCGGCATTCCCGCGGAGAAGGACGCCCACGGCAGCGGTGCCTACGACGACGAGGGCATCGTCCAGCTCGCGACGCGCGCGATCAAGGACGCGCATCCGGATCTGCTGGTGATCACCGACGTCTGCCTCTGCGAGTACACGGACCACGGCCATTGCGGCCTGCTCAAGCCCGATCCCCTCAGCGCCGGCCCGGACGGGGCCCAGGTCATCGACAACGACGGCTCGGTGGAGCTGATCGCGCAGACGGCGGTGTCGCACGCCCGCGCGGGCGCGGACGTCGTCGCGCCGAGCGACATGATGGACGGGCGCGTCGCGGCGATTCGCGCGGCGCTGGACGAGGAGGGCCTCGGTGACACGCCGATCATGGCCTACTCGTCGAAGTTCGCATCGGCCTTCTACGGCCCGTTCCGCGAGGCCGCCGGCTCGGCGCCGGCGTTCGGCGATCGCCGTTCGTACCAGCTCGATCCGGGCAACGGCGCGGAGGCGCTGCGTGAGACGCTGCTCGACGTCGACGAGGGCGCCGACATGGTCATGGTCAAGCCGGCGCTGCCGTACCTCGACGTGCTGCGGCGCGTCAAGGACGAGGCCGGGATCCCGGTCGCGGCCTACAACGTCAGCGGCGAGTACGCGATGCTGAAGGCTGCCGCCGCGGCCGGCTATCTCGACGAGCGCGCCGCGGTGCTCGAGACACTCACGTCGATCCGCCGTGCCGGCGCCGACATCATCATCACCTACCACGCGAAGGATGCCGCCCGATGGCTTCAGTGACCGGCAAGGTCCGATCGAGGACAGCGGGCGCCGCCCGCCCGCTCTCGGATGTCGAGCGCAAACTGTTGAACCTGCTGCAGGGCAGCTTCCCGCTCGAGCCGCGGCCGTTCGCCTCGGTCGCCCGCGAGGCCGGGCTCGAGGAGGACGAGGTCATCGCGATGACGCAGGCGTTGCTCGACGACCGCATCATCCGCCAGCTGACGCCGATCTACGACACGCGCGCGTTCGGCTACGGCTCGATGCTCGTCGCGGCGAAGGTCGATCCGGAGCATCCCTGGCGGGCGGCGAAGATCGTCAACTCGCATCCCGGCGTCAGCCACAACTACCTGCGCAACCACGAGCTCAACATGTGGTTCACGCTCGCGGTCGAGGAGGACTCCGCGCTCGGGCTGCAGGGCACCCTCGACGTACTCCAGGAGCTCACCGGCGCCGAATCGATCCGCCAGCTG
>DASRHW010000020.1:0-7497 GCA_035650375.1 Solirubrobacteraceae bacterium | reverse complement strand
GCCTCGTCGAAGAAGCGCTCGTAGAGGGTCCTGCCGAGACCCTCGCCGCGATCCTCGGGCGTGACGCCGACGAAATGGATGTACGCCTCGTCCTCGCTCGTCTGCGAGAAGAACCCACAGAGGAACCCGAGAAGCTCCCCGCCCGCGTCGTCGGCGACGAAGCTGGTCCCTTCGAAGTGGATGAAGAAGAGCTTCGGGAGCATCGGCGCCATGTCGCGCCCGCCCCACCACACGTTGATACGGCCGATGACCCGACCGTAGTCGGACGGCTTCGCGTGACGGATGTCGACGCCGCTAATTGTCCGACGGCTCGTCGACGAGCTCGGCGAGATCCGCCAGCACGGCCTCGTCGTCGCCCGGAGCGCCGACCGCAGCCGGCACCGGCGTCCCCTCGATCACGCGGATCTCGACGGGTGGCTCGCCCTCGGCGGGATCCTCGCGGCGGTCGACGATCAGCGTCGAGCCCGGCGCGAGCTCGCGGCCGAGGATGAAGTCCGCGAGCGGGTCCTCGAGCATCCGTTGGATTGCGCGGCGCAGCGGCCGGGCGCCCATTGCGGGGTCGTACCCCTGCTCGACGAGGAGCTCGCGCGCGTCGTCGGTGAGCTCGATGACGACGTCGTGCTTGCCCATCTCCTCGCGGACGCGCTTCATCATCAGGTCGACGACCTCGAGGATCTCGGACTTCTCGAGCTTGTGGAAGACGATGACCTCGTCGATGCGGTTCAGGAGCTCGGGCCGGAACACCTTCTTGAGCTCCGACATGACCCGCTCCTTCATCTCGTCGTACGAGAGGCCGGCCTCGTCGCCGATCGAGAAGCCGAGCGTCTGGTTCTTCGAGATCTGCGCCGCCCCGAGGTTCGAGGTCATGATCACGATGCAGTTGCGGAAGTCGACCTTCCGCCCCTGCGAGTCGGTGAGCTTCCCGTCCTCGAGGATCTGCAGGAGGATGTTGAAGACGTCCGGGTGGGCCTTCTCGATCTCGTCGAGGAGGACGACGCAGTACGGCTTGCGGCGGACGGCTTCCGTGAGCTGGCCGCCCTCGTCGTAGCCGACGTAGCCTGGTGGCGAGCCGACCAGCCGCGACACGGAGTGCTTCTCCATGTACTCCGACATGTCCACCTGGAGCATGGCGTCCTCGTCGCCGAAGAGGAACTCGGCGAGCGTCCGCGCCAGCTCGGTCTTGCCCACGCCCGAGGGCCCGAGGAAGATGAACGAGCCGGTCGGGCGCTTGGGATCCTTGAGCCCAGCGCGCGAGCGGCGGATCGCCTTCGAGATGACGTTGACGGCGGCCTCCTGGCCGATGACGCGCTTGTGGAGCTCCTCCTCCATCCGCATCAGCTTCGCCGTCTCGGCCTCGGTCAGCTTGAAGACGGGGATCCCGGTCCACATCGAGACGATGTCGGCGATCTCCTCCTCGCCGATCGCGGGGCGCTCACCCTCGTCCTCGCCGGCCTCCCAGGCCTCCTCGAGCTCGCGCTTCTTGTTCGTCAGGCGGCGCTCCTGATCACGCAGGTTGGCGGCCTTCTCGAACTCCTGCGCCTCGATCGAGGACTCCTTGGCGCGACGGGTCTCCTCGATCTCGTCCTCGAGCTCGCGGTAGACCGGCGGCGATGTCATCGACTTGATCCGCATCCGTGACGCGGCCTCGTCGATCAGGTCGATCGCCTTGTCGGGCAGGAAGCGATCGGAGATGTAGCGGTCGGCGAGCTCGGCGGCTGCCTCGAGCGCCTCGTCGGTGATCTCGACCTTGTGGTGCTGTTCGTAGCGATCGCGCAGGCCCTTGAGGATCTGCACCGTCTCCTCGATCGACGGCGGCTCGACGCGGATCTGCTGGAAGCGGCGCTCGAGCGCGCTGTCGCGCTCGAGGTACTTGCGGAACTCGTCGAGCGTCGTCGCACCGATCGTCTGCAGCTCGCCGCGCGCGAGCGCGGGCTTGAGGATCGACGCGGCGTCGATCGCACCCTCGGCGGCGCCGGCGCCGACGAGATTGTGGATCTCGTCGATGAACAGGATGATGTCGCCGCGCTGGGTGATCTCCTTCATCACCTTCTTCAGGCGCTCCTCGAACTCGCCGCGGTACTTCGAGCCGGCGACGAGCGCCGCCAGGTCAAGCGTGTAGATCTGCTTGTTCTTCAGCAGCTCGGGAACCTCGCCCGCGGTGATCCGCGACGCCAGCCCCTCGACGACGGCGGTCTTGCCGACGCCGGGCTCGCCGATCAGGATCGGGTTGTTCTTCGTCCGCCGCGAGAGGATCTGCATGATCCGCTCGATCTCGGTCTCGCGCCCGACGACGGGGTCGAGCTTGCCCTCGGCCGCCAGCTTCGTCAGGTTGCGACCGAACTGGTCGAGCAGCTTCGACGACTTCTTGCCCTCGGTCCCGGCGCCGCCGGCGCCCGCTCCGGCACCCGCGCCACTGCCGCCCTGGCGGCGACCGCCGGGGCCCGACAGCATGCGGATGACCTCGTTGCGAATCTTCTCCGAATCGGCGTCGAAGTCGAGCAGGATCCGTGCGGCGACGCCCTCGTTCTCGCGCACCAGGCCGAGCAGGATGTGCTCCGTGCCGATGTAGTTGTGGCCGAGGCTCAGCGCCTCGCGCAGCGCGAGCTCGAGCACCTTCTTCGCACGCGGGGTGAACGGGATCTGGCCGCTCGTGACCTCTTCGCCGGAGCCGACGATCCGGACGACCTGGGCGCGCACGCGCTCGACGGTGATGTCGAGCGACTCCAGCACTCGTGCCGCGAGGCCCTCTTCCTCGCGCAGCAGCCCGAGCAGGATGTGCTCGGTGCCGATGTAATTGTGCTTGAGCGTTCGCGCCTCCTCCTGGGCGAGAACGACGACCTGGCGGGCCCGTTCTGTGAATCGCTCGAACATTGCGCTACGTCCTTCCTGCCTGGCGGCACAGCATCAGGGGTGGGGCTATCGCCCGGTCACTCACAGTATTCGGTCGGGAGGACCGTACGGATGAGTGCTCGGGGGTCGAGGGTGGCAGGCCATGAAGCATTCTACCAGTGGGTTCCGTTCCACTTGCGGCACGAAACACGCCAGAACGGCAGGTGGAGCGGGGTCGTGCGCCAGGCTGGCGCGCACGGCCCCGTCACCGCCACGGCGGCAGGAGGACGCCACCACCGATGACGCGTCTTCCGGCCCTAGGGGGAATCCCCAATGGCGCCGCGCGGGACGACCGGCGAAGGTGACCGCATGAACGACGCGATCACCGTCAACGCTCCCGGCTCACGGCTCGAGCGACCGCTGCAGGGCAGGCTCGTCACCGGTGTCTGCGCCGGCCTCGCGCGCCACTTCGGCATCGACGTGACGCTCGTGCGCATCGTCGTCGTCGTGGCGTCCTTCCTCGGCGGCGCCGGCGTCATCCTCTACGTGGCCGCGACGCTGCTCGTCCCCGAGGAGGGCCAGGAGCAGCCGCTGCTCCGAGGCGCGCCGCGCCGCGGGCGCTCGCAGCTGCTGCTGGGAGCCGCGCTCGTCGCGATCGGCGCCGCGAACGTCCTCGGCGACGTCGGGCTCGGCTTCGGCGGACACACGCTGTGGGGCGCCGTGATGCTCGCGGTCGGTGCCTTCTTCCTGATGCGCACGCAGGAGCTGCGCGACGGGATCGGCGACGACGCCGGCGCTCGCCGGGACGAGCCGGCGACCGCGGCGGGCGATCCGCCGGCGGCCGCGCAGCACGCCGCTCCGCACGACACGGCGGCGACGGTCGCGGTGGAGAAGCCCCAGCGACGCGGCGCGCGGCGCGCGACCCTGATCGTGCTCGGCGGCGTGCTCGTCGCGACAGCTGCTGCCGTGGCGCTGCTGGCGACGCTCGCGGACGATGCCAGCTGGCAGGCGATCGCCGGCTCCGCGGTGCTCGTCGCCGGCTCCGGGATCGCGGCCGGATCGCTGCTCGGCGCCTCGCCGTGGCTCCTCGCCCCGGTCCTGCTCGCGACCGCGGGCGCGATGGCCCTGCAGTCCTCCGACGTCGATCTCGGGGGCGGGATCGGCACGCGCGCCTACCGGCCCGTCGCGGCGGCCGACGTCCCCGACCGCTACCACCTCGGGATCGGCGAGCTCAACGTCGACCTGCGCGACACGGCGCTGCCACGCGGACGGACGGTGGTCCACGCCAAGCTCGGCATCGGCGACCTCGCCGTGCGCGTGCCGCGCGGCGCGAGCGTGCGCGTCGTCGCCCACGCCGGCGCGGGCGAGATCCGCCTGCTCGGCGATCTCCACGACGGCTCGAGCGTCGACGCCGCCGCATCGGTCTCCGGACCGAGCACGCGAACGGTCGTGATCGACGCTGACGTCGGCTTCGGCGCGATCGATGTCGTCGCCGCCGACAGCCCCCTGCCCAACGACGACCACGACTGGAGCCGGCGATGAGCCGCCTACGACCGACGACGCTGACGGGCGGCCTCTGCGTCGCCGTGCTCGGCCTCTGGATGCTGCTCGACGACGCCGGCGTGGTCGGCATGTCACTGGCGGCGATCGGGCCCGCGCTGCTCGCGACGATCGGGCTGACGCTGCTGGTCAGCGGCCTGACACGGCGCGAGTAGGCTCGCGCTGATGCGGAGCGCCGGGACGACGATCGCGCGGCGCGGTCACCTACCTGCCCGAGCCGGCGACGACGCCGTCGTCGCCGGTGTCTGCGCCGGGCTTGCGCCGGCGTTCGGCGTCGACGCGATCGTGCTGCGAATCGCCTTCCTCGCGCTGGCGGCGGCCGGCGGCACCGGCCTCGCGCTGTATGCGATCGCCGCGATCGCGATGCCGTCGCCGCGGCGCGGCGAGGCGGCCCGAGCACCGCGCAGGCGCCGCATCCCGGGCTGGCGCGAGACGGCCGGCGTCGGCCTGCTGGTGCTGAGCCTGCTGCTCGCGCTGCGCGCGCTCGGGCTGTGGTTCTCCGACATCGTCGTCTGGCCCGTCGTGCTGACGGCGAGCGGGCTGACGCTGCTGTGGCGTCAGAGCACGATCCGCCTTCAGGGGTTCGGCTCGCGCACGCTCATCGGCATCGCGCTGATCGTCGGCGGCGGCGCCGCGTTTCTGTCGGCGACCGACTCGATCGGCGGCCTGCGCCACATCGTCGTCGCCGCCGGCGTCGTCTTCGTCGGGACGGTGCTGGTGTTCGGGCCGTGGTGGCTGCGCCTGAGCCAGGCGCTGACGGCCGAGCGGACGATGCGGATCGTCTCCCAGGAGCGAGCCGAGGTCGCCGCGCACCTGCACGACTCGGTACTGCAGACGCTCGCGCTGATCCAGCGCCACGCCTCGGACCCGCGATCGGTCGCGCAGCTCGCACGGCGCCAGGAGCGCGAGCTGCGCGCATGGCTCAACGACGAGCGCCCGGACGGCGCCGCCACCAGCCTGAACGCGGCGCTGCGCGACGCCGCGGCGGAGATCGAGACGCTGCACCACGTCCCGGTCGAGGTGGTCGTCGTCGGCGATCGCGCGCTCGACGAGCCCACGACGGCCGTCGTCGCGGCAGCGCGCGAGGCGATGGCGAACGCGGCGCGGTTCTCCGGCGCCGACCGCGTCGACGTCTACGCCGAGGCCGGCGAGCAGCGGACCGAGGTCTACGTCCGCGACCGCGGCGCCGGCTTCGACCGTGCTGCCGTCCCCGACGACCGGCGCGGGCTGCGCGAGTCGATCGAGGGCCGGATGGCGCGGCACGGCGGCAGCGCCACGATCGTCAGCGCCCCCGGCGCCGGGACCGAGGTCGAGCTCGTGCTGGAGGTCTCGCGGTGAGCGTTCCCCGTGTCGTGATCGTCGACGACCACCAGCTGTTCCGCGCGGGCGTGCGCGGCGAGCTCGCGGGCCGCGTCGACGTCGTCGCCGACGCCGGCTCGGTCGCCGAGGCGATCGACACGATCGGCCGCGAGCGTCCCGACGTCGTCCTCGTCGACGTCCACATGCCCGACGGCGGCGGGGTCGCCGTGATCGAGGCGCTGCGCGAGAAGCTGCCCGGTGTTCGCTTCCTGGCACTGTCGGTCTCCGACGCTCCGGCGGACGTGATCGCCGTGATCCGCGCCGGTGCCCGCGGCTACGTGACCAAGACGATCTCCGGCGAGGAGCTCGCCGACGCGGTGCGACGCGTCGCGGCAGGCGACGCCGTCTTCTCGCCGCTGCTCGCCGGCTTCGTCCTCGACGCCTTCCGCGACGAGCCGAACGGCGGCGGTCGCGATCGCGCCGGCGACCCCGACGTCGATCAGCTCACGGCGCGCGAGCTCGAGGTGCTGCGGCATCTCGCGCGTGGCTATCTCTACAAGGAGATCGCGCTGCGGCTCGGGATCAGCGTCAAGACCGTCGAGGCCCACGTCGGCGCCGTGCTGCGCAAGCTGCAGCTGTCGAATCGCCACCAGCTGAGCCGCTGGGCGATAGACAGGAAACTGGACTGACGGGCCGGGACCAGCTCGGCGCGAAGGATCGTCGTCGCTGGCCAGGACGCAGGGAGCGACGTGTGCTCTGCACACGAGCGGCCGAGGACACCGCCAGCGGCGGCGGGACGAGCGCCTAGCTGGTGCCGGGGTCGCGGAGCGCCGGGAACAGCACGACGTCGCGGATCGAGCTCGAGCCGGTCAGCACCATCGTCAGGCGATCGATGCCGAGCCCGAGCCCGGCCGTCGGCGGCATCCCCAGCTCGAGCGCCTCGACGAAGACCTCGTCGTAGGGCTGCGCCTCGTCGTCACCGGCGGCCGAGTAGCGCGCCTGCGCCTCGAAGCGCGCCCGCTGCTCGTCGGGATCGTTGAGCTCGCTGAAGGCGTTGGCGATCTCCATGCCGCCGGCGTACAGCTCGAACCGCTCGACGGTGTCCGGATCGTCGGCGCGCTGTTTCGACAAGGGTGACACCTCGGTCGGATAGTCATAGACGAACGTGGGCTGAACCAGGCTGTCCTCGACGAACTTCTCGAAAATCTCGGTGGCGATCCTGCCCGGGCCGAGTCCCGGTTCCACCTCGACTCCGAGCTCGGCCGCGAGGGCCGCGACCTGCGCCCGATCGCGCAGCGCCGCCTCGTCGATCGTCGCGCCGAGCCGCGCCGACGCCGCCTCGACCACGAGCTGGCGGAACGTCTTGCGCGCGAACGGCGGTGCGAACGACAGCGTCGCGTCGGCCCACTTCACATCCAGTCCTCCCGTGGCCTCTTTGACGGTATACGACAGCAGGCGCTCGGAGAGGTCCATCAGGTCGTGATAATCCGCGTAGGCCCAGTAGAACTCCAGCATGGTGAACTCCGGATTCCAGCGATATCCCACGCCCTCGTTCCGGAAATTGCGGTTGATCTCGAACACCTTGGCGATGCCGCCGACGACGAGACGCTTGAGGTAGAGCTCCGGCGCAACGCGCATGTAGAGCTTCATGCCGAGCGCGTTGTGGTGGGTGATGAACGGCCGCGCCAGCGCGCCCCCGGCGATCGGTTGCATCATCGGCGTTTCGACCTCGAGGAACCCCTCGTTGACCAGGAAGGTCCGGATCGCATTCACCGTCCGGCTGCGCACCTCGAACACCCGGCGCACGTC
>DASRHW010000019.1:0-7105 GCA_035650375.1 Solirubrobacteraceae bacterium | reverse complement strand
GACGCTCGACGACCTCGACGTCGAAGGCAAGCGGGTTCTCGTCCGGGTCGACTTCAACGTCCCGCTCGAGGAGTCAGAGAGCGAAACCCGGATCACCGACGAGACGCGGATCGTCGCCGCGTTGCCGACGCTGGGCGAGCTGCGCGAGCGCGGAGCGAAGCAGCTGGTGCTGCTCGCGCACCTCGGCCGCCCGAAGGGTCGCGACCCGAAACTGTCGCTGGCGCCGGTCGCGGCGCGGCTGAGCGAGCTGCTGGGAGAGCAGGTCGCGCTCGCAGCCGACCCGGAGTCGGTCGGCGACGACTCGGTCGCGATGGTCGAGAACGTCCGCTACTTCGACGGCGAGACCGCCAACGATCCCGAGCTCGCGAAGCGCTACGCAGCGCTCGGCGACGTCTTCGTCAACGACGCCTTCGGCGCCGCCCACCGCGCCCACGCCTCGAACGTCGGCGTCGCGGAGTTGCTGCCGAGCGCGGCCGGGCGCCTGCTGCAGCGCGAGGTCGAGACGCTGACCGGGATCCTCGCCGACCCGAAGCGGCCGCTCGTCGCCGTCGTCGGCGGCGCCAAGGTGACGGACAAGATCGGCGTCATCGACGCCTTCCTCGAGCGTGCCGACACGATCCTGATCGGCGGCGCGATGTGCTTTCCGTTCTTCCGCGCCCAGGGCCATCAGACCGGCTCCTCGTTGTGCGAGGAGGAGGGCGTCGAGCCCGCAGCACGCGCGCTCGCGGCCGCCGACGGCAAGCTGTGGCTGCCGGTCGACCTCGTCCTCGGCGACCGCTTCGCCGCCGACGCCCAGCGCCGCGAGCTCGACGGCGTCGACGTGCCCGATGGCTGGATGGGCCTCGACGTCGGTCCGAGGACGGCCTACGAGTACGCCGGCGTGATCGCCGACGCCGGCACGGTCTTCTGGAACGGCCCGATGGGGGCCTTCGAGCTCGACCCGTTCGCGGGCGGCACGAGGATGGTCGCCGAGGCGGTCGCGGCAAGTCCGGCGACGACCGTCGTCGGCGGAGGCGACAGCGCCGCGGCGCTGACGCAGTTCGGCCTCGCCGACCGAGTCACACACATGTCAACCGGCGGCGGAGCCTCGCTCGAGCTGCTCGAAGGAAAGACGCTTCCTGGCGTCGAGGTGCTCTCAGCATGAGTCGTACGCCACTGATCGCCGGTAACTGGAAGATGCACAAGACCGTCGCCGAGACGGAGGAGTACATCGCCGCCCTGCTGCCGCGGGTCTCCTCCGTCGACGGCGTCGATGTCGCGCTGTGCGTCCCGTACACGGCGCTGCAGGCGCTCGTCGACTCGGTTCGCGGCTCGCGGGTCGCCGTCTACGCGCAGAACATGCACGAGGCTGCGCAGGGCGCGTTCACCGGCGAGATCTCGGCAGCGATGCTGACCGAGCTCGACGTCGACGGCGTCGTCCTCGGGCACTCCGAGCGGCGGCAGCTGTTCGCCGAGACCGACCGTGCGCTGCAGGCGAAGCTGCCGGTCGCGCTCGACGCCGGCCTGGCGCCGATCCTCTGCGTCGGCGAGACCGAGGAGGAGCGCAACGCGGGCGACACCGAACGCAAGCTGCGGACCCAGATCCAGAATGGCCTCGAGCGTGTCGACGAGGACCGGCTCGGCGACGTCGTCATCGCCTACGAGCCGATCTGGGCGATCGGCACCGGCCAGGTCGCGACGCCCGCGCAGGCGCAGGAGGCGATCGGCTTCATCCGCGCGCTCGTCGGCGATCGCTCGGCGGCACAGGCCGAGCGCACGCGGATCCTCTACGGCGGCAGCGTCAACGCCGACAACGCCGCTGAGCTGCTGGCGCTGCCCGACATCGACGGCGCCCTCGTCGGCGGCGGCTCGCTCGATCCGGCGTCGTTCGCGGCGATCGTGGCGGCGGCTCCGAGATGAGCGAGAGCGACGTGCCCGGGGTCCATACGGGCTGCGCGCTCGTCGTCCTCGACGGCTGGGGATTGGCCCCGTCGGGGCCGGGCAACGCCGTCGACCTGGCGAACACGCCCGTCTTCGACGCGCTCTGGCAGCGCTACTCGCACACGACGCTGACGGCCGGCGGCGCCGCCGTCGGCCTGCCCGACGGGCAGATGGGCAACTCCGAGGTCGGGCACCTCAACCTCGGTGCAGGGTCGATCATCCGCCAGGACCTGACGCGGATCGACCATGCGATCGAGGACGGCTCACTTGCCGACAACGAGGTCCTGCAGACGGCGCTGCGCAACCACTCGCGCGTGCATCTGCTCGGCCTCGTCAGCGACGGCGGCGTGCACTCGAGCCTCGAGCAGCTGCAGGCGCTGTGCGAGATGGCGCTCGGCGACGTCGTCGTCCACGCCTTCACCGACGGTCGCGACACGTCGCCCCACGGCGCGGCGTCGTTCGTCGCCGAGGTCGAGTCCTGGGGGACGGCGAGGATCGGCTCGGTCATCGGCCGCTACTACGCGATGGATCGCGACCAGCGCTGGGAGCGGACCGACCTCGCGGTCAGGCTGCTGCTCGGCGGCGAGGCGGAGTACCGCGCGGCGACCGGCCAGCAGGCGGTGCTGGCGGCCTACGAGCGCGGCGAGACCGACGAGTTCATCCTGCCGACGCTCGTTGGCGAGGAGGCCGCGATCGCCGAGGACGACAGTGTGTTCTGCTTCAACTTCCGTCCCGACCGGATGCGGCAGCTCGTCACGGCGCTTGACGACGCCGGCGTCGCCGTCGCGACGATGACCGAGTACGACGAGGATTGGGACCACCCCGTCGCGTTCCCGCCGGAGCGGCCGAAGATCACGCTGCCGAAGGTGATCGAGCGTGCCGGTGGGCGCCAGCTGCACGTTGCCGAGACGGAGAAGTACCCGCACGTGACGTACTTCTTCGCCGGTGGCGAGGAGGATCCGTGCGAGGGCGAGCGGCGCGAGCTCGTGCCGTCGCCGCGCGACGTCCCGACCTACGACCACAAGCCCGAGATGAGCGCGAACGAGGCCGCCGAGGCGTTCGCCGGCGCCTGGCGCCAGGATCGCCCGATGTTCGGGATCATCAACTTCGCCAACGCCGACATGGTCGGCCACACCGGCTCGATCCCGGCCGCGATCGCCGCCGTCGAGACCGTCGATTCATGTCTCGGCAGGGTCGTCGAGGCGGTCCAGGAGAGCGGCGGTGTGCTGATCATCACCGCCGACCACGGCAACGCCGACGAGATGCTCGAGCCGGACGGCTCGCCCGACACGGCGCATTCGCTCAATCCGGTGCCGCTGATCGTCACCGACCCCGGCCTGACGCTGCGCGAGGGCGGGGTCCTTGCCGACGTCGCGCCGACGGTGCTGGCGCTGCTGGGCATCGAGCAGCCTGCCGAGATGACCGGCGAGTCGCTCGTCGTCTAGCGAGCGGATCGAGACCGCTACGACAGCGGCGTCAGGTTGCGCTCGAGCCGCTCGCGGAGCCGCTCGTACTGCGGCGGCAGCTTGAGCGCCTCGCCGAGCGACTCGCGCGGCTCGTCGACGTCGAAGCCGAGGTCGCGTGTGGCCAGCTCGAACAGCACGCCGCTCGGCTCGCGGAAATAGACCGAGTGGAAGTACTGGCGGTCGAGGATCCTCGTCGGATGGGCGCCGTTTGCGGACGCGATCGCCCGCAGCGTCGTCAGCTCGTCGTCGTCTGCGGCGCTCCAGGCGACGTGGTGGATCGAGCCGGCGCTCTGGATCCCCGGAGCTTCCGGCGGCTTGTCGTAGGCGTAGGTCGCCCTGCGCTGATCGCCGGCGAGGACACCGCCGGCGAAACCGAGCGCGGACAGCAACGTCGCGCTGGCGGCGGGATCGCTGGCGTAGGCGCGGACGCCGGCGAAGCCCGCCAGCGCATGCTCGGGCGGGATCGCGGCGACGTGCGCCGTCAACGGCGCGTCGGAGACGTCCGAGACGACGAGCTCGTGCTCGAGGCCGTCCGGATCGGCGAAGCGCAGCGCGCCCTCGGCGCGCGTCGTGGCCGTCTCCTCGGCGGCGAGCCGCTGCTCCCAGAAGTCCAGTGCGGCGGCGGACGCGACGCGGGACTGGACGCGGTGGACCATGCCTGCCCCGGGGCGTCCCGGAATGGCGCCGGGGAACTCGAAGAACGTCATGATCGAGCCGGGGGCGCCGGTCTCGTCGCCGTAGTAGAGGTGGTAGACGTCGGGGGCGTCGAAGTTGACGGTCTTCTTCACCAGACGGAGGCCGAGCACGCGCGTGTACCAGTCGACGTTGCGGCGTGCGTCACCCGTGATCGCGGTGATGTGGTGCAGTCCTTCGAGGGCCATCGGACCACCGTAGCAACGGTGGTTGTACGCACAACGAGATCGCTCACGACGGCAACAGGTGCTACCGTCGTTGCGCGCGCAATGGAAGCCGCCGCAGCGACATCCACGCAGTCCGATGGGCTGACCCCGGTAGAGCTGCGCGCCTGGCGCGGGCTGCTCCGCGTCCAGGCCTCGCTGGTCAAGGCGCTCGACGCGCAGCTGGAGGCGTCGCATGACCTTCAGCTGACCTCCTACGAGGTCCTGCTGTACCTCGCCGAGGCCAAGAACTGCCGCATGCGAATGCACGACGTCGCGTCGTCGGTGCGGCTCAGCCGCAGCGGCCTGACGCGCCTCGTCGATCGCCTCGAGCGTGACGGGCTGGTCAGCAGGGTGTCGTGCTCGGACGACGCGCGCGGCGCCTTCGCCTGCATCACCGACGCGGGGCGGGCGAAGCTCGATCAGGCGCGCGGAACGCATCTGGCGGCTGTGCGGCAGCACTTCCTCGCGCATCTCAGCTCCGACGAGCTCGAGGTCGTGGCCGATCTCTGGGAGCGCCTGCTTCCCGACACGTGCTGCCCGACCGACGCCTCCTGAGCTCGCGCGCGTGAGCGCGCTCGAGATCACTGCGCGCGACCCCGGCTCACGCGCTCGTGCCGGCATCCTCCGCACCGCGCACGGCGATATCCGCACGCCGGCGTTCGTCCCGCTGGCGACGAAGGCGACGATCAAGGGACTGCTGCCCGGCGAGGTCGCCGATCTCGGCTTCGACATCGTCCTCGGCAACACGTTTCACCTGATGCTGACGCCCGGGCACGAGCTGATCGCCGAGTTCGGCGGCCTGCACGACTTCATGGGCTGGCAGGGCCCGATCATCACCGACTCCGGGGGCTTCCAGGTCTTCTCGATGGGCCACGGCACGGTCGCCGACGAGATCAAGGGCCGCTCGCGCCACGGCGGCAGCGGCCGCGCCGGCGCCGTGCTCGGGATCGACGAGGACGGCGTCCGCTTTCGCTCGCACATCGACGGCTCGACATGGTTCATGGGGCCCGAGACGAGCATGGAGGTGCAGGCGGCGCTCGGCAGCGACATCGCGCTCGTCTTCGACGAGTGCACGCCGTTCAACGTCGACCGCGATTACACCGCGCGCTCGACCGAGCGCACCCACCGCTGGCTCGACCGCTGTCTGCACTGGCACGCCGAGCACGGGCCGGCGGGTCAGCTCGTCTACGGCATCGTCCAGGGCGGCGTCTACGAGGATCTGCGGACCGAGTCCGCTCAGGCGATCGCCGCCGCCGGCTGCGACGGGATCGCGATCGGCGGTTCGCTCGGGCAGGACAAGCCGCAGATGCACGAGGTCGTCGGCTGGGCGACCGCCGTGCTGCCCGAGGCGCCGCCGCGGCACCTGCTCGGGATCGGCGACATCGACGACCTCGTCCACGGCGTCGCGCTCGGCATCGACACGTTCGACTGCGCGATGCCGACGCGCCTCGGCCGGCACGGCGTCGCGCTCGTCCCGGAGCCCGATCAGCGCTGGCGCGTCGACCTGACGACGTCGCGCTGGGCGCGCAGCCAGGATCCGATCGTCGACGGCTGCCCGTGCCCGGCGTGCGCGGGCGGGCACACGCGCGGCTACCTGCGCTACCTGCTCAAGAACAACGAGCTGACGGGCATGCGCCTGCTGACGTTGCACAACCTCGCCTTCGTCTCACGGCTGATGAGCCGGCTCCGCGACGCGATCGGCGAGGGCCGCCTCGAGGCGGAGTCGGCGGCGATCCTCGGCGGCGCGTCGATCTGACCGTCGCCGGTCGCGCCGCGGCCTACTGCGTGTTGTCGTCGACGAGCGACCGCAGCTTCTGAATCGTGTCGTTGGCGTTGCGGCCGACGGCATCGCGCAGCTGCACGGCGCGCCCGGTGCCGCCCGAGGAGTTGAGCGCGACGATCGTCGCGCCTCCTGCGGCGAGCGCGACGATGACGAGCAGCAGGAGCCAGGTGGTCGTGCGGCTGCGGCGCTTCGGTTGAGCGGCGGGCCTGCGATCGCCCGCGGGCGCCGCGACCGGCCCACGACCGGGGCGCGGCTCGAGCCGGCGCGGGGCCGCCGGATTGGCCGCCGTCGCCGGCGGGCGCCGCACGATCCGCGTCGTCTCGCTCTCGCTCTCGCGCGGGCGCACGACGCGCGTCTCGCTCGTCGTATCCGCCGACGTCGAGCGGGCGCCTCCGGCGAGCGCGGCGCGCATCTCGTCGGCGCTCGCGAAGCGCTGATGCTGCTCGAGCGACAGCGCGCGGTCGACAGCTGCGGCGAGCTGCGGCGAGACGCCCTCGACGAGATCGTCGAGCAGCGGCGGCGCCTCGCGTTCCTGCATCGCCGCGAGCTCGCTCAGCGACGTCGCCTCGTAGGGGAGGCGCCCCGACAGCAGTTGGTAGCTGACGACGCCGAGGGCGTAGACGTCGGAGGCGGGCCCGGCGTCCTCGCCACGCGCCTGCTCCGGCGACAGGTAGGCGGCGGTGCCGAGCACCGAGCCGACCTTCGTGATCGCCGAGCCGGCGTCGATCGCCTTGGCGATGCCGAAGTCGGCGAGCTTGACGATCCCGTCTTCGGAGCGCAGCAGGTTGCCCGGCTTGACGTCACGGTGCACGACGCCGTGACGGTGCGCGTAGTCGAGCCCGCGGCAGGCGTGAGAGACGATCGACAACGCCTCCTGGACGCTGACGAAGCCGCGATCGCGGAGGATCTCGGCGCACGACTGGCCGCGGACGTACTCCATGACGATGTAGTGGCGGTCGCTGCGCTCGTCGAGGCCGAAGTCGAACACCGAGACGATGTTCGGGTGCACGAGGCGCGCGGCGGCGAGCGCCTCGCGG
>DASRHW010000018.1:0-42654 GCA_035650375.1 Solirubrobacteraceae bacterium | reverse complement strand
GCGTAGCGCGCGTCCACTATCGCCAGCGGGACTCGATCCCGCCGACGATCTGCCACGCCGACGGGATGATCGCGGCGGCGATCGCGGCCTTGATCAGTCCGCCGGCGATGAACACGGTGAAGCCGTTGTGGACCGTCCACGACCAGCTCTCGCCGACGGCCAGCCTGAGCCCCGCGAGGCCGAAGCCGAAGACGACGAGCTGTCCGGCGACGAACGCCGCAAACGCCCCGGCGACGCGGCGGTCGCCACCGCGCTCGGCTATCGCACCGACGACGAAGGCGGCGAGGACGAAGCCGAGCAGATAGCCACCGCTCGGGCCCCAGACGACCGACGCGCCTGAACCACCGTCGGCGTAGAACGGCAGGAACAGCCCGAGCAGCAGGTAGAGCGCCAGCGCCGCCGCGCCACGGCGAGCGCCGAGACCGGCGCCGACGAGCACGACTGCCAGCGTTTGGCCCGTCACGGGGACCGGGGAGGGGGGAACGTGGAGCGCGACCTGCGCCAGCGCGGCCGTCAGCAGCGCGCCGCCGGTGACGAACGCGGCGTCGCGGGCGTGCCTGCCCGGAACGGCGTCCGCGAGGACGAGCGGGCGGCGCTGCAAGGATCCTGCGGTGGTCGCCACGGTGGCAGCCTTTCGTCGGGAGAGCTGCCGACACGTACTCGCCGCCACCGCTGCCGCGACAGGCGTGGGGTGGCACTCCACCCGATCAGGGGGTCATAAGACCGGAAGCGGCTAGTACAGCGCCGTCGCGAGGCGGCGGCGGTACTCGCGAGCGCGCTCGTCCTCGACGCCGAGCTGGTCGAGCACGCCGACGACGACCTTGCGCAGGTCGTCCTTGCGCTCCGGGTTCGCGGCGATCGCGGCGATCAGGCTGTCAAGCGGTGCCTCGATCAGGCCCTCGTCGAGCTCAGCGAACGCCGGGCTCAGCTCGGGAAGCACCGGCTCAAGGTCGAGCCGGGCGAGGATCGCGTCCGCCTGGTAGGAGTCGCGGACCGGCTCCAGCTGCGCACGGGCCTCGTCGAGCTCACCGCGGCCGAGCAGGATCCGCGCCAGGGCGACGGCGGCGTCGGCGCGGCCCGGGTCGAGCTCCAGTGCGCGGCGCAGCGACGCCTCGTCCTGCGACGACGCAAGCAGGTCCGCCTCGCTCGGAACGAGACGGTCGAAGAAGCGCTCGACCTCGGCCGGCGGCTGGACACCGGTGAACTCGTCGACGATGCGCCCGTCCTTGAACGCCTTGACGGCCGGGATCCCCTGGATCTGAAAGGCCGCGGCGAGATTCTGATTGCTGTCCGTGTCGAGCTTGGCCAGCACGACCTGGCCCTCCCGCGCGTTGGCGGCGTTTTCGAGCGCCGGCGCCAGCTGCTTGCACGGCCCGCACCATTCGGCCCAGAAATCGACCACGACCGGCGTCGTCTTCGATCGCTCGAGGACCTCGGTCTCGAAGGTTGCCTCGGTGACGTCGATGACCATGATCTGCAGGGTAGGCGAGACTGTGAGCCGTGTTGAAGATCGACGACAGCGGTGGCGGCCGTCCCGACGCGCCACCGATCCTGCTGCTGCACGGGCTGACGGCGACGCGTCACTACGTCGTGATGGGATCGCGGATGCTCGAACGGGGCGGACACCGCGTGGTCGCCTTCGACGCGCGCGGGCACGGCGAGTCCGACCCCGCACCGCACTACGACTACCCGTCTTTGGCGGACGACGTGCTGCGCGTACTCGACGACCTCGGCATCGAGCGGGCGGTGCTCGCCGGCGCCTCGATGGGTGCCCACACCGCGGCCCGCGTCGCGATCGAGCATCCGGGCCGCGTCGCGGGACTCGTCGCAATCACGCCCGCGTTCCTGCCCGACACGACACCGAACCTCGTTCGCTGGGACAGCCTTGCCGCGGGTCTTCGTGACGGCGGTGTCGAGGGCTTCGTCGAGGCCTACGGCGACCCGGGCGTGCCCGACGCGTGGCGCGAGACGGTCGTCACGGTGTTGCGCCAGCGGATGGCGCGCCACGAGCATCCGGGCGCCGTCGCCGACGCGATCGAGCAGATCCCGCGCTCGTCGCCGTTCGCGGCCGACGAGGATCTCGCGGCGATCGAGGCTCCTTCGCTAGTCGTCGCCGACCGTGACGAGGCCGACCCCGGGCATCCGCTCGACGTCGGCGAGCGCTGGGCCGCGCTACTCGGCGCCGAGCTGATCGTCGAGGAGCCGGGCAAGTCGCCGATCGCGTGGTCCGGCGGGCAGCTCTCACGTCTGATCGGCGACATGGCCGAACGCGCCAGCTGACGCGGCAGGCTCCGTCCTCGTGAGGCTGGGCGGGTCGGCTACGGCTGGACCGGGTGGTGCCCGGATTCGGCTCTGCCGGCGCCGGTGCTGGCGGCGCGACCGTCCGCAGCGGACAGGTTGCGCAGCCATCCGCTGACGAGCGCGACATCGCGTCGCGACGCAAGAACGGGCCCCGAGCGCAACGACGAGCCCGGCCGTAGGGCGCGACGGGTCGCCGCGGTGTCGTGACGAAGCTGAGGCACGGACCTTGCGTACCACAGATCCACGCGCGAGCGCACCCCTTTTCGACAGATGTTCGAGGCCGAACGATTGTCGTGGCGGGGGCGAGCAGGCTGCCGAGGTCCCGCGCCGGAGAGAATGTGCGGCGTGGACCCGTTCGCGATCCTCGGTGTCGAGCCGGACGTCAGCGAGCGCGAGCTGACGGCGGCATACCGGCGCCTGGCGAAGCGCTGGCATCCCGACCGCCACGCCGGCGGCGAACGTCGCATGGCGGCGCTGAACGCGGCCTACGAGCGCGCACGGGCGGAACTTCGACGTGCTGAGGGAACGACGCGCACGTACGAGCCGACGATCGGACGCCGCCCGGCGCCGGGCACGTGGCTGCCGCCGGGGCTGCGCGAGCGGCTCGGCTGGGAGCTCCTGGCGGCCCTGGCCGAAAACGAGCACGTCCGGCTCGTCGTCGACGCCGGCGGCGCGGCACGCGGCCCGGTACGGCTTGTCCTGACAGACAGCAGGCTGCTGTGGCTGCTCGAGGACGCCGTCAGCGCGCGTGTCGACTGGATCCGGTTCGGGCTCGTCGCCGCCGCCGAGATCCGCAGGCCGATGATGCGCCGCTCGCGCAGGTCGTTGCACGTGCATACGAAAAACGGCTGCCACGTCGTCTTCGGCGACCTCGACCCGCAGTCGGCGGACACGATCGTCGAGCGCCTCGGCACGCGCTGACGGCGCTGTCGGGGCGGAACGGGGACCTCACGAGCCGGATTCGCCGCTCTTCAATGCCCTCTAATCTTCGTTATGAACATTCGTGCGGAAATCGCAGTGTTTGACGGCAGCGACGCCTTCCAGCAGCTGCTCCTGCCCGGGGCCATCCCACGGCTACGGTGGACGCCCGATGACTGCGGCGCCGGACATGATCGAAGAAGTCGTGCTGGTCGGCGGTCGCGAGATCGTGCTGGAGCGTCCGCGCGACAGCGAGACATTGCTCGACGCCGATGCCTTCGGTGCGGACGAGCGGCTGCCGTACTGGGCCGACCTGTGGCCGAGCGGCGTCGCGCTTGCCGCAGCCGTCGTTGGCAGATCGTTGCGCGGCAGACGCGTGCTCGAGCTCGGCTGCGGCCTCGGCCTGGCGGCCATCTGCGCGGCGCTGGCGCACGGCAAGGTGACCGCCAGCGACTGGTTCGCGCCCGCCACCGAGATCGCCGGAGCGAACGCACGCCGCAACGGCGTCGAAGTCGACACAGTCGTTTGCTCCTGGCAGCAGCCCGAGGTGCTGCTCGCCGCCGCTCCATGGGACCTTGTACTGGCCGCCGACGTCCTCTACGAACGCCGCAACGTGCCGCTGCTGCTGGACCTGCTTCCGCGACTGGTCGGCGAGCGCGGCGAGATCTGGCTCGCCGATCCCGGCCGCGCCTTCGCCGACGAGTTCTTCGCACAGGCCTGTGCCCGTGGCTGGCGGACGGCGGCGATCTCACGGTCGGCATCTCCCCGTGCGACGGTGCACCTCCTGCGGCCGGGCGCAGCGGCGGTACCCGCCAGTCGGCAAGGCATCTAGCCTTGTAGGGGCTTCATGGCTTCGGAGGAGCGTCACCACAAGGGCCTCGCGGTCGCAGGCGCCTGCGTCGTGCTGGGTTTCGCGATCATCGGACTGGCACTGTTCGCGCTTCCTCGCGACGGCAGCGACGCCGCGTCGCCCCCTCCGACCCAGCCGGCCACAGCCGTCGCCGGGAATACGGGATCGGCGACGACCAAGAGCAAGGCGAAGAGCAACGCGAAGTCCGGCGAGCGCAAGGTCTCGGCGCACACGGCCGCTGCCGACTCAGCCGACGCCCTGGCGCGCGCCCGTGTCGCCTGGGAGCAGGCGTTCGCACGCAACGACGTCGCACATGTGCCGGCGGGCTGGGTCTCCGGCTACTACGACCTCTACGGCCGCGCGCAGCGGACCTTCGGCGTCAACTGGCTGTTGCTCGCGTCGATTCATCGCCAGGAGACGGCGTTCTCGACCGCCGCGAGCACCTATCACGGGCTGAACTTCGCGCACTGCTGTGCCGGCCCGATGCAGTTCAACGTGACAAACGGCCCGACGACGACGTGGGAGCGCTACCGCGCCGCGTATCGCCTCGCTGACCGCCCGGACGACTACCCGCACAAGACCGAGCGGCATCCGTCGGTCTATGACGACTACGACGCGATGATGGCGGCGGCCAGCCTGCTGCGCAGTTCCGGTGCCGCGGCCGCGCTCGACGTGTCGGCCTGGCAGGCCGCGTACGACTACTACGGCCACGACGAGGTCGGCGTCGAATATGCCGACCAGGTCGTCGCCCGTGCGATCGGCTGGTCGCAGACGGGCTTCTCGATCAACCAGGGCATCGATCCGAAGCTGATCGAGGCGGTCCATCTGGCTTGGGGCGAGCCTGTCCTGAAGCAGTTCGCCGCCGCGGACCGAAAGGCTCGCAAGGAGGCGGCCGCGAAGCGCAAGCAGGCCAACGCGGACGACGACGAGACGAGCACGACGACGACGACAGAGACGTCGGCCGGGTCGTCGACCGAGACGTCGACCGCCACGACGCCGGCCGAGTAGGCACCACCCCGCCCATGTGGGGCTCGGAAACGCATACGACTCGCATACCGATCCCCGCCTGACCTCAGTCAAGGCCGATCTAGGTTGCCGCGATGGCCGCCCTTCCGAGCAGCACGACGACGGAGACCTGGAGCCCCGCCGACGAGGTCGAGCGGCGGATCCGTGTCGAGATTCTCGAGCGCGGCACCGCCGCCGAGGCGTCGCAGAAGCCGCTCGGCGGTCTGCACGTCTGCCCGTCGTGCCAGGGCTCGTTCGTCGTCCCCGGTGACGAGTACGACGTCGTCGCCGAGAGGCTCTGCCGGCTCAACCTGTACTGCGTCGCCTGCGGTTGGGAGAAGACGGCGATCTACTCCGACGCCGAGCTCGAGGCGCTCGATCGCGAGCTCGACCGCGGCTACGCCGACATGCTGTGGGCCCTCGAGGTGCTCTGGATCGGCAACGAGGAAGCGGCGATCGATCGCTTCGCCGCAGCGTTGTCCGCGGGCGCGATCCTGCCCGAAGACTTCTAGCCCCGGGCCGGACCAAGGCGTGCACCGCGCACGCCGGCGGCTGTGGATGCGATCATGGCGTCCACATGCCACCCAAGCCCCGCCAGATCAAGATCGAGCAGCGCAGCGCCCTCGCGAACATGCAGGCGCTCGAGACGAAGAGCAGCGAGGAGCTCGAGAAGGAGACGAAGCTGCGCTCCGCAGCGCAGGCGATCCTCGGAGCCCGCGCGGCCGAGCGCTTCGACGCTCAGGCGACGCGCGCCCACTTCCAGAAGGCGCTGGCCGCCGCGCGCCCGCAGGAGCGGATGCAGCTGCGGCGGATGGCCGACGCGGCGATCGCGTCCGCCGAGCGCCGGCCCGACGACCTCAAGATCGCGATGGAGCGGCTCGGCCAGGCGCCCCCGAGCTCCCGCCAATTGCTGCTGCTGCGCTTCCTGGCGCTGCTCAGCCCTCCCCCCGGCTCGAGCACCCTGACGCGTGCGCGCGGCATCCTGATCGTCATCGCACTCGTCGTCGGGGTGATCGCCCTCGGCCTCGGCATCGTCGAACTGATCAGCCTGCCGTTCGGCGGCGTCGGCCTGATCAGCGGCCTGCTGCTCGGAGCACTGCTCGTGATCGCCGTGCTCGGCGTGATGGCGCTGCTCGGCCGGCGGCGACAATCGCGCCGCGCGGTCGCCTGAGGCGAGCGCTCGGTCAGCCGGACGTGACGGTGGCGCGCTCGATCACGAGCGGCTCGGTCGGCCGGTCGCCGGCGGCTGTCGGCGTGGCCTCGATCTTCGCGACCGCGCTGTAGCTGCCGACGACGCGGCCGACGAGTGCGTAATCGGCCGGTAGCTCGGCGTTCTCGGCTGTGACGATGAAGAACTGGCTGCCCGAGGTCCCGGCGGCTTCGTTCGCCGCCTTCGCCATCGCGACGACGCGCCGGGTGTACACGGTGCTTGCCGGAGGGCGCTCGACGACCTTGTAGCCGGAGCCGCCGAGCCCGGTTCCGAGCGGGTCGCCGCCCTGGACGACGAACCCCGGGACGACACGGTGAAACGTGAGGTTGTCGTAGAAGCCCCGGCGAGCGAGTGACGCGAACGACGACGTGGTCTTCGGTGCGCGAGCGACGGCGAGGCGGATCGTGATCCGTCCGCAGTTGGTCGTCAGGGTGACGGTCGTCGGCGCAGACAGCCGCGTGGTCGGCTTCGACAACCGCTGGACGCGCTTCGGGCTCGGTGCGGCGACCTTGCGGCAACCGGCGGTCGTCGTCGTCGACGCGGTCGTCACCGCGTCCCCGGCGTCACCGGACTGCTTCGCGTCATCGGAGCCGCAACCCGAGAGCGCCACGGCGAGTAGGACGGTGAGCGGCGGCGCGAGGCGACGGAGCATCGAGCGCCAAACCCTACCGAGTGCCCGCGTCGTTTCTGCGGTGTTTCTAGGCTGCGCTTGCATGAACTGGCTGCTCAGGGCCAAGATCGCCACCGCGCGTGGCACAGGCGCGCTCTCACGGCTCAGTGGACGCGGCGGCACGAGTATTCCCGGCAAGGTGCTGATGCGCCTCGACGGCGACGCGATCGGCCGGCTGGCGCGGCGGCTGCCGCGCGGCAGCGCCGTGATCTCCGCGACGAACGGCAAGACGACGACGGCAGCCATGGTCGCCGCGATCCTCGAGCGTGACGGCACCCGGCTGGTGCACAACCGGGCCGGCGCGAACATGGCCGGCGGCGTCGCGGCGGCGCTGCTCTACGGGCGCGGCGAGCAGGGGCTGTTCGAGGTCGACGAGTTCTGGCTCGACCACGTCGTCGGGCAGTTGCAACCGCGGGCGCTGCTGCTCGGCAACCTGTTCCGCGATCAGCTCGACCGCTACGGCGAGCTCGAGACGATCGCCGATCGCTGGCAGGCGGTCGTCGACGAGCTGGACCCCAAGGCCGCGCTCGTGCTCAACGCCGACGACCCGCTCGTCGCCGACCTCGGCCGCGAGCACCCCGGCGTGACCTACTTCGGCGTCGAGGACGATGCCCTGGCGATCGCGGAGATGCAGCACGCGTCGGATTCCAAGCACTGCCGCCGCTGTGGGGCGCCGTACGTCTACGACGTCGTCTACCTCGGCCACCTCGGGCGCTATCACTGCCCGTCGTGTGACGCCTCACGGCCGTTGCCCGAGGTCATTGCGACGAATGTCAGGCTGTACGGCACCGAACGCGCGGAGTTCACGTTGTGGATCGGCGAGGCGGACCTGCCCGTCGCTCTCCCCCTCCCCGGGCTCTACAACGTCTACAACGCGCTTGCGGCGGCGGCGCTGGCACAGGCGCTCGGTGCGACGCCTGAGCAGATCGTCGCCGGCCTGGCGAACGTCGAGCCGGCATTCGGCCGCGGCGAGACCGTGCGGCTGGTGGCCCCCGTCGAGCGCGACGTCGCGATCCTGCTGGTCAAGAACCCGGCCGGGGCGAACGAGGTCCTGCGCACGCTGGCGCTCGAGCCCGGTCAGCACGACGTCCTCGCCGTACTCAACGACAACGTCGCCGACGGTCGCGACGTTTCGTGGATCTGGGATGCTGACTTCGAGCTGCTCGCGGATCGCGTGCGGCGCGTCACGTGCGCCGGGACGCGCGCGGACGAGCTCGCCGTGCGGCTCAAGTACGCGGGCATCGCGCCGGAGCGGATCTCGGTGATCGGCGATCTCGAGGCCGCGCTCGACGCGGCAGCGATCGACATCGACGAGCCGCCGACGACGCTCTACGCGCTGCCGACGTACACGGCGATGCTCGAGCTGCGCGAGGTTCTCGCCAAGCGCGGCGTCGCCGAGGAGTCGTTCGCGTGAGTGGTGGCGTCGCCTGGCATGACCTGGAGTGCGGTGGCTACACCGAGGACCTGGCGCTGTGGCAGGAACTGGCGGCTGATCCGTCACTGCCGGCGGGGCCGATCCTCGACGTCGGCGCCGGCACCGGCCGCGTGGCGCTGGATCTCGCTCGGGCAGGTCATCAGGTCGTCGCGCTCGACGTCGACGCAGAGCTTCTCGACGCGCTCGTCGCGCGGTCCGCGGGTCTTCCCGTGACGACGGCCGTCGCCGACGCGCGCGACTTCGCGCTCGGACGACGGTTTCGCCTGATCCTGGTACCGATGCAGACCGTGCAGCTGCTCGAGGACCGCCACCACGAGCTGCTCGCGTGCGCGGCGGCGCATCTTCTGCCCGGCGGGCTGTTCGCCGCGTCGGTGGCCAACCCACCGGCCTACGAGGGCGAGCTTCGCCCGCTTCCGGACATCCACGAACGTGACGGCTGGGTCTGGGCCAGCCAGCCGGTGGCGCTTCGCAGCGTGCCGGCGGGGCTCGAGATCGAGCGCGTGCGCGAGCTCGTCTCACCCGCCGGAGAGCGCACGGTGAGCGGTGACGTCGTCACGCTCGCGCGCGTCGGCGCCGACGAGCTCGAGGCGCACGGCAAAGCGGCGGGCCTGACCCCGTTGCCACGGCGGACCGTCGACGAGACCGAGGACTACGCCGGCAGCGACGTGGTGATCCTGCGTGGCTGATGCGACGCTGCGCGTCTGCGCGCTGTACCCGGACCTGATGAACATCTACGCCGACCGCGGCAACCTGCTGCTGCTCGAGCGCCGCTGTGGCTGGCGCGGTCTCGGCTTCAGCGTCACGGCCGCGGGCATCGGCGACGCGATCGATCCTGGTGCTCACGACCTGTTCTATCTCGGCGGCGGCCAGGATCGCGATCAGCTGCTCTGCGCGCAGGACCTCGTCGAGCGCAAGCGCGACGCTCTGCACGAGGCCGCCGACCGCGGTGCTGTGGTGCTCGGCGTCTGCGGCGGCTACCAGCTGCTCGGCCACGCCTACGCGTTCGGCAGCGATGAGATCGCGGGAGCGGGGCTGCTCGACGTCCAGACCGTGCGCGAGGACGGCCCGCGCCTGATCGGCAACGTTGCGATCGAGGTCGAACTGCCGCGGCTCGACGGTCCGCGGGTCCTCGCCGGTTTCGAGAACCACGGCGGCCGCACGCAGCTCGCGCCCGGCCAGGCGGCACTCGGACGCGTACTCGCGGGCCACGGGAACACGGGCTCGTCAGGCGCCGAGGGCGCGCGCCGCGGCAACGTCATCGGCACCTACCTGCACGGGCCGCTGCTGCCGAAGAACGCATGGTTCGCCGACTGGCTGATCGCGACGGCGCTCGGGATCGACGAACTGGCGGCGCTCGACGACCGCTACGAGGACGCCGCGCACGCGTCCGCGCGGAAGGCGGCCGGGCTCTCAGCCTGAGCGCGTCAGCGCCCGGACGAGCCGAAGCCGCCGTCGCCGCGGACGGTGTCGGTCAGCACGTCGACTTCTTCGACCGCCGGCGTCTCGACCCGCATCAACACGAGCTGGGCGATGCGATCGCCGGGTGCGATCTCGAACGGCGCGTCGAGGTCGGTGTTCAGCAGCAGCACCTTGAGCTCGCCGCGGTAGCCGGAGTCGATCAGGCCCGGCGCGTTGACCAGCGCGATTCCATGGCGGGCGGCGGTGCCCGAACGCGGCAGCACCAGGCCGGCGTGGCCCTCGGGGATCTCGACGGACACTCCGGTCGCCACCATCGCTCGCCGGCCGGGCTCGATCGTCGCGGCCTCGATCGAGTGCAGGTCGTAGCCGGCGTCGCCGTCGTGCGCTCGGACCGGAAGCACCGCCTCGGGGACGAGGCGCCTCACGCGCAGCGTCACGCGTCGTCCGGATCCGCGCCGGAGGCCACCACGTGCCCGTTGACGGCCCAGCGTGCGAAGCGCTCCGCGACCGTCGGCGACACGCGGGCGCGGACGCGGACGCCCTCCGGCGTGTCGGTGCGTTCGAGGTCTCCGGCGACGTCGTGCAGCTCGGCGAGCCGGCCGCCCTCCGAGTAGGGCATCAGCAGCTCGACGTTGCGCAGCGTCGCCCGGAACGCTGTCTCGATCCGGTCCGCCAGGTCGTCGAGCCCCTCCCCCGTCGCCGCCGACACCAGGGCGGCGCCCGGGTGCTGGACGCCGAGCGTGGCGCGAGCGTCGTAGTCGAGCATGTCGACCTTGTTGAGCACCAGCAGCCGCGGCTGATCGCCGGCGCCGATCTCGCCGAGCACCTCCTCGACCGCGCGCATCATCTCGTCGCGGTCCTGGTCGTCGGCGGAGGCGTCGACGACGTGCAGCAGCAGGTCCGCGAGCCGTGTTTCCTCCAGCGTCGCGCCGAACGCGTCGACGAGCTGATGCGGCAGCTTGCGGATGAAGCCGACGGTGTCGGTGACAAGGTACGAGCGCCCGTTCAGGCGACCGACGCGCGTCGTCGGGTCGAGCGTGTGGAAGAGCCGGTCGCGGACGCCGACGTCCGATCCCGTCAACGCGTTGAGCAGCGTCGACTTGCCGGCGTTCGTGTAGCCGGCGAGTGCGATCTGCGGCAGGTGCGCGCGTGTCCGCTCGGCGCGCATCGTCGCGCGCGAGCCCTTGACCTCGACGAGCCGGCGCTTCAGTGCGGAGATCCGGTTGCGCGCCAGCCGGCGGTCGGTCTCGATCTGAGACTCGCCCGGTCCGCGGGTCGCGAAGCCGCCGCTCGAAACGCCGCCGAGGCGCTCGAGGTGCGTCCACAACCCGCGCATGCGGGCGAGGTTGTACTCGAGCTGCGCCAGCTCGACCTGCAGCTTGCCCTCTGCGCTGTGAGCGTGGTCGGCGAAGATGTCGAGGATCGTCGCGGTGCGGTCGACGACCGGCGTCGGCTCCAGCGCCTGCTCGAGGTTGCGTTCCTGCCGCGGGCTGAGCTCGTCGTCGCAGGCGACCATGTTGGCGTCCGCGGCCTTCAGGACGGTCTTGAGCTCCTCGAGCTTGCCCGGCCCGAGATAGGTGTTCGGATGCGGATGCTCGAGGTGCTGGACGAGCGTTCCTACGACGGCGACGCCCGCGGTGCGCAGAAGCTCGGTCATCTCGGCGAAGTCTTCGCCCTTCGGCGTGACGCCGATGATCACGGCTCGTTGTTGTGCGCGCTGCTGCTCCAACCCTGTCCGAGTCTAGACAGTCGGTCCCACCCACCCGGGCCCGGAGACATAGGCTTGCGATGCCCGCATGGATCTCGCCGCCCGCACACTCGAGCTTGTCGACGTCGCCTCGGAGTCTCGGGACGAGGCCGACCTGGCACGCCACGTCCTCGGCGTCCTCGGCGATCGCGCCGTCGACGCCGGCGACACGTGTGTGCTCGCCGGAGCGACCTCACGCGGCGATCGGCCGCTGGTGCTGCTCGCCGGCCACCTCGACACCGTGCCGGCACAGGCGAACCGTCCCGGCCGGATCGCCGATGGCGCCGTCCACGGACTCGGCGCCGCGGACATGAAGGGCGCCGTCGCGGTGATGATCGAGCTGGCTCTGGCGGATCCGAGCGCGCGCAGCGTCGATCTCGGCTTCGTCTTCTTCGGTCGCGAGGAGCTGCCGATCGCCGACTCGGCGCTGACACCACTGCTCGCGCGCACGCCCTCGCTGCACGAGGCCGATCTGGCGATCGTGATGGAGCCGACGGCGAACGCCATCCAGGCAGGCTGCCTCGGGAACATCCAGGCCCGGCTGACGGTCCACGGCCGCAGCGGCCACTCGGCGCGTCCGTGGCTCGCCGACAACGCGATCCATCGGCTCGCCGAGGCGATCGCCGCGATCGCGTCGTTCGAGCCTGAGACGCGCAGCTTCGCCGGGCTCAGCTTCCGCGAGGCGCTGTCGGTCGTCGGCGTTCAGGGCGGGATCGCCGCCAACGTGATCCCGGCCGAGGCGAGCGCCGACGTCAACTACCGCTACGCGCCCGGCCGCGCCGCCGACGAAGCCGAGCGGTTGCTCCGCGGCGTCTGGACCACCGGCGACTGGGAGATCGTCTCCAACTCGCCGTCGGGCCCGGTCCCCGAGGGCAATCCGCTCGTCGAGCGCCTGCGAGCCGCCGGCGATCTCGCGCTCGAGCCGAAGCAGGCGTGGACGCCGGTCGCCGAGCTCGGCGCGGTCGGCGTCGACGCGGTCAACTTCGGCCCCGGCGATCCGCGTTTCGCCCACACCGCCGACGAGCAGGTCGCGATCGACGCGCTGCACCACAGCTACGACGTTCTGGAGCGATTCGCGTGCGCGTGAGCTCACGTGTCAGCCCGGTGCTCGCCGGGCTGACGACGTATCCCTTCGTCCGGCTCCGGGAGGCGCGTGCGGCCGCGGAGGCCGCGGGTGCGGACATCATCGACTTCGGTCTGGGCGAGCCACGCGAGCCGACGCCGGAGTTCATCCACGACGCGCTCGTCGAGGCGGTGCGATCCGAGGAGTTCTCGACCTATCCGCTCGGTGAGGGCCTGCCCGAAACCCGCGCGGCGATCGTCGGATGGATCCGCCGCCGCTTCGGCAGCGAGCTCGATCCCGACACTGAGGTCGTTCCGACGCTGGGAACGAAGGAGGTCGTCTTCAGCCTGGCGCAGGTCGTCGGCGGGCCCGGCTCGCTCGTCGCCGTGCCGACCCCCGGCTACCCGGTGCCGATCCGGGGAGCGGCGTTTGCAGGCGCCGACGTCGTCGACGCGCCGCTCGACGCCGAACACGACTGGCTGCCCGACCTCGACGCGCTGCCGCTCGACGAGCTCTCGCTGCTGTGGACGAACTACCCGAACAACCCGACCGGCGCCCGCGCGCCGCTTGACTGGATCGCGCGCGCCGCCGAACTGGCACGCGAGCACGACTTCGTCCTCGTCTGCGACGAGGCGTACTCCGAGCTGTGGTTCGATGGCGAGCCGCCGTCGTCGGGGCTCGAGCTGAGCGACCGTCGCAACGTGCTGGTGCTGAACACGCTGTCGAAGCGCTCGTCGATGCCCGGCTACCGCGCCGGTTTCGTCGCCGGCGACGCGGAGCTTGTCGGCGCCTTGAAGCGCTACCGGGCGAACAGCGGCGTCGTGCCGCCGGCGTTCGTCCAGCGCGCCGCGATCGCCGCGTGGGCCGACGAAACACATGTCGAGGAGGTTCGCGATCGCTATCGGGCGAAGCGCGCCGCCCTCCTCCCCGCGCTGCTGGCGCTCGGGCTCGAGCCCGCCGGCGGCGACGCGAGCTTCTTCCTCTGGTTGCGCACGCCGGTGGCCGAGGACGAGGCGTTCGCGACGTCGCTGCTGGCAGAGCACGGCGTCGTCGTCGCTCCGGGTTCGTTCCTCGGCTCGGGCGGTGAGGGCCACGTGCGCGTCGCGCTCGTGCCCACGGTCGAACGCTGCGCCGAGGCCGCGGCGCGGCTGAGCAGCTAGCGCACCGCGTACGCCGGAACCGATCGCGGCGCGCGGGCGTAGAGTCTGCAAATGCGCGCTGGGTTGGTGGTTGCTCTCGGTGTCCTGGCTTTCACAGCCGTATCCGCCGCTGCCGCGCCGCAGCGGCCGAACGGCGCTCCGGCGACGTGTCGGCACCAATCGTCGTTCGACTTCAGACGGAGCGCCGGCGATCTCATCGTCGGGCCGCTGGTGCTCGCGGGAGCACGCCGGTACACGTCGCCCGGAACGGTCGCGCAGTTCGGCGGCAACAAGTACCCGGCGATCGTGCGTGCCGGCCATCGCGTCACGGTTGAGCTCCCGCGTGACATCCGGCGTTCGACCTCGCTGCTGTATGCCGATGACAACTGGTCCATGCCGGACGGCGAGCGCAGCGTCGGCGACGGCCATCAGGCCGTCGCGTTCCGCGCCTGCACGGCCGCGCGGTCAGGCAGCTCCTACGACGGGCACCAGGCCACGTTCTGGTCCGGCTTCGTCCTGGCCACCGTCCCGCGCTGCGTGCGGATACGGGTCTGGGTCGACGACGAGCTCACGCCCCGCCGGGCAGCCATTCCGCTCGGCGAGCGCTGTACCTAGTTCGAGGCCGCGCTTTGCGTCAGTTCGCGTGCAGGACGGCGTTCAGGCCGCCCCAGCTGCCCTCGCGCGCCAGCGCCTCGACGGCGCCCGTCTCGCTGTTGCGGCGGAACAGGAGCCCGTTCGCGCCGGACAGCTCGATGCCCTTGGCGACGGTGCCGTCGGGCAGCGCGATGCGCGTACCGGCGGTGACGTAGAGACCCGCCTCGACGACGCAGTCGTCGCCGAGCGAGATGCCGATCCCAGAATTCGCGCCGAGCAGGCAGCGCTCGCCGAGCGAGATCACGGTCGTGCCGCCGCCCGACAGCGTGCCCATGATCGAGGCCGAGCCGCCGATGTCGGTGCCGTCGCCGACGACCACGCCGGCGCTGATCCGGCCCTCGACCATCGATGCGCCGAGCGTGCCGGCGTTGTAGTTGCAGAAGCCCTCGTGCATCACCGTCGTGCCCTCGGCCAGGTGCGCTCCGAGGCGGACACGGTCCGCGTCGGCGATGCGCACGCCCGACGGGACGACGTAGTCGGTCATCCGCGGGAACTTGTCGACGCCGTGGACACCGAGCTGGCCGCCGCCGGCGCGGACGCGCAGCCGGACCTCGGCGATCCGCTCGACCGCGACGGGCCCGAGGCTGGTCCAGGCGACGTTGGGCAGCACGCCGAAGATGCCGTCGAGGTTGATCGCGTGCGGGACGACGAGCCGGTGCGACAGCAGGTGCAGACGCAGGTAGGCGTCGGCGACGCCCACTGGCGCGGCGCCGAGGTCGGCGATGACCGTCGTGACCGGCTCGACGGCGACGCCGCGCAGCTCGTCCTCGTGCCCGTGGAGGCCGTCGATCGACCGCGGCTCGGCCTCGAGCAGTGGCTCGGGGTACCAGGCGTCGAGGATCGCGCCGGTGGCGCGATCGACCGTTTGCAGACCGTGTGCTGAAGCTGGTGGCATGGCGCTAGGACGCTATCCATTCGCCGGCGAAGACGGGCTCGGCCCAGCCGGTCAGGTCGATGTGGAGGTCCTCGCCGACATCCACGATCAGCTCTCCCCCGTCGAGCAGCACGGTGACGGGCGAGTCTCCGCCGAGCAGCACGTGCGCGACGGCGGCGCCGACGGCCCCCGTCCCTGAGCTCAGCGTCTCGCCGACGCCGCGCTCGAAGATCCGGGCGCGAATCGTGTCGCCGTCGACAGGCGTCCAGAACGAGACGTTGGTGCGGTCGGGAAAGCGCGTGTCGGTCTCCACCGGCGGGCCTTCGACGGCGAGATCGAGCTGGTCGAGTGCGTCGCGCTCGGCGATTCGGATCGCGAACTGCGGGTTGCCGATGCGTACCTCCTGGCCGCGATGCCCGGCGACGACGGCCTCGTCGCCGACGGTCGCACGGCCCATGTCGACCCGGCAGGTTCGGTCGTCGAGGATCGTCGGCCGGATCTCCCCCGCGATCGTCTCGATCGAGAACTGCCGCGCATCAGTCCACCCATGGCGGTGCAGGTACATGATCGCCTCGCGCGCCCCGTTGCCCGACAGCTCGGCCTCGGAGCCGTCGGGATTGAAGATCCGAAGCCGCGCGACGAAGCCTGGTGTCTGCGAACGCTCGAGGAGGAGCACGCCGTCGGCACCGACACCGAAGTGGCGGTCGCAGAGGCGACGCACCAGGTCCTCGCTCACGGGCTCGGCGACGATCAGGTAGTCGTTGCCGAGCGCCTGCCACTTCTCGAATCGCATCGCGGGCGAGTCTATGTCGCGGGCACGGACGTGGCATCGTGTGCCGCCATGGAACTCAGCGATCGCAGGGTGCTGGTGACGGGCGCGACCGGCGGCCTCGGACAGGCGATTTCACGCGCACTGCACGCACGCGGCGCCCACCTCGTGCTCACCGGGCGGCGCGCCGATGTGCTGTCTGCGCTCGCTGAGGAGCTCGGTGCCGAGCAGATCGCCGGCGAGCTGGCGTCGGCGCAGGACGCCGAGCGGCTGGCGAGCGCCGCCGGCGACATCGACGTCCTGGTCGCCAACGCCGGGCTCAGTTCGTCGGGACTGTTGACGAGCCTCGACGCCGCCGACGTCGATCGCGCGATCGACGTCAACCTGCGCGCGCCGATGCAGCTGGCGCGGCTGCTGGCCGCCGGCATGGCTGAGCGGCGGTCGGGCCAGATCATCTTCATCTCGTCGCTGTCGGGCATGTCGGGACAGCCCGGGTCGGCGGCGTACAGCGCGACGAAGTTCGGCCTGCGCGGATTCGCGCAGGCGCTGCGCGCCGAGCTGCGGCCGCGCGGCGTCGGCGTCTCGGCGGTGCTGCCGGGGTTCATCCGCGACGCGGGGATGTTTCACGAGGCCGGAGCGAAGCTCCCGTGGTTCATCGGCACGAGCTCACCTGACGATGTCGTCGCCGGCGTGCTGCGCGCGATCGACAAGGACCGCGCGGAAGTCGTCGTGGCGCCGGAGCCGATCCGGACGATGACGCGGTTCGCAGCGGCGGCCCCGATGACGGCGGCGGTGGCCGCACGGCTCGTCGGCGGCGACCGGATCACCGCGAAGATCATCGACCAGCTCGTCGCCGGCCGCCGGCGCGACGTCTAGCCGGCGACGTCGCCGGTCGCAGCCGGCCACGGATCCGGCGAGACGATCGCGGCGCGGACGACGTCGTCGCCGGTGACCGAATGACCGCGACGGCGAGCGATCGGGGCGATGAGCGTCACCAGTGCGCGCTGAATCGGGCGCGGCGGCCGCTCAAAGACCATCTCGTTGCCGAACGCCTCCGCCAGCAGCGCCGCGTCGAGCAGTCCAGGCATCCCCTTCGCGTTGGTGCGGCCAAGCACCCCGAGGCCCCAGACCGCGCCGATCATCGCGGCGAACAACCCGGGCGGCGACACTGTGATTCGCGCACGCAGGTTCCCGTCGCCGGCGTTCCACCAGTCATGGACGATGCCAGGCGCGACGGTCATCGACTCCCCGAGCGTCAACGTGCCGCGGTCGTCCCCACGGCGGTAGCCCAGAACGCCCTCGAGTACCTCGAAGTGCTCGGTCTGATCCGGATGGTGATGCGGGCCTGCGACGGCTCCTCCGGGGACAGCCACCATCTCTCCGATCGAGCGTTCGGCGGACTGCTCGATCACACGGACGTACTCCCCGGTGACGGGGTTGTGCGCCACCGTGCCGACGGGAAACGCTGCGCGAACGCCTTCGGGCGAGAGCGGCCGAGGATCTGACACGGGCGGATGCTATGAAACGGCATCGGCCGGGACAAGGCGCATCGCCGCTCAGAACAGCCGCTCCTGCGAGTCCAGCGCCGCCGCGCGTGCCGTGGGTCCGGTGGGCGCGCGGCGGACCGCGACCCCGCGCATCCGCCTGGCACCCCAGTCGCGTGTCTGTCTCCCGGAGCGGACGAGCCGCGCGAGTCGGTCGCGAACCTCCTTCGGCGCGTACGCCCCGCGTGCGTAGAGTCGCTCGTACTCGTCGACGAGGTCGGGTCTGTACGAGCGCAGCCAGTCCATGAAGACGCCGCGGACGTCGCCGCGCAGGTGCAGGCAGATGCCGCCGACGCTGACGGCGCCCATCTCGCCGGCGATCGCGAGGATCCGCTCGACCTGGCGGGGATCGTCGTTGATCCCGGGCATCAACGGCGCGACGAGGATCCCGGTCGGGATCCCCGCGCGGTTGAGCTCGCCGACCGCCTCGAGCCGCTTGCGCGGATGCGGCGTGTGTGGCTCGCTCGCACGCCACGCCTTCTCCTCCAGCGTCGGTACCGAGAACGCGGCGCTGACGTCGACACCCGCCGCCGCGAACGTCCGCAGAAGCTCGAGGTCACGGGTCAGCAGCGGCGACTTCGTCAGGATCGAGCACGGCGTGCGAGCGTCGCGCAGCGCCTCGAGGATCGGCGGCATCAGCCGATAGCGCGACTCGACCCACTGGTACGGGTCGGTATTCGTCCCCATCGCGACGTGCTCTCGCCCCCACGATGGCCGCGCGAGCTCGCTCCGCAGCACCTCGGGCAGGTTGACCTTGACGACGATCTCGTTGTCGAAGTCTCGGCCGGCGTCGAAGCCGAGATAGGTGTGCGTCGGGCGCGCGAAGCAGTTGTGGCTGACCACACCACTCGCGATGAAGTCGCCGGTGCCCGTGCTGATGTCGACCAGCGTCCGAACGCCAACGGGCTCGATCGACACAACTCCGAGTCTGGCCGCCGTCTTGATCGCGCGGCCGTCGAGCAGGCGTTTGCGGGTGATCGCCGAGTCGACGAAGTGTACGAAGCGCTGCTGCGCGACCATTCCGCCGCGAAGGCGCACGGTTGAACATCCGGTCGCGTTGGGTGGCTCCTGGACCGCGTCAAAGCCAAAGTGAGTCAGCGACCTTTGAGTCCATCCCAAGATTGCAGCATCGGTGTTGGCGATGCGCAGCACCCCGCCAGACCGGCTCCCCTCCGCGTCGAAGATTCCGGCCAGGAAGCCGAGACGCCACTCGTCGCTCGGATCGCGAGGCCACGAGACGAACTGCTCTATTCGCTCGATGTCTACCCGGCGCTGCGTTCGTATCGCTTCCGCAGCCCGGTGGCGCTCATTTGCGGCTGAAAACGCGAATCGGTCGGTCTGAACTCCCAGTTCGAGCAGGAACAGCTGGGTGCGCGCCAATGCCTCGAAATCGGTCAGCGCCAGACGGAAGCGATACACGTTGCCGTGCGCACGTCCGGGGCGCTCGTAGGAATACGACCCGAGGTTCCCGTCGCCGCGAACCATCCCGCAGAGGTAGCCACGCTTGTAGTCCAAGTTGTGCCGAGCCGGCAGAGGGAGTGCGCCGATCCCCATCAGCTTGTTGCCGACCGTGAGGTGCGGGCGCCGTCGTCGACCACTCATCTTGCCAACGACGAACTTCCAGCCGCGCTCGCTGAGGAACCGGTGATCGCCGCTCGCGATGAGCTCGGTTCCGTCCGCGAGGACCACCCTGTATGCCGCCTTCTCGGTCCACCAGTGATCGCGCACGCGCGTTGTCGTGAACCGGCGGTACGCACCGCGGCGGATGGTGCCCACAATCTCGTCGCCGGGGTCCAAGTCAGCGATGGGGCGCTCGTGCCCGTCTGCCATCAGTACCGGTGTCGAAGGCTCGAGGCAGAACGTGCACGCATGGCTGCAGCCTCGGTACGGGTTGATCGTCCAGCGAAACGGCATCCGCGACCGTGCTGGCACGCGATTGAGCGCCGACTTCGCTCGCACCTCCCAGAAGCGCGTGTCGAGCGCCTCAGGTGCCTCGAAGTGGCGGACCGTCGCCGGCTCGCTGTAGCCGGGCAGCGGTACCTGCTCGGCGCCGTCGATCGTCAGGTTCCGCCATCGCACGAACGTATGTTCGCACGCGGGGCGGACGCCTCCCCTCCGAGCGCCGGCGCCTCCCGGTGCTAGCTGAAGTTGATGTTGACGTTCTTCGTCTGCGTGTAGGACAGGATCTCGTCGAGATCCTCTTCACGGCCGATGCCGGAGTCCTTGAAGCCGCCGAACGGCGTGCCGGTGAAGTGGCGCGAGGTGTCGTTGACCCAGACGTAGCCCGCCTGGACGTCACGGGCGTAGCGATGCGCGATGCGGAGGTCGGACGTGAAGATGCTGCCGGTGAGCCCGTACTGGACGCTGTTGGCGATCCTCAGCGCGTCGTCGTAGTCGGTGAACGGCATCGCCGCGAGGACCGGGCCGAAGATCTCCTCCTGCGCGAGGCGGCTGTCGGGCTTGACGCCGTCGAACAGGGCCGGACGCAGGAACAGGCCGTTGGCGAGGTCCGGGCCGTCGGCGACGGTCCCGCCGACGACCAGGCGGGCGCCCTCGTCCTGGCCGATCTGGATGTAGGAGCGGACCTTGTCGTACTGGCCTTGGTTGACGATCGCGCCGGTGTCGGTGCTCTCGTCGTCGGGCAGCCCGCTCCGCAGCGCGCCGATGCGCTCGGCCAGCCGGCCGACGAAGTCGTCGTGGATCGACTCGTGGACGATCAACCGTGACGTCGAGCCGCAGGACTGGCCCTGCCAGGTGAAGTTCATCCCGCGTAGCGCACCGTCGACCGCCTGGTCGACGTCGGCGTCGGGGAAGATGACGATCGGGTTCTTGCCGCCGAGCTCGAGCGTGATCGTCTTGACCGACACCTCGGCCGCGCGGCGCTGGATCCCTCGCCCCGTCGCGGCGGAGCCGATGAACGCGAGCCTGCGGATCTCGGGGTGCGCGACGATCGCGTCGCCCGCTTCGGCCCCGTATCCGGTCAGGATGTTGACGACGCCGGCCGGGAAGATCTCGGCGAGGTCGTCGACCAACGCGAGCACCGACAGCGACGTGTGCTCCGACGGCTTGACGAGCACCGTGTTGCCGGCGATCAGCGGTGCCGCGATCTTCGCCGTCGCGAACATCAGCGGATGGTTGAACGGCACGATCCTGCCGACGACGCCGTACGGCTGGCGCAGCGTGTAGTCGAGCCGGTCATGGCCGGTCGGGATCGTCTCGCCACGGATGCTGAGCGCGAGATTGGCGTGGTGGCGAATCCACTCGGCCGCGATCCGGCTGTCGTTGCGCATCTCACGGATCGGGCTGCCGTTGTCGGCGACGTCGATCTGCGCGAGCTCCTTCGCCCGCGTCTCGATCACGTCGGCGAGCCGGTACAGCGCCGCCGCGCGCTCGCCCGACGGCAGCGCCGCCCAGGCGGGGAACGCCGCTGCCGCGGCCTTCACGGCACGGTCGACGTCGGCCGCGTCACAGCGCGGGAAGCGGGCGATCACCTCGCCCGTCGCGGGGTTGATCGAGTCGATCAGAGCGCCGTTTCCGGCGAAGACGCGCTCGCCGCCGATGAGCGTCGGCAGCGGATCGCTGCCGACCAAGGTCTCGATGGTCACGACGTCAGCATTCCCCTCACGCAGCCATAGTGCAAATACGAATTCCGGCGGATGTGCCCAGCCAGCAGAGTATGGATCGGCGTCAGCGCGAGAGCGCTCGCGCCAGCAGCGACGCCTCGCCCGCGAGCGTCTGGCTCGTCGCCGAGGTGATCGTCACCGGGACGACCTCGCCGGCCTCCGCGAGCCCCGTGAAGTTGACGACCTTGTTGTGGCGGCTGCGGCCGCGCAGCCGCGACGGATCCTTGCGCGACGGGCCCTCGACGAGGACCTCGAGCTCGCGTCCGACGAACCGCTGCGCTCGCTCGGCGGCGCGCCGCTGGACCAGGTCGACGAGGCGCTCCATGCGCTCGACCTTGACCTCGGGTGCGACGTCGTCGGGCAGCTCCGCCGCGGCCGTTCCCCGCCGCGGGGAGAAGACGAACGTGAAGGCGCCGTCGAAGCCGACTTGTTCGACGACGTCGAGTGTCTCGGCGAAGTCCTCCTCGGTCTCGCCGGGGAAGCCGACGATGATGTCTGTCGTCAGCGCGCAGTCCGGCACGTGCTCGCGGATCAGCGCGACGCGATCGAGGTAGCGCTGCTTGTCGTACGTGCGGCGCATCGCCTTGAGGATCCGCGACGAGCCGGCCTGCAGCGGCAGGTGGATGTGCTCGCAGAGGCTTTCGAGCTCGGCGTGCGCGAGCACCACGTCCTCGCGCATGTCCTTCGGGTGCGGCGACGTGTAGCGAACGCGCTCGATTCCGTCGATTCCGTCGACCGCTCGCAGCAGCCGCGCGAAGGACGACGGCTTGCCGTCCGCGTCGCGCAGATCGCGCCCGTACGCGTTGACGTTCTGCCCGAGCAGCGTGACCTCGCGGACGCCGTCGGCGGCGAGCCGGGCGACCTCGTCGACGAGCTCCGCGAACGGCCGTGAGACCTCCCTGCCGCGCGTCGACGGCACGATGCAGTAGCTGCAGTTCATGTTGCAGCCGGCGCTGATCTGGACCCACGCCTGCAGGTCCCGGCTGCGCTTCGCGGGCAGATGGCCGGTGAAGCCCTCGAACTCGAAGAACCCCTGCGCGGTGAGTGAGTCGCTGGTCAGGAACTCGGCGAGCTTGTGCACCTGGCCGGGGCCGAAGGCGACGTCGACGAACGGGAACCGGCTGAAGACCTCGTCCTTGACCGACTGCGCCCAGCAGCCACCGACGCCGACGATCCGCTCGGGGTCACGGCGCTTGAGCGCGCGCGCTTCGTAGAGGTGCCGGATGAAGCGCTCGTCGGCCTTCTCACGGATCGAGCAGGTGTTGAAGAGGATCAGGTCGGCGTCCGCGCGCTCCGGCGCCTCGCTGTAGCCGAGCGACTCGAGCATGCCCTTCATCCGCTCCGAGTCGTGCTCGTTCATCTGGCAGCCGAACGTGGTGACGTGATAGGCCGGCATCTTCGCCGCGAAGGCTAGAGGACAACTCAGTCGCGGCTGGGCTCGAAGGCCGTGCTCTCCGGCCCGGCGACGAGGTCGTCGTACTCGGCGTCCTCGATGTCGAACGGCAGTTCTCGCGGATCGAGCCCGAACTCGATGCACTCCAGGATCGCCTTGCGGCAGTTCCCGGCGAGCTTGTCGCAGACCTCGTTGTCCGTGACGCCGGCGTGGCCCTTGTGCCACTCCCAGCGGACGGTGACGTGCGCCTCGACGGCCTCGATCAGCCGCGCCCACAGCTCCCGATTCTTGACTCCGCGCCACGCCTTGCGCTTCCACCCCGCGATCCAGTCCTGCCGGAAGGCGTCGCACACGTAGCGCGAGTCTGTGTGGACGACCACGTGGCAGGGCCGGGTCAGCGCCTCGAGCCCCTTGATCGCCGCCGTCAGCTCGGCCTGGTTGTTCGTTGCCTGGAGCAGGCCGCCACACAGCTCCTGGCGCGCCTCGCCGCAGATGAGCACGGCACCCCAGCCGCCGGGGCCGTCTGGTACGCCGGAGCCGTCGCACCAGAGGTGGGCCTCAGAGGCGGCCATCGTCCTCCTCCGCGCCGCCCGAGCGGCGCTCAGGCGGCGTCTCGCTCGCGCGAGACGGCATTGACCGCGTCATACGCCAGCCCCAGCGCATAGCCCTTGCGGACGAGCATCTTCAGCGCGCGGTCGCGCTCACGGTCGTTCTCTGGCGCCACAGGGAAGCGACGGTGCAGGAAATCGACCGCCGCGTCGAGCTCACCGCCCTCCCCTGCCGTCAGCGCGGCCGCGATCAGCTCGCGATCGACGCCGAGCTCGGACAGCCGCCGCTCGATCCGTTCAGAGCCCCAGGAGTCGAGCGAGCGGCGATCCTCGGTGAAGCGCTGCGCCAGGCGTGCGTCGTCGAGATAGCCCTGCACCGCCAACTCGGCGATCGCCTCCTCGACTGTCGCTTCGCCGACGTTGCGGCCCAACAGGTGTTTGCGGACTTCGGCGACGGAACGATCGCGCTGACCGAGGAAGCGATACGCCCGGCCCAGCGCGTCGTCGAGCGACTCCGTAGTCGCCATGGAAGCGACCGGGAGCCCGTCAGGCGGCTGCCGGGACGTCGTCGGTGATCTCGACCGGCACCTCGTCGTCGCGATCGATCGGCGCGACGAGGTCGCGATCGATCTCGAGCGCGGCGTAGACCTCGTCCTCGATCGCCTTGGCGATCTCCGGGTGCTCCTTGAGGAACGCCTTGGCGTTGTTGCGGCCCTGGCCGAGACGCTCCTCCTTGTAGGAGAAGAACGAGCCGGACTTGGTGACGACGTTGTGCTCGATGCCGAGGTCGATCAGGCAGCCCTCGGTCGAGATCCCCTCGCCGAACTCGATGTCGAACTCGGCCTGGCGGAACGGCGCCGCGACCTTGTTCTTGACGACCTTGACGCGGACGCGGTTGCCGACTGCCTCCGTCCCCTCCTTGAGCGTCTCGATGCGGCGGATGTCGAGCCGCTGCGAGGAGTAGAACTTCAGCGCCCGGCCGCCGGGCTGCGTCTCCGGCGAGCCGAACATGATGCCGACCTTCTCGCGGATCTGATTGGTGAAGAGGATGATCGTCTGCGTGCGGTTGAGGTTGCCGGCGAGCTTGCGCATCGCCTGGCTCATCATCCGCGCCTGCAGGCCGACGGTCTGGTCCCCCATCTGCCCCTCGAGCTCGGACTTCGGCGTCAGCGCCGCGACCGAGTCGACCGCGATCAGGTCGACCGCGCCGGAGCGCACGAGCATGTCGGCGATCTCGAGCGCCTGCTCGCCGTAGTCGGGCTGGGAGACGAGCAGCTCGTCGATGTCCACCCCGATCCGTTGTGCGTACAGGGGGTCCATCGCGTGCTCGGCGTCGATGAAGGCACAGACGCCGCCGAGCTTCTGGGCCTCGGCGATGACGTGGTACATCAGCGTCGTCTTGCCCGACGACTCCGGGCCGAAGACCTCGACGATGCGGCCTCGCGGCACGCCGCCGATGCCGAGCGCGAGGTCGAGCGAGAGCGCGCCCGTCGGGATCGCGTTGACCTTGACCTGGGCTCCCGGGTCGCCCATCCGCATCAGGCTTCCCTTGCCGAACTGGCGCTCGATCTGCACGAGCGCGCCCTGGAGAGCGGCGTCGCGGGCCTTCGCGGCCTTCTCGTCGACTGGTGTGGGCATGGAAGGACTCCTGACGAACGGGGAAGCGCCGAAGCTACGGCGCTATGCGGACAGAAGGCGCGACGCTACGGCGACGTCACCGAGGCGAACACACGTTCTCTGCCACAAGAATGCGATGTGCGCCGGACGGAACGTGTCCGGCGCACAGTCGCGATGCCCGTCGAGGCCCTGCGGAACTACTACTTCTTGATCTTGATCTCGACGCTGCCGCTGGCGGTCGAGACGTTCATGCCGTCGGCGACGCCGACGTAGATCCGGTAGACGCCGCTGTGACGAATCCGCAGCCGTCGCGCGAAGCGCGACTTGTCAGCGGTGTACGGGCGCAGCGAGGAGCCCGCGACGGTCACCCAGGTCGAGCCCTTCTGCTTCTGCACCGCATAGAGCGAACCGTCTTTCTTCGGCGCGACCGAGCCGGCGAAGCGCACGAGCTGACGCGACTTGATCGACTTGGCGCTGACCGAGAAGCGGATCGCGACCTGCGAGCCGACGAGCACCACCGGGCTCGTCACCGAGCCGCTGCCGACCGTGACAACGCGGTACTGGGTGTTCAGCGTCAGCGACAAGATCGGGAACGAGAACTGACCCGCGGCGTTGACCGTCTGCGCGTTTCCGGCGTTCGCGAACGCTGCCGTGTAGGGGAACGACCGTTGCTGCAGCTGCACGGCCTTACCGGCGTTCCCGGTGCCGGTGAGCGTGCCGCTGACCGTCGTCGGGCCGCCGAGCGCTACGGGGTTCGGGGTCGCCGTGACGGCGAAGCCGAGCGGCTGCTTCGGTGTCGTGAACGTCTTGTCGGTGCCGACCGTGGCGCCCGCGACGTTCGTCGCGACCACGCGGAAGTGATAGGTCGTGTTCGGCGTCAAGCCGACGACGTCGGCGTTCACCGCCACGCCCTTGGTGCCAGCTCCAGCACTGGCTGGGCCGGTCTGGGCGCCGTAGGCCGTCGTCTTGCCGTACTGGAAGTAGTAGGTCGTGAGGCTGCCCTGTGGGTTGACCGTGCCGCGAAGCTTGGCGCTCGTCTGCGTCACCGCTGTCGCCGTTCCCGTCGAGACGGTCGGCTTTGCCGGAGGCGTCGCCGCCGTCGCAGTGCCCGCGAGCGCCACCGCGGTGATGAGGCCCACGCCGGCCGTCAGTAGCTTCCGCATTGTCTGCTCATCTCCCTGTAGTTGAGATCCTCCGCCCACGAAAGCACCGGAAACGGGCCGGAGTTGCGGCCCGCCTCCCGCTCGTGGACGAGTGTCAACCTGTGTGATTCGCCGCGCGCTCGAGGATCCTTCGCGCGAGATGCAGCGCGAAAGTCGTCGTTCGGTCCCGAACGTCGGCGCGGTTGCCTGGCATCACGATGCTCTCGCTGCCCCGCAGCTCGGGATCCGCGGTGGAAACGCCGATCCAGACGAGCCCGACGGGCTTCTCGTCGCTGCCTCCACCGGGCCCCGCGACGCCCGTCACGCCGATGCCGATATCGGCGTGCAGACGCTCGCGCGCACCGTCGGCGAGCGCCTCGGCGACCTCGCGCGAGACGGCGCCGTGCCGCTCGATCAGCGCGGGATCGACACCCGCGAGCTCGATCTTCGACGCGTTCGAGTACACGATCAGGCCGCCGGCGACGTAGTCCGAGGCGCCGGCGAGGTCGGTCAGCCTCCCGCCGAGCAGGCCGCCGGTGCAGGATTCGGCCGTCGCGATCGTCCAGCCGAGCCGCCGCAGCGCGTCGGCGACGAGCTCATCGACGCTGCGGCCGTCCAGCGAGAAGAGCTCGTCGGGATGGCGTTCGCGGACCGTCGCCACGAACGCGTCGTACGTCGCCTCGGCGCCCGGCTCGAAGCGCGTCACGACCTCGAGCTCGGCGCGGCGCATGCAGGTCGTGATCTCGAGCCCGTCGAGGCCGTGCGCCGCCGCTCCGGCTTCCAGCGTGGCGGTGATCTCCGACTCGGGGATCCCGAACAGCCGCAGCATCTCCTGGCGGTATTCCGTGCGGCCGCCGGTCGCGGCGGTGAAGGCGTCGGTTCCGACCGCGAGCTCCCACAGCGGCTGCAGCTCGCGCGGCGGGCCGGGTAGGACGACCACCGTCGGGGCGACGCCGGCCGACGGCGGCACGACGAGCCCCGGTGCCGTCCCGACGGGCTCGAGCACCGTGGCACCGACGGGAACGAGGGCCTGCTTACGATTCGACGCCCGCAGCGCCTTCTCGTCGATGTCGGGCCAGCGCTCGCGAACGCGCTCCAGCAGCTTCCAGATCCTCGCCTCGAGCGCCTCGTCGAGCTCGGACGGCCGGCCCTGAAAGTCGCCGACGACCGACGCCGTGAGGTCGTCCGCCGTCGGGCCGAGCCCGCCACTGGTGACGATCAGGTCCAGGCGCTCGTCGCGAAAGAACCGCAGTGCGCCCTCGATGTCCTCCGGGCGATCGCCGACGACGGCGATGTGGGCGATGTCGATTCCCAACTCGCGCAGGCGCTCGGCGAGCCACGGGCCGTTGCGATCGACCACGCGACCGGTGAGCACCTCGGTGCCCGTGACGACGATGCCTGCGCGTGCGCTCACGAGCAGAGCTTGTCGGAGTCCGCTGTGATCGTGCGGCGCCCTTTGGCGGTGATCGCGTAGGCGATCGGATCGGCTGAGGCTTTCACCGTGTGCTTCTTGCCGTTGATCGTCATCGTCAAGTTGTTGTTGCCGAGCAGGATCCGGAAGGACTTCGCGCGATAGGTCCGCTTCTTCGTCGTTGCGGTCAGAAACTGCTTGTCGATCAGCTGCTTGCTGCCCGCCTTGAGGCAGACGTAGACGTCGCCGGTCGGGTTGAGGCGCAGCGACACGCGGGACGGGGCCGTCTTCGCCGTCGTCGTCGTCCGAGCGGTCGTGGTCGTCGTCGTCGCGGCCGAGGCGGCGCCGCTCGTCCGGGGCGGCGGCGTCGCCTCGTCGTCGCCGCCACGGCCGAGGAGGATCAGCAGCGCGACGATCGCGACGACGAAGCCGGCGACGATCACGTCACGCCTGCCGCTCGGCTTGCCGCTGCGCCGTGCCGCCTTCTCGCGCTGGCGCGCGGTCTGCGCGGTGATCGGCATCAGCTCGGCCTCGGACAGGCGCTCGTAGCGCATCCGGTACTCCTCGAGCAGCGCACGCGCATCGAGCCCGAGGGCCTCGGCGTAGGTGCGCAGGAACGTCTTGACGAACGTCGGGCCTGGGAGGAGGTCGAACTCCTCGTTCTCCAGCGCGCGCAGGTACTTCGCGCGGATCTTCGTCTGCGCTTCGATGTCCGCGATGTCGATGCGCTGGCGCATGCGCGCCTCGCGCAATGTTGCGCCGATGTCCGGCATTGGGATCCGGGCGGGAGGCTACTCGTCGGCGAGCGGGACGGGCGCAATCGCGCTCTCATCCACCGTCACCGCGTCACCGCGCTCGGCGAGGTTCGCCATCACGCGCGGCAGGTCGCCCTCGCCGATCAGGACCGTCCGTGGCTTCGAGCCTTCGTAGCCGGAGATCACCCCGCGACGTTCGAGCATGTCGATCAGTCGCCCGGCACGGGTGTAGCCGAGCCGCAGGCGGCGCTGCAGCATCGACGTCGAGGCCGTCCCCATCTCGACGACGAGCGCGATCGCGTCGCTCAGCAGCGGATCCTCGTCGGGGTCGAACTCGTCGTCGCCCTTGCCGCTCGCGCCGTCGGTCACAGGCTCGACCTCGTCGAGCAGCTCCTCGCGCAACTCCGGCGCCCCCTGGCGAGCCCAGAACTTGGTCAGCTTCTCGATCTGGCCCTCGTCGATGTAGGCGCCCTGGATCCGCTGCAGCTTCGACGACCCGACCGGAGAGAACAGCAGGTCGCCCTGTCCCAGCAGCGATTCGGCGCCGTTCTGGTCGAGGATCACGCGGGAGTCGGTCTGCGAGCTGACGGCGAAGGCGATCCGCGACGGGACGTTGGCCTTGATCATGCCGGTGATGACGTCGACGCGCGGGCTCTGCGTCGCGAGCACGAGATGGATGCCGACGGCGCGTGCCTTCTGCGCCAGCCGGATGATCGAGTCCTCGACGTCGGCCGGGGCGACCATCATCAGGTCGGCGAGCTCGTCGATCACGCAGAGGATGTACGGCAGGGGCTCGTCGTCGTTGGCGAGCCGGTGGCGGTTGAGCTCCGGCAGGCTGCGGGTCCGGGCCATCGCCATGATCCCGTAGCGCCACTCCATCTCGCGGACAAGGTTCTGTAGCGCGTTGGCGGCCTTGCGCGGACTGGTGATCACCGGCGTCAGCAGATGCGGGACCTGCTCGTAGTGGTTGAGCTCGACCTGCTTGGGATCGATCAGCACGAGCCGGACCTCGTCCGGACGCGCCTGCAGGAGGATCGAGGAGAGCATCGCGTTGACGCACGCCGACTTGCCTGCGCCGGTCGTGCCGGCGACCAGGACGTGCGGCATCTTGGCGAGGTCCGACGCGATCGCGTTGCCGCCGACGTCCTTGCCGAGCCAGACGGTCAGCGGCGACCAGTCCGCGGGGCGCGGCTGGAAGATGTCGCCGAGCTGGACGACCTTGCGCTTCGCGTTCGGCACCTCGATGCCGACCGCGGTCTTGCCCGGGATCGGCGCCAGGATGCGAATGTCGGTGGCGGCCAGCGCGTAGGCGAGGTCGTCCTTGAGCTGGGCGACCTTCGACATCTTCACGCCCGGCGCGAGGCGGAGCTCGTAGCGGGTGATGTGCGGTCCGGCGACGGCCCCGATCACCTGTGCCTGGATCCCGAAATGGCTGAGCGCCTCGACGAGACGCGTGATCGTGACCTCCTGCCCGCGCGTGTCCGGGCGCTGGGCCTCCTCACTCGAGATCCGCAGGACGGCGGCCGGCACCGGGAGTGCCCACTCGACGTCCTCAGCCGGGGCATGCGCGGCGGAGATGTCGTCCGTCGCGCCGGCGATCGCGACGATCGGCTCCGCGTCCTCGTCGACGTCGCCGACTGCGGGGTCGAACGCCTCGTAGGCGGCCTCGGGCACGTCCTCCGGCGCCGCCGCGGCGGCAGGCGAGCGTGTCACGACCGGCTCGTCGTCCTCGGGCTCGGGTACCAGCATCTCCGCGGGCGCGAACGGCGAGAGCTCGGGTGCGAAGTCGTCCGGTCGCACGGCCGGGCGGGTGCCCGTCCGCGTCAGCGCGGCGAGCTCGCCGGAGCCGCGGCGCAGGGCGCGCGTGGTGTCGGCGACGCCGGCCCCCGTCGCCTTGAGGATGCTCGCCAGCGAAGCGCCGGTCAGCAGGATGGCGCCGGCGAGGAAGAGGAAGACAGCGATCAGGTGGGTGCCGGGCGTGCCGACCAGTGACGTCGTGGCGTAGTACAGCCCGTCGCCGATGATGCCGCCGCGGGCCTCGAAGTACATCGAGGTCCACTGCTCGGGCGCGGGGCCCGGGCCGAACCCGAAGGTGCCCGCCGCGAGCGCGAGCGTCGAGGCGGCGATCAGGCAGAGCCCGCCGGAGCGGAATGGGCGCACCGTCGACAGCACCGGCCGCAGCACCGTGATCGCGCCCGCTGCGACGAGACCGACGGGAGCGGCGTACGCGATGTCCCCCGCCAGCCAGCGGCTGCCGCGCAGCATCGCCGCGCCGGCGCGGCCGCCGTCCCAGCCGAGATAGAGCGGAAAGGCGAGGAAGACGCCGGCACAGACGATCGCCAGGCCGATCAGATCGATGTGGTGCTGCTGCAGCGGCGGCAGGCCGAGCCGCCACATCGGTTGGCGGCGGGCGCGGGCACGAGCGCGCGGGCGCGCTGCGGGCTTCCGGCGGGCCGGCGGCTTCTTGCGGGCAGGCGTACGTGTCGCGGGCATAGAGCTCGCGACGGTTTTCGACGGATCCCCACGGGCCCCTGCCGATGACCTTGCGTTCCCGCGACCGACCTACCATCGTTCATGCGATGAACGATCGGCCGGCTCGAGTGCTCGTCGTCGAGGACGACGAGGAAATCGCAGGAGCGCTCCAGCGCTCGCTGCGTCTCGAGGGCTACGACGTCCGCGTCTCCAGCGACGGCGAGGCGGCGCTCGTCGACGCGCGCTCGTACCTCCCCGATCTCGTGATCCTCGATCTCGGCCTTCCGCGCCTGGACGGGATCGAGGTCGCGCGGCAGCTGCGCGCCGACGACGACGTGCCGATCCTCGTCCTGACCGCGCGTGACGCGATCGAGTCGCGCGTGGAGGGGCTCGACACCGGGGCCGACGACTACCTCGTCAAGCCGTTCGACCGGCAGGAGCTGCTGGCGCGCCTGCGCGCGCTCCTGCGCCGCCGTCCGCCCCGTGGCGCGGCCTCGCTGACGTGCGCCGACCTGCAGCTCAACCCGGACACGCACGAGGTCCACCGCAACGACCGTGCGATCGACCTGACACAGCGCGAGTTCGAGCTGCTCGAGTTTCTGATGCGCAACGAGCGGATCGTCATCCCGCGGCAGCGGCTGCTCGAGGAGGTCTGGGGCTACGACCCGTTCGCGACGACGAACACGATCGAGGTCTTCGTCTCGAACCTGCGGCGCAAGCTCGAGACCGGCGGCGAGCCGCGACTGCTGCACACGATCCGCGGTGCGGGGTACGTGCTCCGTGCATAGGCTGAACAGGATCCCGATCCGGTGGCGCCTCGCCGGCGGCTCGGCGCTGCTGACGCTGCTGATCCTGCTCGTCTTCGCGGTCGTCGTCGGGACGCTGACGACGAGCAGGCTCCAGGAGGACTTCAACGTCCGCGTCGCCCAGGGAGCCAGCGACCTCGCGACTCGAGTCGCCGGCACCGTCACCTACAACCCGCGTACTGCCACGTACAGCAAGGCCGCCGCCGGGCTCGAGGCGTTTGTGGCCGCTGACCATGCTGCGGTGCGCCTGACACGGATCGACGGCTCGTTCATCGGCGGCACGCGCCGGGCCCCCGGCTGGGGCGACATCCCGGTCGACGTGCCGACGGAGATCGGTGGCTACCGGATCGAGTCGCGCTACGTGCAGCTGCCGAATCGCGTCTCCGTCATCGCCGAGTACGGCCGGCCGCTGTCGGAGGTCTCGGCGACGAAATCGCGGATCCGGGTGCTGCTGGGGCTCGGCGTACTCGGCGGCGCTCTGCTCGCCCTCGTCGCGGGCCTGCTCGTCGGCCGCAACGCGATGCGCCCGATCGCACAGCTCACGGCGACCGCGAGCGAGGTCACCAGGACCCGCGATCCCGACCTGCACGTCCCAGTGCCGGCCGCCGACGACGAGGTCGGCGAGCTCGCACGGACGTTCAACGACATGCTCTCGGCGCTCGCCGATTCACGCCAGCAGACGGAGGCGTCGCTGACGCGCCAGCGCCAGTTCGTCGCCGACGCCTCGCACGAGCTGCGGACGCCGCTGACGAGCGTCCTGGCGAATCTCGAGCTGCTCGTCGACGGCCTCCACGGCGACCATGCCGAGGCGGCGAACAGCGCCCTGCGCTCGACACAGCGAATGCGCCGGCTGGTCGCCGACCTGCTGCTGCTGGCACGCGCCGACGTCCGCAGCGGCATCGGGCTCGACAGTGCCGTCCACTCCCCCGTCGATCTCGCCAAGGTCGTCGTCGATGTCGCGTCCGAGCTCGGCCCGGTCGCCGGCGACCACGTCGTCGAGCTCGATGTCGAGCCGGCGATCGTCGACGGCGCGCGCGATCAGCTGCACCGGATGGCGCTGAACCTGATCGAGAACGCGCTACGGCATACGCCCGCGGGCACGCGGGTATATGTGTCGGTCACAGCTCCCCGAGATGCCGCCGTAAGGCTCGTCGTCGAAGACGACGGTCCCGGCATCGACAGCGCGCAGCGGCAGCGGATCTTCGAGCGCTTCGTCCGTGGCGCGGGAGACCGCGGCGGCTCGGTCGGCCTCGGGCTGTCGATCGTTCGTGCCGTCGTCGATGCCCACGACGGGAGGGTCCGCGTCGAGTCGGCGCCGCACGGTGGCGCCCGCTTCGTCGTCGACCTGCCCGCGGTCAAGGCGGCGCCACCGGCCGAGGCATCACCGGCGCCGGCCGTACCGCGGCCGGCGTAGCGCGCGCGACCGCCTTCGTCTGCGCGTTTAGACCCGATTCGGCCTCCGGCCGAGGGGACCCGCCTGCAGCCGCCATTTGGCGGCTGTCGGCACCCCTAGACCTCGACGATGACCGGCAGCACCATCGGCCGCCGGCGCAGCTTCTGGTAGACGAGCTCGGCGAGATCGTCGTGCAGCATCTTCTGCATCAGGTCGACTTCGCGGACCTGCTCGTCGGCGGCGCGGTCGAGCGACCGCTCGACGGTGTCGCGGATCTCGTCGAGCAGGTTCTCGGCGTCCTCGGGGTAGGGCACGCCGCGCAGGATGATCTCGGGGTCGGCGACGCTCGAGCCGTCCTGCTCCGAGACGGTCGCGACGACGACGAAGATCCCGTCGGACGACAGCATCCGCCGATCGCGAAGCGCGACGTCGGTGACGTCGCCGATCTCGACGCCGTCGACAAAGATCATCCCCGCGTGCTCCTTGTCGCCCCAGCGAGCGCCGCGCTGGTCGATCTCGAGCGGCAGGCCGTTCTCGCCGGCGAAGATGCCGTCGCGGTCGACGCCGACCGCCTCGGCCATCTGGCCGTGCAGGCGGATCCGCTTGTAATCGCCGTGGAACGGCATCACGTAGCGCGGCTTGACGAGGTTGAGCATCAGCTTCACCTCTTCGGCGAAACCGTGGCCGGAGGCATGGATCTGCGCGTCCGCCGTCGTGATCACGTCGCAGCCGATGTGGTAGAGCCGGTCGACGGTCTCGTTGACCGCGCGTTCGTTGCCGGGGATCGGCGTCGCCGAGAAGACCACGGTGTCGCCGCGCCTGAGCTCGACCTGCGGGTGGTCGCGATGCGCCATTCGACGCAGCGCCGACATCGGCTCGCCCTGCGACCCGGTCGACATCACGACGATCTTGTGGTCGGGGTAGTTCTCGACCTCGCGCGGCTGGACGAGAATCCCCTCGGGCAGCTCGATATGACCGAGCGACCGGCCGATGTTGACGTTCTTGCGCATCGAGCGCCCGACGAGCACGACCTTGCGATCGAGCGCCGCGGCGGCGTCGACCACCTGCTGCACGCGATGGATGTTCGACGCGAAGCTGGTCACCACGATGCGCCCGTCGCAGCGAGAGAAGACCTCTTCGAGTTTCGGCCCGACGACCGACTCGCTCGGCGAGTAGCCGATGCGGTCGACGTTCGTCGAGTCGCCGCAGAGCAACAGGATGCCCTCACGCCCCAGTTCGGCGAGGCGCCCGATGTCGGCCGGCTGGCCGTCGACCGGCGTCTGGTCGAACTTGTAGTCGCCGGTGATCAGGACGGTCCCGAGATCCGTGTGGATCGCGACGGCGCGAGCGTCCGGGATCGAGTGCGTCATGTGGATCAGCTCGATGTCGAACGGCCCGAGCTCGAGCGCGTCGCCGGCGGCGAGGTCGTTGACCGGGACGTCGTCGAGCTTGTGCTCGTCGAGCTTCGACCGAGCCATCGCCATCGTCAGCCGCGAGCCGTAGACGGGCAGGTCGACGCCGAGCTCGCGCTGGATGTACGGCAGTGCCCCGAGGTGGTCCTCGTGGCCATGCGTGATGACGATCCCCTCGATGTCCTCGATGCGACTGCGCAGGTACGAGAAGTCGGGCAGGACGAGGTCGATGCCCATCATCTCCGCGGTCGGGAAGCGCAGCCCGACGTCGACGATCAGCAGCCGGCCGTCGAGCTCGACGACCGTCATGTTCTTGCCGATCTCCCCCAGACCGCCGAGCGGCAGAATTCTCAGACGCGTGGACCCGCTCATGCGGGGCCCGCCTCCGGCCTCATGTGAGGCCTCTGGCCGGACCCGCTCATGCGGGGCCCGCCTCCGGCCTTCATGTGAGGCCTCTGGCACCCGCAGGAGGTCACGCGGCCGTCAACGCCCCGTGCGCGGCGAGCGCGTCGCGCAGGATCTCGGTGCGCTCGTCGTCGGCTTCGACGAGCGGGAGCCGTAGCCGTCCGCTGCACAGGCCGATCAGCTCGCAGGCCTTCTTGATCGGAATCGGGTTATGCCAACCGGTCGCCTCGTAGACGTCGCGCAGGGCCGCGTCGATCTGGGCGCGGCGGTGCGGCTCGTCCACGAGCCGGCGCATCTCGTCGCCGACGACGTGGCTGGCGACGAGGATCCCGCCGGTGCCGCCCATGTCGAGTGTGCGGGCGAAGTCGGTGTCGTTGCCGGCGTACAGGTCGAGGCCGTCGATCGGCGCGAGGCTCGCCTCGTTGGCCTGCTTGACGCCCTCGATGCCGTCGATCTGACCGAGCTCTGCGAGCAACTCGTTGGAGATGTCGAGGCCCGTGCGGCTCGGGATGTTGTAGAGCAGTACCGGCTTGTCGGTCGCACGCGCGACCTCGCCGTAGTGGGCCAGCAGGCCGCGGCGGTCGGGACGGTTGTAGTACGGCGTCACCGAGAGCGTCGCGTCGGCGCCGAGCTCCGTCGCGCGGGCAGTCAGCTCGACGGCGTGGCGGGTGTCGTTCGAGCCGGTGCCGGCGATCACGGTCTTGCCCTCGGCGATCTCGGCCACGGCCAGTTCGATCACACGCAGATGCTCCTCGTCGGTGAGCGTCGCGGCCTCGCCGGTGCTGCCGGCGACCACGACCCCGTCCGAGCCGTGTTCGCAAACGTGATGCAGCACGCGCACGAACGCGGCTTCGTCGATCTGACCGTCGTCGTCGAACGGCGTGATCATCGCTGTCAGGAGGGTGCCAAGGCCGGCCATCGCCCTGAGTATCGCAATAGCTCGCGACCGCGGCCCGGCGCCGGTCGCTTCACGCCGTCTCGGCCACTAGCTTCGAGCTGCGATGGAGAGCCTTTCGATCGAGGTGATGGCGATCCGCTTCAGCGGCGACGACTTCGCCGTGCTGGTCGCCGTGACCGACGACGGTGACGAGGTCACCTTGACGGGAGCCCTCGCCCACGTCCACGAGGGTGAGACGCTGACCGTCGGCGGCGAATGGCGCACACACGCCAAGCACGGGCGTCAGTTCCACGTCGAGCGGACGCTGGCGCGCGGGCCGGTCTCTGACGCCGCGATCCTCGGCTACCTGCAGACGATCAAGCACGTCGGGCCACGCGGCGCCGCGCATCTGCTCGACGTCTTCGGCAGCGGCGTGCTCGAGGCGATCGACCGCGACCCCGCCGGCGTGCTCGGCCAGGCCCCCGGGATCGGAAAGCGCCGGCTGACCGCGGCCGTCCGCTCGTGGGAGCGCCAGAACGCCACGCGCGCCGTGCGCCTGTTCCTCGAGCAGCACGGTGTCCCGGCGGCTCCCGCCGCACGGCTCGTGCGCGTCTTCGGCGCCGATGCGATTCCACGGCTGCGCGACGACCCGTACGCCGCGACGACCGAGGCCGGTATCGGGTTCTCGACCGCCGACGCGCTCGCGCAGGCGCTCGGCGTCCCGCTCGACGCGCCGGGGCGGCTCGACGCCGGGCTGCTGCACGCGCTGCGGCTCGCCGAGGACGACGGCCACTGCCACCTGCCGCGGCCCGAGCTCGAGGACCGCGCCCGGCGGCTGCTCGGCGCCGATGCCTCCGACCGGATCGACGAGCTCGCAGCGCTGGGTCGGCTCGTGGTCGACGGCGACCGGGTCGCCGACCCGGCCGTCGACGCGATCGAGCGGCGCCTGGCGGCACGCACCCGCGAGCTCGTCGAGAGCGCGCCGGCGGTCGAGATCGCCGACCCGGCTCGTCCCGACGGCATCAGCGACGACCAATGGCACGGCGTCCAGCAGGCGCTCGACCACCGGCTCTCGATCCTCACCGGCGGCCCCGGCGTCGGCAAGACGACCTCGATGCGGGCGCTGGTGACGCTGCTGCGGGACGCGCAGCGCTCGGTGCGGCTGTGTGCGCCGACGGGCAAGGCCGCACGACGGCTTGCCGAGAGCGCCGGTCACGAGGCGACGACGATCCACCGCCTGCTCGAGTGGGCGCCCGATGAGGGCGGGTTCGTTCGTGATGCCCACGACCCGATTCCCGGCTGCGACGTGCTGATCGTCGACGAGGCGTCGATGCTGTCGCTGCGGCTCGCCGACGCGCTGCTGCAGGCAGTCGGGCCGCGAACGCACGTCCTGCTGGTCGGAGACGCCGACCAGCTGCCTCCTGTCGGTGCCGGCCGCGTCCTCGACGACCTGCTCGACGCCGGCGTCGTTCCGTCCGTGCGGCTGACCGAGATCTTCCGCCAGGCGCGCCGCTCGCTGATCGTGCGGGCGGCGCACGCGATCAACCACGGACAGTCGCCACCGACACGTCCGGCCGAGCCGGACGATCTGCGCGACTTCTTCGTCGTCACCCATGAGTCGCCGGTGGCGCTGTTCGACGAGGCCGTGTCACTCGCGGCGACGCGACTGCCGTCGCACTACGACCTCGACCCGACCGCCGACGTTCAGGTGCTGGCGCCGATGCATCGCGGCACCGTCGGGATCGAGGCCCTCAACACCGAGCTTCGCGCTCGACTCAACCCCGGCGGCGAACCGATCGCCGGGACCGCGTTCCGCATCGGCGACAAGGTCGTCGAGACCGTCAACAACCATCAGCGCGAGCTGATGAACGGGCAGACAGGCGTGCTCGTCGACCACGATCGCGAGCGCGACGTCGTCGTGCTCGCCACCGACGATGACCGGCGGCTGACGCTCGAGACGGGCGAGACCCGCAGCTTCCGCCTCGCGCACTGCCTCAGCATCCACAAGAGCCAGGGCGGCCAGTGGCCGGCCGTGGTCGTCGCGCTCGATCGCGGCCACCACGTGATGCTGACGCGCAACCTCCTCTACACCGCCGTCACACGCGCCGCGCAGGTGTGCGTCGTCGTGACCCATCCGGCCGCGCTGACCACGGCGCTCGCCGTGCGTGACGGCGGCCGGCGTCACACCCGCCTCGCGGAGCTCGTCGCCGGCACTCGCGACTCCTAGCCGGGACGGAGCGCTCAGGCGCTACCGGTCGAGCACGAGCCGGCTGCCGTAGTACGGGTCGCCCTCGAGCACGAAGCGCCCCGTCAGCGTTCGCAGCGTGAACACCTGGCCGCCGGCAACGACCGTTCTCCCGTCATCGCGGACATCCTCGATCACGACGGTGCGCTCGGCGCCGAGGAGGACGACTCGAACCTTCATCCCCACGCGCGGAACGGGTTTCATCGGTCCTTGCGATCGGCCACGCGGTGGTCGTCGTGGCGCAGGGCGTCGGTGAACCGCCGCGGGACCAGCGCGTCGTCGCCCTCCTCCCAGAGTGTGACGACGATGAGCTCGAGACCTTCGGGGCGGCAGACGTAGACGAGGTCGTTGCGCTCGCGGTCGCGCACCAGCAGCGTTCCCCGCTGCTCCTCGACGCGCCCCGCCTCGCGGGCCAGGGCGACACGGGTCGCGATCTCGCGCTTGGCGTCGAGCGTGCCGCGGACCCGCTGGCGAAAGCGCTCGGCTGCGTGGTCGGTGACGGCGACGAGCATCCGCGCGGCGACTTACTCGTCGAAGAGCAGGTGCTCGAGCCCGACGACCGGGGAGCGGTCGAGTGCGCCTACGCGACGGCAGGCGAGCAGCACGCCGGACATGAACGACGAGCGATCGAGCGAGTCGTGCCGGATCGTCAGCGTCTCTCCGTCGCCGCCCAGCAGCACCTCCTGGTGGGCGACGAGGCCCGGCAGGCGGACCGAGTGAATCGTGATCGAGCCGGGGTCGGCGGGGTTCATCAGCTCCGCGGTGCGCTTGGCGGTGCCGCTGGGAGCGTCGACCTTGCCGTCGTGATGGAGCTCGATGATCTCGGCCTTCGCCATGTGCTTGGCCGCATCGGCCGCGAAGCGCATCATCAGGACGGCGCCGATCGCGAAGTTCGGGGCGAAGAAGACATTGGCGGGACGCTCCGGGTTGGGCTCGGCGAGGCCGCTCAGCTCCCATCCGGACGAACCGACGACAGCATGGACTCCCGCCGCGACGGCCGCGTTCACCGCCGGCAGCACCGCGTCGGGCGTCGTGAAGACGACGAGCACGTCGGCATCGCCGAGGACCGCCTCGACGCTCGTCCCGAGCGCGGGATCGGCGCGCCCCGTCAGAACAAGATCAGGCGCCGCGTCGATCGCCGCGCAGACCGCCTGGCCCATGCGGCCGGCTGCGCCCGCGACCGCGACGCGGATCATCGCGATGCCACCTCCGCCAGCTGCGGCGAGACGTGCGCGAGCGCCGTGCGGAACGCGGCCTCGTCGCCGCCGATGCCCGCGGCACTGAGGCGCTCGGGCGCGAAGAGGTCGACGGCCAGCTGCTCGAGGTCCTCGAGCGTCACGGCGTCGACACGCTCGACGACTTCGTCGAGATCCAGCAGCGGCAGGCCGCCGAGCACCGAGGAGCCGAGGCGGTTCATCCGCGACGACGTCGATTCCAGCGCCAGGACGATGCGGCCCTTGAGGTTCTCCTTCGACCGCGCAAGCTCGGCGGCGGTAGCGGGCTCGGCGCGCAGGCGGGTGAGCTCGGTGCCGACGACCGACAGCGCCTCGTCGAGGTTGTCGGGCCGCGTTCCGAGGTAGAGGCCGATCTGGCCCGTGTCGCGATAGAGCGACTGGAACGAGTAGACCGAATACGCCAGGCCGCGCTCCTCGCGAACTTCCTGAAACAGCCGCGAGGACGACGTCCCGCCGAAGATGTTGTCGAGCACGCGCAGGGCGAAGCGACGCTCGTCGTCGCGGGCGATCCCGGGTGCGCCGAGACAGACGTGGACCTGTTCGGTCGGCTTGACGAGGAACATCCGCCGGATCGCCGCGTCGGCGTCGGGCGGCGACGGCGGCTCCGGCACGGGCGACCCCGCACGCTCGACCTGGGCCCGCGCGACCATCTCGACGAGCTCGTCGTGGTCGATCGCGCCGGCGGCGGCGATCACGACGTTGCGCGGGACATAGCGCTCGTGGTGGAAGGCGAGCAACCCCTCGGCCCCGACCTCTGCGACGACCTCGGGCCGGCCGATGATCGGCCGGCCGAGCGGGTGCTCACCGAAGACCGCCTCGCCGAGGACGTCGAAGACCTTGTCCTGCGGGTCGTCGTCGTACATCGCCAGCTCCTCGAGAACGATCTGGCGCTCGTTGTCGAGGTCTTCGGCCGCGAATCGCGGTCGCCAGACGATGTCGGCCATGACGTCGAAGGCCTCGGCGAGGTGATCGTCGATCACCCGCGTGTAGACCGAGGTCGTCTCCTTGCCGGTGCCGGCGTTGATCTCGGCCCCCATCGCGTCGAAGATCTGGTCGATCTCGAGCGACGCGTAGCGGGCCGTGCCGCGGAACAACATGTGCTCGACGAGATGGGACAGCCCCGCCTCGTCGCGCGTCTCACCGACCGACCCGGCCCCGATCCAGAAGCCGAGCGCGACGGATCGCACCGAGTCCATGTGCTCGGTGACGACCCGGACGCCCGAGTCGAGCTCGGTCAGTCGGTGAGACTGCTGCAAGCGCGTGCTCAGTCGCGGTCGCGACCGGAGCCGTGCCGCGGACGACCGGAGCCGCGCGATCCGCGGTCTCCCCCGCCCTCGCGGCGCGGGCCGCGATCGCCACGCGGACCGGAGCCGTTGCCGCCACCGCCACCGACCGTGGCGAGCTCCTCGACGGACTTGCCGGCGACCTCGGGATCCTCGGCGAGTCGCAGGCCGATCCGGCCACGCTCACGATCGACCTCGACGACGCGGACGTGAATCTCGTCACCCTTGTTGAGCACGTCCTCAACCGTGTCGACGCGCTGACCGGGCGACACGTTGGAGATGTGCAGCAGGCCGTCGGTGCCCTTGGCGAGCTCGACGAAGGCGCCGAACGTCGTCGTCTTGACGACCTTCGCCGTCGGGAACTCGTCGCCGACCTCGACCTCCTTGAGCATCGAGTTGATCCGGTCGCGAAGGCCCTCGCCCAGCTCGCCGTTGGACGAGTAGATCAGCACCTGACCCTCGTCGTTGACGTCGATCTGCGACTCGAACTCCTCCGACAGGCCGCGAATCGTCTCGCCGCCCTTGCCGATCAGCAGGCCGATCTTCGACGGATCGATCGAGACCTGGATGATCCGCGGGGCGTACTTCGACAGCTCGGCACGAGGCGCGTCGAGCGCGGTGTGCATCTGTCCGAGGATGTCGAGCCGCGCCTCCTTCGCCTGGGCGAGCGCGTCCCGAAGGATCTCGAACGTGACGCCCGTGATCTTGATGTCCATCTGCAGGGCGGTGATGCCATCCGCGGTGCCCGCGACCTTGAAGTCCATGTCGCCGAGGTGATCCTCGACGCCGGCGATGTCGGTCAGGACGGTGTAGTCGTCACCCTCCTTGATCAGGCCCATGGCGATGCCCGCGACCGGCTTCTTCAGCGGCACGCCGGCGTCCATCAGGCTCAGCGACGAGCCGCAGACCGAGGCCATCGACGACGAGCCGTTGGACTCGAAGATGTCCGACACGACGCGAATCGTGTACGGGAAGTCCTCGATCGACGGGATCATCGGCGCCAGTGCCCGCTCGGCGAGCGCGCCGTGACCGATGTCGCGCCGCTTCGGCCCGCGCATGAAGCCGGCCTCGCCCACCGAGAACGGCGGGAAGTTGTAGTGGTGCCAGTAGTACTTCTTCGTCTCGAGCCCGAGCGTGTCGAGGCGCATCTCTTCCTTCAGCGTGCCGAGCGCGGCGACCGAGAAGGCCTGCGTCTGGCCGCGGGTGAAGAGCGCCGAGCCGTGCGTGCGGGGCGCGACGCTCGTCTCGATCGTGATCGGCCGGATCTCGCGCTCCGAGCGACCGTCGGGACGCTTCTTGGCCACCGCGATGCGCTGGCGGATGATCGTCTTCTCGAGGCGGTCGAACGCGAGCTGCGCGTTCTGGCGTGCCTCGGCGTAGCTGTCGTCGGCGGGGTCGCCCGAGAAACGCTCGAGGACCGACTCCTCGACGGCCTTCGTCGCGTTCTGGCGGTCGAGCTTGTCGACGACCTGGGTCGCCTCGTCGAGCTGGGCACCGAACGCCTCGCGGACCTGCTCGAGCAGACCCTCGTCGATCTTCGGCGGGTCGATCGTGCGCTTCGGCTTGCCGACCTTCTCGGCCAGTTCACGCTGCGCCGCACACAGCTTCTTGATCGCGTCGTGGGCGATGTCGAGCGCGTCGAGGATCTCGGCCTCGACGATCTCGTTGGCGCCGGCCTCGACCATCAGGATCGCCTCTTCGGTACCGGCGACGACGAGGTCGAGGTCGGTCCCCTCGAGCAGCAGCTCCTCGGCCGGGTTGACGACGAAGTTGCCGTCGATCTTGCCGATCCGCACGGCGCCGACGGGCATCGGCAGCGGCACGTCGGAGATCATCAGCGCCGCGGAGGCGCCGTTCATCGCGAGCACGTCGTAGGGGTTTACGTGGTCGACCGACAGGGGCATGGCGACCAGCTGCGTCTCGCGGTTCCAGCCCTTGGGGAAGAGCGGGCGGATCGGGCGGTCGATGAGACGCGCGGTCAGGGTGGCCTTCTCTCCCGCGCGGCCTTCGCGCTTGAAGAAGGAGCCGGGGATCTTGCCGGCCGCGTACATCCGCTCCTCGACATCGACCGTGAGCGGGAGGAAGTCGACGTCGCGGACGTTGCCGGCGGTGGCGGTGCAGAGCACCATGGTGTCCCCCGCGCTGACGAGGACCGCCCCGCTGGCCTGCTTGGCCAGTCGACCGGTCTCGAACGAGATCTCCGTTCCGGCGATCTCGAGCGAGACCCGGGTCACTTCAGGCATGTGTTCCTTTCCTGCCCGCTCCGGATGAGCGGGCCTTTGCGTCTTTCACTCTTTCGTGAAGTCGGCTGCATGGTAGAGGCTCGCCAGCGCGTCCAAGGCGGCAAGGCCCTCGTCGGCACGGGCGTTGACGGCCTTTCCGTCGGCGAATGCCGCCGGGGTCGTGGCCACCCCGGCACGGATGCCCTCGGTGAAGTCG
>DASRHW010000017.1:0-4217 GCA_035650375.1 Solirubrobacteraceae bacterium | reverse complement strand
ACCGCGGGCCCTGCCGCGGGCGACGCGCTCGCAGATTGGTCGACACCGCCGCGCACGCTCGCCGAGGTGCTGTTGTGGGCGGCGTGGGCGACAGGGTTGGTCGCGTTGCTCGCGCCACACCCGATCGGGCTCACGGCGCTGCGCGTCGTGGCGCCGACGTTCGTCGTGCTTGCGGCGGTCGTGGCCGCCGCCGCGAGCGCGGACGCGGCACGCTCCGCGGTCGCGCTGGTCGCAGCCGTCGTCGCCGCCGTGCTGGCGATCGGGCTGCCTGCGATCTCGTTCGCCTGCGCCAACGCGATCGCGTACGGCGACGAGCGCCGGCATCCCTTGCGCACGCCTCCCGTCTTGTGGCTCGGCCCGTTGCCGGTGGCGCCCCTGCTCGTCGCGGGCGGCATCGCCGGCGGCCCGCTCCTCCTCGCCGACGGGCGCATCGGCGCGGGCATCGTCGCGCTCGTCGTCGGACTGCCGATCGCCGCCCTCGCAGCGCGGTCGCTGCACAGCCTGTCGCGCCGGTGGGCCGTGCTCGTGCCGGCCGGCCTCGTCATCGTCGACCCGATGACCCTGCCCGACCCGGTGCTGTTCGTGCGCGAGCGGATCGAATCGTTGCGAGCGACGCAACGGCGTGAGCCGGTTCCTCCGTCCGCTCTCGACCTTCGCCTCGGGGCGCGCGGCGGGTCGGCGACGATGACGCTCGATCGACCCGCCGAGCTGCTCCACACGCGTCGTGGTCTGCGCGCCGCCGCCGCAGCGCACCCAACCGTGCTCTGCTTCGCCACGGTCTACAGGTCCGAGCTGCTCGCGGCGGCGGCCGCTCGTCGCATCCGCGTGAACGTGTGACGGTCAGCGGAAGGCGACGTACGCAACGAACACCGGGTACGTGGCGAGCAGGGCGACGCCGCCCGCACGGCTGAGACGGCCACGCGGCACCCCGAGCGCGATCACAGCCGCCAGCGCCGCGAGCATGACGACGAGGGGTCCGCGCAGCAGGTTCGCGTCTGCGATGGCGAGCGGTCGGGCGAGCGCGGCGGCGCCGAGGCTCATCGTCGCGTTGTAGGCGAACGATCCGACGACCGCCGCGATGACGGCTTCGGTGATCCCGCGGCGCGCCGACGACCACGCGAGGACGACGAGCTCGAGGGTCGTGGCCAGCCCGACCAGGGTCAGGCTCAGGTTGGTCTGCGTCGATTCGATCCCCGAGATCGACCGGATCGCCTCCACCAGGACCACCGAGCCGATCGCGAGCGCCGCCACGCCTGCGAGCACCAGCCCGAGCTCGCGTCCGACCCGGCGCGGCCGAGCGCGCGACCCCGAGTGTTCATCGGCGAGCTCGGCGACTTCCCCGAGAGCGGGCGGGCGGCGCTCCCGGATCCAAATCGCCGCAACGTACGCGACGTACAGCGCGACGAGCAGCGCACCGGCGGGACGGCCCACACGGCCGTTCCACGCCACGGCTGCGGCCACCACACCGAGCGGGAGCGCGAGCAGGGCGTAGCGCCGAACCCGGGGGCCGAAGGGCAGCGGCGCGACGAGCGCGCCGACTGGCAGCGCCAACAGACACATCGCGATGTTCGCCCCGATGACGTCACCGAACGCGATCGCCGGCACCTTGCGCAGCGACGCGGCGACGGTGGTCGCGAGCTCCTCGGGTTCGGCCCCGGCGAGCAGCAGCGCGAGCGCGAATGCGCTGACGCCGAGCCGGCGCGAGGCCGCCTCGAGGTGCTCGGCGAAGACCTCGGCGCCCACGACGATGAGCGCGACCCCGCCCGCGAGCGCCGCAAGGGCGAGGACCGTTGCCATCGGTGGTGAAGGTACCTTTGCCTCGCCGAAGGGAGGCTTGCTGATGCGTATCGAGTCATCGGTCACGTCGATCTCGTGGATCCCGTCGGAGGCGGTGACGGGCATGACCAAGCTGCCGTTCGAGGTCGGAGTCACGCATTACGACAACCCGCCCCCCGACGTGATCGTCGACCTCGAGGGCTTGGGCGCCGCCGACGGCTTCCGCTTCGCGAACAGGCTCCGCGCGTGGATAGAAGTCGAGAACGGGAAGATCGTCGACCACGGCTACGCCGGCGGCGCGGTGATGGGCTCCACCACCGTGCGGCTCGGCAAGCAGGCGACGTTCCAGGCGATCGGCTTTCCCGAGCTCCAGCGCGACCCGGAGGTCACGCCGACGTCGGTGCGCTTCGTGCAGACGGCGGGAGGCCGCCCGGCGATCCCCGCCCCGCGGCGCGTCCGCCATCCCCCGTTCGTCCAGCTCAAGGGCCCGACGGTGTGGACGACGCTGGGTCTCACGATCGGGGTCGACGGCACGGCGCGCTTCGACCTGGCCGGCGCGAGCCCGTTCCCCCGCCACTGGGTCTACGACGAGGCCGGCAAGCTCGCCCAGAAGGCCGGGCTCACCGACTTCAAGGAGTGGTACCGCCACGCGTTCGGGAAGCACACGCCGTGGGGCGACGAAGACTCGAAGGTTCTCGTCACCGCGGTCGAGACCGCGCTCGAGCGTGAGCTGTCGCACGTCGTGATGCGCGGCGGCGGTGAGCCGAAGATCAAGAAGCTGCGCAAGGGCAAGGCGCTGACCAAGCAGGGGGAACCGGGCAACGAGGTGTTCCTGCTGCTCGACGGCGTGCTGTCGGTGAACGTCGACAACGAGCCGCTGGCCGAGCTCGGGCCGGGCGCGATCCTCGGCGAGCGCGCCGTGCTCGAGGGCGGGGTACGCACCTCAACGCTTCGCGCGGTGACGAAATGCAAGGTTGCCGCGGTCCCCGCCGACCACCTCGATCCCGAGGCCCTCACCGAGATCAGCAAGAGCCACCGCCGCGAAGAGACTTAGGTCGCGATCCCGCCGCCGATGAGCGTGTCGCCGTCGTAGAGCGCGACCACCTGGCCGGGAGCGACACGCGGCTGGGGGCGCTCGAACCGCACGCACGTCCCATCGAGCCGGGCCGTCACGGGCGCGCCGTGGGCGCGCACCTGCACGTCGAGCGGATCGGCGGACCCGGGCTCGCCGGCCACGAAGCGGAGATCGCGCAGGTCGATCGCGTCGCGCAGCAGGTCGGCCCGGCGGCCGAGCGTGACGGTGGCGGTCGCGGCATCGAGATCGACGACGTAGCGACGCTCACCGGTCGCCACACCGACGCCGCGCCGCTGCCCGATCGTGAAGGCCGTGACGCCGTCGTGCCGGCCGATCACGGCGCCATCGCCGTCGACCACGGCGCCGGGACTCGCCCCGGTTCGCGCGGTCACGAACTCCTCACGGCCGCCGCGGGTGATGAAGCAGACGTCCATGCTCTCCGCCTTCGCCGCCGTGCGCAGCCCGAGGCTCGACGCGTGCTGGCGCACCTGCGCCTTCGTGAGCTCGCCGACGGGGAGCAGCGTCCGCCCGAGCTCGGGCTGGCCGAGCATGTAGAGCACGTAGGACTGGTCCTTGGCGAGGTCGGACCCGCGGAGCAGCTGCCACCGGCCGCCGGTCCCGCGACGGACGCGTGCGTGATGGCCGGTGGCGACGGCGTCGAATCCGAGCGCGTCGGCGCGCTCGAGCAGGCGGCCGAACTTGATCGACCGGTTGCACTCGACGCACGGATTGGGCGTGCGGCCGTCGACGTAGGCGTCCACGTACGGCCCCACGACGTGCGAATCGAACTCGTCGGCGAAGTTGAACACGTAGTGCGGGATGTCGAGCTGCGCCGCGACGCGGCGGGCGTCCTCGACGTCGGCGGCGCTGCAACACCCGGAGTCGGACTCGCCGCCCCACAGCTTCAGCGTCACCCCGGTCACGTCGTGCCCCGCCTCGTGCAGGAGCGCGGCGGCGACCGACGAGTCGACGCCGCCGCTCATCGCGACGAGGACCCGGGTCGGGCTCGCAGTCATCGTGACGCGCTGACGGCCGGCCGAAGCTGCTCGACGGCCCGCGGGATGAGCTCGAGCGCGGTGTCGACGTCGTCGTCCGTGGACGCGTAGCCCAGGCTCAGCCGGATCGACGCCAGCGCGGCGTCGCGGGGAACGCCCATCGCCTCAAGCACGTGCGACGGCTCGGTCGCGCCCGACGTGCACGATGATCCCGCCGCCGCGCAGAGACCGTCGCGGTCCAGCGCGACGAGGAGCGTCTCGGCCTCGACGCCGGGAAATCCGAGGTGACAGTTGCCGGCCACCTTGCGCGCCGAGTCGCCGTTCGCGAACGCGTCGGGTACCCGGTCGGCGAGCCCGCGGGCGAGCCGGTC
>DASRHW010000016.1:0-3369 GCA_035650375.1 Solirubrobacteraceae bacterium | reverse complement strand
ATCGGCGTCGCCGGCGCCGTCGGCCACGTCGTCGAGTTCGCCGGCCCGGCGATCGAGGCGCTGACGATGGAGGGCCGGATGACGGTCTGCAACATGACGATCGAGGCCGGCGGCCGCGCCGGCATGATCGCGCCCGACGAGGCCACGTTCGCCTGGCTCGAGGAGCGCGACGTCGCGATCGATCCGGCGTGGCGGGAGCTGCGCACCGACGACGGCGCGACGTTCGATTCCGAGGTCGTGGTCGACGCCTCCGCGATCAGCCCGATGGTCACGTGGGGCACGAACCCCGAGATGGTCGTCGGCGTGAGCGACTCGGTGCCGCAGCCGCAGGACGACGGCGACGAGCGCGCACTGCACTACATGGGGCTCGAGGCGGGGACGCCGATCGAGGAGATCGCGATCGATCGCGTCTTCATCGGCTCGTGCACGAACTCGCGCATCGGCGACCTGCGTGCCGCGGCGGCGATGATCGGTGACCGCAAGGTCGCGCCGGGTGTCAACGCGATGGTCGTGCCCGGCTCCGAGCAGGTCCGGGCGATCGCCGAGAAGGAGGGCCTCGATCAGGTCTTCAAGCAGGCCGGCTTCGACTGGCGCACCGCGGGCTGCTCGATGTGCCTGGCGATGAACCCCGACGTCGCGGCGCCGGGAGAGCGCGTCGCGTCGACGTCGAATCGCAACTTCGAGGGCCGGCAGGGCGCGGGCGCCCGCTCGCACCTCGTCAGCCCGCAGATGGCGGCCGCCGCGGCCGTCGCCGGCCATTTCGTCGACATCAGGAACTGGAGTCAGGAGCAGTCATGAAGGCGATCGAGACGATCACCGACAAGGTCTCCGTGCTGATGCGCGACGACGTCGACACCGACCAGATCATGCCCAAGCAGTTCCTCAAGCGCGTCGAGCGCACGGGCTTCGGCGAGTTCCTCTTCTACGACTGGGCGAAGGAGCCCGGCTGGGACCTGCCGAAGCGCCAGATCCTCGTCTCGGGCAAGAACTTCGGCTGCGGCTCGAGCCGCGAGCACGCGCCGTGGGGGCTCGAGGACTACGGCTTCCGCGCGATCATCGCACCGAGCTTCGCCGACATCTTCCGTAACAACTGCACGAAGATCGGGCTGCTGCCGGTGCAGCTGCCCGAGGCGGACGTCCGCGCGATCGCCGAAGCCGGCGAGGCGCAGGTCGACCTGTCGGCGCAGGAGGTGCGCTGGCCGGGTGGGACCGCGAGCTTCGAGATCGATCCCGAGACCAAGTACCGCCTGCTCAACGGACTTGACGACGTCGACCTGACGCTGAAGCAGTCGCCCGCGATCGAGGCCTACGAGTCCGATCGCGAGCGCAGCGGCCCGGTCACGACGGCGGTCTAGGGCATGGCACATCGCATCGCAGTCCTCCCGGGCGACGGGATCGGCCCGGAGATCACCGCGCCGACGCTGGAGCTGCTGTCCGAGCTCGGCGACTTCGCGTTCGAGCACTACCTGTTCGGCGGCGCCTCGATCGACGCCCACGGCATCGCGCTGACCGACGAGGTCGAGCAGGCGTGCCGCGAGTCCGACGCGATCCTGCTCGCCGCCGTCGGCGGGCCCGCGTGGGACTCGACCGACGCTGACGCTCCGCGCCCGGAGCAGGGCCTGCTCGGCCTGCGCAAGGCGCTCGAGCTGTACGCGAACCTGCGCCCCGTCAAGCTGATCCCGGCGCTCGCCGACGCGTCGCCGCTCAAGGACGTTGCCGGCGTCGACATGCTCGTCGTGCGCGAGCTGACCGGTGGTATCTACTTCGGCGAGAAGACGCGCACGGCCGACACCGCGTCGGACCTCTGCGTCTACTCGCGCGAGGAGATCGAGCGCATCGCGCGCGTCGCGTTCCGCTCGGCGCGGACGCGGGTCACGAGCGTCGACAAGATGAACGTGCTCGAGACGAGCCGCCTCTGGCGCGAGGTCGTCAGCGAGCTGCACGCACGCGAGTTCCCGGATGTCGAGCTCGAGCACCAGCTCGTCGACTCGTGTGCGATGAAGCTCGTCTCCGAGCCACGCCACTTCGACGTGATCCTGACCGAGAACATGTTCGGCGACATCCTCAGCGACGAGTCGGCGATGATCACCGGCTCGCTCGGCATGCTCGCCTCGGCGAGCACCGGTGACGTCGACGGCCCGGGCCTGTTCGAGCCGGTGCATGGCTCCGCGCCCGACATCGCGGGCACCGGCGCCGCGAATCCGCTGGCGATGTTCCTCAGCGCCGCGCTGATGCTGCGCCACGGGCTCGCTATGCACGACGAGGCGGCGGCCCTAGAATCGGCTGTCGAACGCGCGCTCGACGCCGGGCTTCGCACCGCCGACCTCGGAGGCAATGCGACAACGGCTGAGGCCGCGCAGGCGGTCCGCGATCAGCTGACATGAGGTGATGGAGTGAACGAGGCAGATCTCATCTGGATGAACGGCGAGTTCGTTCCGTGGGAGAACGCCAAGGTTCACGTGCTGACGCACGGGCTCCACTACGGCACCGGCGTCTTCGAGGGGATCCGCTGTTACGACACGGAGATCGGCCCGGCGGTGTTCCGCCATGCGGAGCACATCGACCGGCTTTTCAAGTCGGCCGAGCTGTTCTACATGCCGATGCCGTTCGAGCGCGAGGAGCTGCGCCAGGCGACGCTCGAGCTCGTCGGCCGCAACGGTCTGCGCTCCTGTTACATCCGCCCGATCGCGATGCGCGGTTACGGGACGATGGGCCTGTTTCCGCTCGACGCGCCGGTCGACGTCAGCATCGCCGCCTGGGAGTGGGGCGCCTACCTCGGCGAGGAGGGCAAGACCAACGGCGTCCGCGCCAAGGTCTCGTCGTGGCGGCGGCTCAGCCCCGATTCGCTGATCCCGCACGCGAAGGCGACCGGGCAGTACCTCAACTCGGTGCTGGCGAAGGTCGAGAGCCACAAGGCCGGCTACGAGGAGGCGATCCTGCTCGACGACAAGGGCCACGTCTGCGAGGGCTCGGGCGAGAACATCTTCGTCGTCCGTGAGGGGGTCGTCTTCACGCCGCCGCAGACCGCCTCGATCCTCGACGGGATCAGCCGCAAGTCGATCATCCAGATCATGCGCGACATGGGCATCGACGTCGTCGAGCGCGACATCGCTCGCGCCGAGCTGTACCTCGCCGACGAGGTCTTCGTCTGCGGCACGGCCGCGGAGCTGACGCCGCTGCGCGAGGTCGACGACCACGGTCACGTCTGCGAGGGCTCGGGCGAGAACATCTTCGTCGTCCGCGAGGGTGTCGTCTACACGCCGCCGCAGACCGCCTCGATCCTCGACGGGATCAACCGCAAGTCGATCATCCAGATCATGCGCGACATGGCGATCGACGTCGTCGAGCGCGACATCGCGCGCGCCGAGC
>DASRHW010000015.1:0-9990 GCA_035650375.1 Solirubrobacteraceae bacterium | reverse complement strand
CGTCGGTGGAGGTGCCGTGGTGGGCGTCGGCAAGGTCGCCGCGATCGTCTGCTGCGCGGCGGCGGTCACCGGCGGCGCGATCGAGGCGCGCCACGTGACGATCAGCCACGCTCGCCATCCCGTTGCGGCGCACAACGCCGCGACGGCCGCGAGCGCCGAGGTCTCGACACCGGTCGCGCTCGCACGCTGGACCTCCGGCGTCGGCTCCACCGAGGCTGCCGCGCCGGTCGCGAACGAAACCGAGCCTGACATGCCACTGCCGTGGGGCGGTGCGATCGCCCCCGCCGCTCCCGCTCCCGCGGCGATGCCGGCACCTGAGATCGTCGCCCCGCTCGCCGCCGCGCCGCCCGCGGTCGCCGAGACGCCCGCGGCGGCGGCCGACGTCCCCGCGCCGCCGGCCGCGGAACCGGAGCCGAGCATCGGCTCCGCGCCGCTGCCGAACGCCGGCGACTCGACGAGCCCGGAGGCCGCCGACGACGGCGTCGTGCCGGCTCCCACGGATTCCGCGGCGGCCGCAGAGGATCATCAGCCTGCGGCAACCGACACGCCCGCCGCCGACGTGCCGGCGACGCCGCCGCCGGCGCAGGAGACCGGCGGAGCGCCGGCGCCGGTGAGCTCGAGCCCACCTTCCTAGCCCGCGGCCGTCAGGCCGGGAGCATCTGGCCGGCCGCATACTCGCGGACACGGCGCTCGAGATCGAGCTCGCTCTCGAAGTCGGCGTCGTCGCCGTGATGGAAGCCGACACCCTTGCGCTCGAGCATCTTGATGAACAGCTCGACGATCTCGCCGTCGAGCTGCGCCCCGCTGACGCGGCGAAGCTCCGCGATCGCCTTCGCCGGGGTGACCGGGTCGCGGTAGGAGTCTCGTGCCGTCATCACGTCGTAGGTGTCGGCGACCGAGATGATCCGTGCCAGCAGCGGGATGTCGTCGCCGCGCAGGCCACGTGGATACCCGGTCCCGTCGATCTTCTCGTGGTGCGCGAGGATGATGTCGGCGACGGGACCGTAGCCCTCCACCTGGCGCACGACCTTCGCTCCCTGCGCCGGGTGCATCTTGACGATCTCCCAGTCGGCGTCGTCGAGCTTTGTGTTCGCGATCAGGATCCGGTCCGGGAAGATGAACTTGCCGATGTCATGCAGCAGCCCGGCGGTGTGGACGAGGTCCTGCGTCTGCTCGTCGCAGCCTGCCTCACGAGCGATCTCACGTGAGTAGCGAGCGACCGCGGCGCAGTGGCGCGCGGTCATCTTGTCGCGCAGCGACAACGTCTGCAGCATCGCCGTCAGCACCCCGACCTGCAACGACGCGAGCTGCGTCGTGCGCTTGCTGAGCTGCTCGGCGCGCTCACGCGAGAGCAGCAACTCGCGCAGCATGTACTGGTACAGGACGACGACGCCGACGAGCAAGCCGAGCGCGACGCCGCCGCCGTGAGCGTAGACGTAGACGATGCCTGCGGCGAGCGCGCCGATCGCAAGCTGCGACGGAACCAGCGGCACGTAGACGTCACGGATCGCCTTGCCGATCCGCTCGCCTGAGACGAGGCGACTCGTCAGCGCGATCTGGAGGAAATTGACGACGCTCGCGACCATGAAGGCGCCGATCACGACGAGGGCGAAGTTGATGTCCTCCTCGTGCAGGTCCCAGTTGCCGGCCAGCGCGTCGACGACGACGCCACCGATCAGCGGGAAGACGAGGAACGTCGCGAGGTTGCTGACGGCGTAGTGCAGCGGCGGACGCCGGCGAGCCGAGTCGACGAGCGTCGTCACGACACCGATCGTCACGGCCAGCACGGGCCCGAGCAGCACCATCGCCAGGCCGAGCGCGACGAACGCGCCGGAGATCCGGAGCACCGGCGCCTCGACCTCGAGACGGTCGCCGACGACCGCGAACACGAGCAGCAGGACGAAGATGTTCGCGTCCCACGACACGTCGCCGACCAGTGCGAAGGCAGCGACCAGCGCAGCGACACATTGCAGCGTCGAAACCACGAGTGCTGCGCGGGTATTCCGCATCTCACCGGGTATATCGACCAACCCGCGTCCACCTGTAGCGATAGCGGCGACTTGCAGGCGAAACGGTCCTCAAACGCAAACGAGACGCCGGATGGCGTCTCGCTTGCAAGCGCCCGCCTGGGGGCGGGCACTTCACGTTTATGACTTCAGCTTCACTTAGTGCTTGAAGGCCATCTCACACACCGTCCTCGTCTGTTGGGGAACAGCAGGTGCGGCGAAGGATCGGGGGTTCTGGCAGGTTTGCGGCACTCTGTAGAGGATTTGCGGTGTAAAGCGGCATGAAACCGCACAAAACCTCCCAGCCCTAGGCACTTAGGCCCCTGCCCCTGATGATTCGCCCCATGGACACGCGCGAACTGCTGCGGCGGCCAGGCTTTCGCGCGCTCGCGATCACGTACGGCCTGAGCGAGGTCGTCGATTGGCTGACGACGATCGCGCTCGCGGTGCTCGTCTACGACGCGACCGGCAGCGCGGTCGCGACGACGATCCTCTTCGTCTGCTCGAAGTTCGTGCCGGCGCTGATCGCGCCAGGCGCGACCGCCCGCGTCGACACGATCGCGCCTCGCCGCAGCCTGCCGGCGTTCTACGCACTGCAGTGCATCGCGTTCGCCGGCATGGCGGCCTTCGGCTCCCACGTCGCTCCGGTCGTCGCCCTCGCAGCTCTCGCGGGCACCGCCGCGCTCGTCTCCCGCGCGCTCGTGCGCGCGAGCGTCGCCGCCGTCCTGCCCGACACCGAGGAGCTCCGCGCCGGCAACGCGCTCCTGAACGTGATCTTCTCCGTCGCCTTTGCCGTCGGGCCCGCCGTCGCAGGCGCGGCGGTCGCGGCACTCGCCGCCGACGCGGCGCTGGTCGGCGGCGCCGCGTTGCTGCTCGCCATGGCGCTCTACGTCCGCGTCTCGGCGCTGCCGGCGCTGCCTGTCGCCGAGCACGAAGCCGACGACGGCTGGTGGACCAAGCTGTGCGCCGGCATCTCCCACCTGCGCAGCCAGACGCTCGTCACGGAGCTCTTCGCAGCGCAAGCGCTGCTGCTCGTGCTGTTCACGATGGTCCCTCCGATCGAAGTCGTCTATGCCCGCGAGGAGCTCGGCACGACGGCAGCGGGCCTCGGCGCGCTGATGGCCGCCTGGGGCGTCGGCGCGGTCGCCGGCAGCGCGCTGTTCGCGCGCATCGGCGGCCGCGGCATGATCACGGTCGCCGCGACGGCGACCGCCGCGATGGGCGCCTCCTACCTCGGCATGGGGCTCGCCTCGACGCTGCCGCTGGCGTGTGTGCTCTCAGCCGTCGGCGGCGTCGGCAACGGCATGCAGTGGATCGCGTTCGTCACGGCGATCCAGACGCGCGTGCCCGGCGAGCTGCAGGCCCGTGCGATGGCGCTCGTCGAGTCGCTCGGCTCGGCCGTGCCGGGCGTCGGCTTCGTGCTCGGCGGCGCGATCGCCGCTGCCGCCTCGGCACGCGTCGCCTACGTCGTGGCGGGCACCGGCATCCTGACGATCGTCGTCGTCGCCGCCCTCGCCTTCCGGCTGCTGCCGCGCCCCGGCGGCGAGCCGCAGCCGGCCTGACGACCCGCCTGGCCGACCGCCGGGGGCGGACCCCGTCAGGCGGGGTCTAGCCGCCCGCGACGAGCCGGTACACGGGCCCGTCGAGCGAGACGACGTAGACGTGACCGGCAGCGTCCTCGCCGAACGACGAAACCTTGCTGACGGCGTCGGTCAGTTGCCGGTCGCCGCTGGCACCGCCGCTGCGGAGCCGCACGGCGCGCACGCCGCTCTTGCAGAAGTCGCCGTAGACGTACTGCCCACGCAGCGCCGGCAGCGACGGGTCGCGGACGACGTAGCCACCGGTGATCGAGCAGTAGCCCTCGGCGTGGGTCTTCGTCAGAACCGGGAACACGGCGCCCGGCGCCTGTTCGCCCGTGTTGTGGCGCCGTCGGCCCTCCCAGACGCGCCAGCCGTAGTTCTTGCCGCGCGCCCCCCCGCGAACGGCGAAGTCGATCTCCTCGACCTGCTCCTGCCCCACGTCGGCGATCGTCAGGGAGCCGGTCGCACGATCGAACGAGAAGCGCCAGGGATTGCGCAGGCCGTAGGCGTAGATCTCGCCGCGCGCGCCGGCGCGTCCGACGAACGGGTTCGACGCCGGGATCGTGTAGGCCCTGCCCTGGGAAGGGCGCGGATCGATCCGGATGATCTTGCCGAGCAGCGTGCCGAGGCTCTGGCCGTTGCCGCGGGCCCCGTGCTGGTCGTCGCCGCCACCGCCGTCGCCGAGACCGGCGTAGAGCAGCTTGTCGGGACCGAAGGCGAGCATGCCGCCGTTGTGGTTGGACTCGCTGTCGTCCTGCGTGATCAGCACACGCGCGCTCGACGAGTCGGCGCGGTCTGCTGTCGCCGCGCGGTACTCGACGATCCGCTCGTCGCCGGCGCGATCGGTGTAGTAGACGTACAACAACCGCGAGCGCGCGTAGTCAGGCGCGAAGGCGAGCCCGAGCAGACCCTGCTCGCCGCCGCTGACGACCTTGCTCGAGACGTCGAGGAACGTCCGCCGCTGGCCGTTGCGGACGACGACGATCTTGCCGCCTTGCTCGACGACGAACAGCCGCGCGGCGTCGGCCGGCGGCGAGGTGACGAAGACCGGCGCGCTGAAGCGCCCGATGCTGCGCAGCCCGACCGTGGCGGCCGCGTGTGCCGTCCTGTCGGCCGCACGCGCGGGCTTCGCGGAGGCACTCGTTGCCGGAGAGTCGGCGGCGACGGCCGTGAGCAGCGCGACGCCGGCGACGAGCGGAACGAGCAGTGGACGGAGCGTTGTCATCCCGACAGCCTGCCAAATCGACGCCGCCGGCCCAGTGCCGTGCTTGACTGGGCCGATGACCAGCTTCGACGTCATCGTCATCGGCGCCGGACCGGCGGGCGAGGTGATCGCCGGCCGGCTCGGCAAGGCGAAACTCGACGTGGCCCTGGTCGAGCGCGATCTCGTCGGCGGCGAATGCTCGTTCTACGCCTGCATGCCGTCGAAGGCGCTGCTCCGTCCCGGGCAGGCGCTCGCCGAGGCGCGCCGCGTGCCCGGTGCCGCCGAGGCCGTCACCGGCACGGTCGATGTCGGCGCGACCCTGAAGCGGCGCGACGAGGTGATCCACGAGCTCGACGACAGCGCGCAGCTGCCCTGGCTCGACAATCGCGGCGTCACACTCGTCCGCGGGCACGCGCGACTCGACGGCGATCGCCGCGTTCGCGTCGGTGACGAGCTGCTCGAGGCCCGGCGCGCGGTGGTGATCGCGACCGGCAGCGCAGCCATGCTGCCGCCGATCGCCGGGCTCGCGGAGGCAGCGCCGTGGACGAACCGCGAGGCGACGACCGCGACCGCCGTGCCGGCGCGCCTGCTCGTGCTCGGCGGCGGCCCGGTCGGCTGCGAACTGTCCCAGGCCTACCGCACGCTCGGCGCCGAGGTCACGCTCGTCGAGCGCGGCGCGCGGCTGCTCGAGCGAGAGGAGCCGTTCGCCGGCGAGACGGTTCGCGACGTGCTCGCCGGCCAGGGCGTCGACGTTCGCGTCGGCGCCGAGGTCGTCTCGGCCGCGCGCGACGACGCCGGTGTCACGCTCGTGCTCGCGGACGGCGAGCAGCTCCACGGCGACGAGCTGCTCGTCGCATCCGGACGGCGCCAGCACACAGGCGACCTCGGGCTCGAGACGATCGGGATCGAGGGCGGCGGCCCGATAGAAGTCGGCGACGACCTCCGCGTCACAGGCCACGACTGGCTCTACGTGCTCGGCGACGCCAACGGCCGGGCTCTGCTGACCCACATGGGCAAGTACCAGGCGAGGATCGCTGCCGACGCGATCCTCGGAGTCGCGCACGAGCTCCGCAGCGACGGCACCGTCTCCCCGAGGATCACCTTCACCGAGCCGCACGTCGCCGCCGTCGGCTACACGCTCGCGGGGGCCCTGGACGCCGGCATCGACGCCTTCTTCGTCGAGGGCGACATGTCGGCGACGGCGGGCGGCAGCTTCGTCGGCAGGGGCGTCGAGGGCCGTGTGCGCCTGATCGTCGAGCGCGGCAGCGACCGCGTACTCGGGGCGACGATCGTCGCCGTCGACGGCGGCGAATCGCTGCACGCCGCGACGATCGCCGTCACCACCGGGCTGACGATGCCCCAGTTGTGGCACGCCGTGCCGGCGTTTCCGAGCCGCAGCGAGTTCTGGCTGCACCTCATCGAGGCGTGGGAGGACGAGGTCGCCTGACAGCGCCGCAGGGCCGCGCGGCGCGCCGCAGCGCGACGCGGCTAGACTCCCCGCTCTTCGGGGCGTGGCGCAGCCTGGTAGCGCGCACCGTTCGGGTCGGTGAGGTCCCCGGTTCGAATCCGGGCGCCCCGATTGCTTCACGTTTCGCGCCGACCCCGCGAAGCAGGCGCGAAAGCCGGCCCCTGCTAGCTGATCAGCGAGGCGAGGTCTTCCGCGAGGAAGTCGGCCTCCACCAGCGCTTCGCGAGGACGGGTTGTCGGCAACCCGATGACTTGGGCGCCGGCCAAGCGTCCCGCGGTGATCCCGGCCGGCGAGTCTTCAAGAACGACGCAGTTCGCGATCGGCACACCAAGCCGGTCGGCCGCGAGCAGGAAGCAGGCAGGGTCCGGCTTCCCGTGCGCGACGCTGTCGGCTGAGATCAGCACCTCGGGCGCCGGTAGCCCCGCGGCGGCCAGTCGGGCACGTGCCAGCGCGTCGGTGCATGAGGTCACGATCGCCAACGGGTGGCCGCCGTTGAGAAGCTCCGCTGCGCCCGGAAGTCCGCGCACACCCGCGACATCCCGCAGCTCGGCCGCGTCGATCGCCGCGGCCTCGGCTTCGTGATCTGCCTCAGGAAGGAGCACACGGATGGCCTCGCGCGGCGGTCTTCCGTAGACGTAGTCGATCACCGTCCTGGTATCGAGGCCGTGACGTTTCGAGAACCTGTCCCACACTCGCTGCACGGCCTCGGAGGAATCGATCAGCGTGCCGTCAAGGTCCGACAGGATTGCGGCGCTCTCGGCGAGCGCTCGAGCGGCTTTGGTCACCGCACGATGTCGGTGCCAAGGGATGACGAAAGACTTTCGAGTTCCTCGAGCGACGTGTGCAGTTGATCTCCGTAGCGAGTGAGCGCAAGTGCCGCGGCGGCTACCCCCAGCTGAAGTCCGCGCTCGGGATCGTCTTGCAGATACCCATGGAGGAAGCCGGCAACCAGCGCGTCGCCCGCGCCAACTCGGTCCACGACCGCGGTGGCCGGAGGCTGCGCCGAGAGGTTCCGGCCACTCGCGAACGCAACTGCTGGGCGCGCTCCGTCGGAGACAAGAACGGTCGAGGCGCCGAACCGCTGCGAGAGCGCTTGCGCCACCGTCGAACCCTCGCCGTCGATTCCGAACACTGACTTCGCGTCTCGTCGAGAGCACGAGATCGCGTCGGCAGCCTCGAGCAGCGGCGTCAGCCGCTCGCGCGCCTGCGCGGGCGAAGCCAGCTGCGCCCGATAGTTGACGTCGACCGATACCAGCTGCCCAGCTGCGCGACCGGACCGTGCGGCTCTGAGCACAATCGCGGAGAGGCTGTCATTCAGACAGGCGGTAATCCCGGTGAGGTGGACCAGCCGGGAGTCGGCGACGTAGCCCCAATCAATGTCGGCAGCCGTCAGGTCCGCGAAACACGATCCCGCACGGTCAAAGATGACCCGACTCGGGACCGGTGGGCTTGCCTTCTCCACGAAGTACAACGCAACCCGCCCGCTCGCACGCCAGATCACAGCGTCGGTGTTGATCCCGGCGGCGTGATACTCATCCGCGACCTTGCCTCCCAGCGAGCTCCTCGGCAGACAGGTCACAAGGCCCGTCCGGTTGCCGAGCCGCGCGAGCAGCCCCATCACGTTTCCTTCGGCCCCGGCGACCGTGACCGAAAGCTCACTCGCCTGCCGAAGCGGGTGGCCGACCGCGGTGTCAAGCCGGAGCTGGCCCTCGCCGATTGCGGTCGCATCGAGTCTTGGGATCGAGGGCTCACCCATGCGACGCCGCTCCGGTTCGGCCGGCGTCGCGTCGACCGCTCACGCCGGCTGCCCGTAGTACGCCGCGTTGCCGTGCTTGCGCTGAAAGTGCTTGTCGAGCAGCCCGGGATCGATGTCGGGGACCGCACCCGCGATCTGAAAGCTCCTCATCGTGCTGGCAGCGACCTCCTCGAGCGCGATCGCATTCTCAACCGCCTCGTTCGCGCTCCTGCCCCAGGCGAACGGCCCGTGGCTGCAGACCAACACGGCAGGCACATGGAGCGGATCGAGTTCGAGCTCGCGGTGCGTTTCGACGATGACCTCGCCCGTGGCCGTCTCGTAGTCGCCTGCCAGCTCAGCGTCGGTCAGCAGGCGGGTGACTGGAACCGGGCCCTCGAAATGGTCGGCGTGCGTGGTGCCGACGCAAGGAATCGGTGTTCTGGCCTGCGCCCAAGCGGTGGCGAACGGCGAATGGGTATGGACGATCGCGCCAACCGCTTCGAAGTGGCGGTAGAGGACCAGGTGCGTCGGCGTGTCTGACGACGGCCGCAGATCACCATCGATTGTCTGGCCGGTCGCCAGATCCACCAGCACGATCGATTCCGGCCGCAGCTCTGCGTACGGGACTCCGCTCGGCTTGATCGCGATGACTCCGCGAGCACGGTCGACGGCGCTGACGTTGCCGAAGGTCAGCGCCACGAGGCCAGCTCGAACAATCGCGAGATTGGCCTCGAGTACCTCCTCGCGAAGCTCGCTGCTGCTCATCGTTCCTCCGTCTCCGTCTCCAGCATCCGGACCGCGGCTCGGTCATCGGTGATCAGCGTGTTGATGAATCCCCCGCGAACGGCGCCGAGAATCGCGGCGGCCTTTCTCGCCCCACCAGCGACGGCGAGGACCGTTGGGATCTTCCGGAGCGCGTCGAGCCCAATGGCGATCGTGCGGTCGTTGATGTCGATCCGTGCTCGGGTGCCATCGACCGTGAAGAACTCTCCGCAGCAGTGGCCGACCGCGCCGGCGGCCTGGCTGCGGGCCATGTCCTCGGGCGTCAGGAAGCCGTCGAAGATCGGGCTCTGATCTTCAGGATCGAGACCGCCGATGCCGACGATCGCGACGTCCGCCTCGGAACCCATGCGCAGCGTCTGGCTGATGTTGCGGTCGCGGACCAGGGTTTCCTTGACGGTCACGCTCTCCACCAACAGCGGGACATGCAGGTACCGGCAGTCGGTGTCGTAGGCGTCCGCGAGCGCCCGCGCGATATCCGGCCCATCGATTCGCGGGCTCTCATTCCCAAGTGCCCCGATGATCTGTACGACCTCGAGCTGCAGCGACCGCTCGGGATGCAGGTACCGAGCCGTCGCTGCGAGGGTTCGGCCGTTCGAGACGCCAACCGTGAGGCCATCGCGGAGTATCAGCTGCAGGTAGCTGGCGGCCGCTTGCCCGAGCCGGTCGGTCGAATCGACTTCGCCCCTCGGCATCACGAGGACCCTCGCGGTACCCAGGCCGAATCGCTCTTCGAGCGCCAGTTCGAGCGTCCGCGATCGGTCCGAAGGCGCCCGTATCTCGATCGTCACGATTCCCTGGCTGCGCGCAGCCTTCAGCATCCGCGAGATCGTCGGGCGTGATTTGCTCAGCCGCTCGGCGATCTCCTGCTGGGACAGCTCCTCTTCGTAATACAGACGCGCGACGGTGACGAGTTCTTGCACAGCGTCGCCCTCCGGCGCCGTCGCGACCGTCGACCGCGGCGCCGGGCCGGAATCGGACATCTGCTCACTCGCTCCCTTGACGCATGTTCGCGGCCCATGCTACCGTACGCACAACCGTGCACACGTTATGCACAAATGTGCAGGGTCGCTGGCGGGGACTTCTTTGATGAGCTTCGTTCGAACGATTCGTGGCGATATCGATCCGCAGCAGATGGGGGTCACGAATGCTCACGATCATCTGATTCGTGCTGGTGGCGGTGAGGTCATGCACGACCCCGACCATCTGCTTGACAG
>DASRHW010000014.1:0-11107 GCA_035650375.1 Solirubrobacteraceae bacterium | reverse complement strand
GTCGCTCCCGAGGCGGCGCGCGGCGGCCCGATCGCCGCGATCCGCGAGGGCGACATCGTCACGATCGACGTCGACGCGCGACGGCTCGACGTGGATCTCTCCGACGAGGAGATCGCCCGGCGCGTCGCCGAGTACGAGGTTCCGCCCAATCCCGACCGCACCGGCGTGCTGTTGAAGTACGCACAGCTTGTCGGTAGCGCGTCGCAGGGCGCGGTCACCGTCTGATGAGCACGGTGCTTGAAGGATCGACCGATCACGCCTACCCTGAGGCTCGTCAGCGCATGAAGATCGCGATCGACATCGACTCGACGCTGCACCACTACTGGGACCGGCTCTCGGACGCCGCGCGCCGCCGGTTCGGGATCGAGTTGCCCTACGAGGAGCAGTTCACCTGGGGCATCACGCGGCTCAAGCCGGAGCAGCTCGCGCTCTGCATCTCCGAGACGCACTGCGACACGGCGATCCTCAACGGCGATCCCTATCCGGGCGCCGTCGAGACCGTCAACAGCTGGCGTGACGCGGGGCACTTCATCCACGTCACGAGCCATCGCGAGGACAGTTGCCACGAGGCGACCGGGGCCTGGCTCGACAAGATCGGCCTCCGCTACGACGAGCTCTACTGCTCGAGCGACAAGGTGTCGCGATGTCTCGAGCTGGGCATCGAGCTGCTCGTCGACGACTGCCCGCAGAACCTGACCCGCGCCGTCGAATCCGGGCTTGTCGCCGCGACGATCGTCCATCCGTGGAACGAGGACGTCTGCGAGACCGAGGACATCGTCGCCGCGAGGGACTGGGCGGAGCTCGAGACGAAGCTGGCGCCGCTGCTGCTCGGCGTTCCCGCCCGGCACTGACAGACGCCGACAACGCCGTCGCGCCAGGGCGCTTGCAGGGCTGGTGGGGCGCCTGATCGCTACCTACACTCATCGGTCAGCGGATCTTTCTGCTGTACACGATGCGAAACCGGTCCCTCATCCTGCTCACGACCGTGCTCGTGATCGTCTTCGTGGGTGTCGCGGGCGTGTACGCCTTCGATCACAGCGGCCGGGGCACGATCGCGCAGGGGGTCAGCATCGCCGGCATCGACGTCGGCGGGATGGACGCGGCCGAGGCGCGGGCGGCGCTCGAGAGCGGCTACGTCGCTCGCCTGCGCGAGCCGATCACGGTGACCGAGGGCACGCAGACGTTCACGCTCGACGCGAGTGACACGAAGGCCGCCGCGAACCTCTCGACGCTCGTCGACCAGGCACTCGCCCAGGGGCGGGGCGACTCGATCGTCACCCGCACGTGGCGCCGACTGACGGGCCAGGAGCTCGACGCCGACGTCGCGCCGAGCACGGTCTACGACCAGGACGCGGCGGCGAGCCTCGTCGATCAGATCGACACCGCCGTCGACCGCCCGGCGCAGAACGCGGGCGTCGAGTTCACGCCGACCGGCGTGACGCGGAAGTTCGGTGCCGACGGGCTCGAGGTCAAGACCGCGGCGCTGCGCCGTCAGCTCGATCGCACGATCGTCGATCCGCGTGCACCCCGAAGCTTCGCCGTGCCCGTCGAGCGAACGACGCCGGAGGTCACGTCCGCCGAGATCGAGGACAAGTACAAGACCGCGCTGATCGTCAACCGCGAGAAGTTCACGCTGACGCTGTACAAGGACCTCGAGAAGGTCAAGACCTACAACGTCGCCGTCGGCGCGGTCGGCCTCGAGACGCCTGCCGGCATCTACCACATCCAGAACAAGGCGATCAATCCGGCGTGGACGAAGCCGAACTCGGATTGGATCAAGCCGTCGGAGCGCGGCGACGTCGTCCCGGGCGGGACGCCGCAGAACCCGCTCAAGGCGCGCTGGATGGGGATCTTCGACGGTGCCGGGATCCACGGCGTCGACCCGTCGGAGTACGGCTCGATCGGGCACGCCGCGTCGCACGGCTGCGTGCGGATGCGGATTCCCGACGTGATCGAGCTGTACGACAAGGTTCCCATCGGAACGCCGATCTACATCGGCTGAGCGGCGCGCCGCCGGGTCAGCCGGCGCTGGGCGGAACGGCGATCTCGTCGATCGGGACAGGCTCCCAGCCACGCTCCAGCAGGGAGGCATGGTGCCCTGAGTGTCGAAGGACCAGCGTGCCGATGAAGATGCCACGCTCACGCTTGCGCAGGACCTCGTACCACATCGTCGAGGCGTCCCCGGTCGCCCGGATCTCAAGCCACGGGCGGGGTGGGGCAGAGTACGTTGTCGCAACCCCGGCCTCGATCAGCTGACGCTGGGTGGCGACTGTGCCTGTCGACGTGTCGATGAAAAAGACGCCCACGGTGACCGAGGCTAGCGAGGTACCGAGCATCAGCCCGGCATGGGTCGAGGCGCTCGCGTTGCTCGACGCCGACCTGCGGCGAAGGGGCTCCGCGGCCCGTACCCGAGAGGCATACGCGGCCGATCTCGGCCAGCTGGCGCTGTGGGCCGGCGCTCGCGACCTGGAGCCGACCGAGGTCGACCTCAAGACCCTGCGGCGGCACGCGGCCGAGCGCTCACAAGGCGGCGACAGCCCGGCGACCGTCGCACGCAAGCTCGCGGCGCAGCGCCAGTTCTTCCGCGTGCTGCGCGAGCACGGGCGGATCCAGCAGAACCCCGCCGAGCTGATCTCGGCGCCGAAGCGCGGCCAGCGTCTGCCGAAGACGCTCGACGCCCGCAAGGTCGCGAGGTTGCTGGACCGGATTCCGGCGTCGACGCCGCTGGAGATGCGCGATCGCGCGATGTTCGAGCTCGCCTACGCGAGCGGCCTGCGGGCCGAGGAGCTGGTGACGCTCGACGTCGCCGGAATCGACTTCGACGACGAGCAGGTGCGGATCGAGGGCAAGGGATCGAAGACGCGTGTCGTCCCGATCGGCGAGCAGGCGACGCGCACGATCGACGACTACCTGCGGCGCTCGCGGCCGACGCTGGCCGCGGCGGTCGAGCGCGAGGGTGAGGAGGCGCTGTTCCTGTCGAAGTCGGGCCGGCGGCTGTCGACCAGCGACGTCCGCCGACGGCTCAAGGTCTGGACGCGCAAGCTCGGACTGCAGGGCACGGTGTCGCCGCACGCGCTGCGCCACTCGTTCGCGACGCACCTGCTCGATGGCGGGGCCGACCTGCGCGTGATTCAGGAGCTGCTCGGCCACAGCAGCATCTCGACGACGCAGATCTACACTCGAGTCGAGTCGACCCGACTCAAGCGCGCCTATGCGCAAGCACACCCGCGGGCATAGGATCGAGCAGGAGCTGGCTTGGAAACGAACGTCAAGGCGATCGAGCTCAAGGACCTGTGGCGCCGCTACAAGCTCGGCGGTGACGAGCATGCCCGCGAGCGCCTCGTCGTCGCCTACTCGCCGCTGGTCAAGTACGTCTCGGGCCGGATGGCCTCCGGGCTGCCCGCGCACGTCGACGAAGCCGACTTGATCTCGTACGGATTGGTCGGGCTGATCAGCGCGATCGAGCGCTTCGAGCTCGAGCGCGAGATCAAGTTCGAGACGTACGCGATCATGCGCATCAAGGGCGCGATCATCGACGAGCTGCGCTCGCTCGACTGGGTGCCCCGCTCGGTGCGCGCGAAGGCCCGGGCGATCGAGCGCGCGAACTCCAAGCTCGAGCACAAGCTGCAGCGGGCGCCGACTGACGAGGAGATGTCGGCCGAGCTCGACACGACCGTCGAGGATTTCCAGGACTCACTGCTGCAGATCGCCAACTCGTCGATCGCCGCGCTCGACGAGCTGTGGTCGGTGGGCGACTCCGGCGGCGACTCGGTGTCGCTGCTCGACACGCTGCACGACCCCGGCGCGCCGGACCCGGCCGCGGTGATGGATGCGACCGAGCTCAAGGACCGTATGGCCGACGCGATCGGGCGGCTGCCCGAGCGCGAGAAGCTCGTCGTCGCCCTCTATTACTACGAGAACCTGACGCTGCGCGAGATCGGTGAGGTCCTCGGCGTGACCGAGTCACGCGTCTCGCAGCTGCACACCAAGGCCGTGCTGCGCCTGCGCTCGCGCCTGAGCGCGGGCTAGTCCCGGTTCGCCTTTTCCCGGCGCGTCGGCGCGGATTCGTCGCCGCTGAATCAAACCCCGCTGGACGCGGATGAGGTGTAGCGTCGCCTGGAGGTCTCACGGTGGGCCGACCACAGGCAATCGCCGAGGAGTTCGACAGTGCCTCGGCAGCGAAGGAGGCATCACGATGACCGGAGATGAGAACGTCGCGATCATGCGACGCGCGTATGAGGCGTTCAACACGGGTGACATGGGCACGCTCGTCGATCTCTTCGACGACAGCGCTGTGTGGCATTTGCCGGGCCGGAGCTTGATGGCCCGGGACTATCAGGGCCGCGAGGCCACGTTGGCGTATTTCGGTCAGCTGGCGCAGGAGACCGGCGGGACCTTCCGGGCTGAGTTGGAGCACTTGGCAGCCGAGGGTGACGACCGCGTCGTCGGCATCCAGCGCAGCACCGCGGACCGAGGCGGCAAGCACCTCGATGTTGCCGACTGCATCGTCTTCGAGCTCAAGGACGGCCGGGTGACCGACGGCCGTGAGCACTTCGAGGACCTGTACGCGTGGGACGAGTTCTGGGCGTAGCTCCGTAGGAGAGAGGCCGCAGTCTCTGCGGCCCTCCATAGATCAACGGCGTGCTTGGTGCAATCGGCTCGCATGTGAGCGCGTGCGCTTGTAGCGTTTCGCACTCGGCATCCGAGGAGAGGAGAAGCGGCATGCACCACGCAGCCGATCGCATCCGGAACGTCGCTCTGGTCGGCCACCGTGGCAGTGGCAAGACCTCGCTGTTCGAGGCGCTGCTCTACGAGGCCGGCGTGACGAACAGGCTCGGCAGCGTGATCGACGGCACGAGCGTGTCGGATGTCGATCCCGACGAGCAGGCGCGGGGGATGTCGATCTCGCTCGCGCTCAACTCCTTCGAGTGGCAGCAGCGGCGGATCAACGTGCTCGACACGCCCGGCGACCCGAGCTTCGTCGCCGACGCCCTCGGCGCGCTGCGCGTCTGCGAGTCGGCGATCTTCGTCGTCAACGCCGTCCTCGGCGTCGAGCCGTCGACGACGCGGCTGTGGGCGCGCGCGGACGAGCTCGACATCTCGCGGATGCTCTTCGTGAACATGCTCGACCGCGAGCGTGCCGACTTCTTCCGCACGCTCGACCAGCTCAAGGCCGCCTTCGGCCCGCACGTCGTCGCGACCGAGATCCCGATCGGCGCCGAGCACGAGATCCGCGGCGTGATCGACCTGATCGACCTCAAGGCGTACGAATACCTGTCCTCCGATCGGGGCTCGTGTCGCGAGATCCCGATTCCCGAGGATGCCCAGGCGCTCGCCGAGGAGTACCGCGAGAAGCTGATGGACGAGGTCGCCGAGGTGTCCGAGGCGCTGATGGAGCGCTACCTCGACGGCGAGCCGATCGCCCACGACGAGATCGTCGCCGCGCTCAAGGACGGCGCCAACCACGGCGGCATCTTCCCGGTCGTCTGCGGCGTCGCGACGAAGAACCTCGCGACCAACCGGCTGCTCGACGCGATCGTCGAGGACCTGCCGTCGCCCGTGAAGCACGGCGGCCTCGAGCTGCCGGAGATCACGATCGATCCCGCCGACGAGGACGCGGACATGTTCGCCTACGTCTTCAAGACGCGGGCCGATCCGTTCGCCGGCCGGATCAACCTCTTTCGCGTCTACCAGGGCGTGATGCGCCACGACACGCACGTGCTCAACACCCGCGCGCACGGCAAGGAGCGAATCGGCCAGCTGCTGGCGTTCAAGGGCAAGGACACCGAGCACGTCGCTGAGTTCGGCCCTGGAGACATCGGCGCCGTCGCGAAGCTGAAGGAGACGCGCGCCGGCGACTGGCTGGCGGCTCGCGACGAGCCGATCTCGATGCCGGCGATCAAGCTCCCGGCGCCGGTGATGGCGTTCGCGATGGAGGCCCACGGCGATGAGGACAAGGTCTACAACGCCCTGCGCCGGCTGCAGGAGGAAGATCCGACGCTCGACCTCCACCGTGACCCGCAGACGGGCGAGCAGATCGTCGCGGGCCTGTCGCAGATCCACGTCGAGGTGATCGTCGACCGGCTGAAGGCACGCTTCGGCTGCGAGGTGACGCTGAAGCCGCCGCGCGTGCCGTACCTCGAGACGATCCGCCAGACGGCCTCGGCGCACGGCCGCCACAAGAAGCAGACGGGCGGACGGGGTCAGTTCGGGGACTGCCAGATCGAGATCGAGCCGATCGAGAACGGTGAGGCGTCTGAGACGCTCGAGTTCGTCGACAAGATCAAGGGCGGCGTGATCCCTTCGGGGTTCATCCCGGCGGTCGAGAAGGGCATCCGCGACGCGATGCAGCACGGGCCGGTCGCCGGCTACCCGGTTCGCGGCGTGCGCGTGCGGCTGACCGACGGCTCCTACCACGCGGTGGACTCGTCCGAGCAGGCGTTCCGGATGGCCGGCTCGATCGCGATGAAGGATGCGCTCGCGCAGTCCTCGGCGGTGCTGCTCGAGCCGATCATGCTCGTGACGCTGACCGTGCCCGACGACACCGTCGGCGATGTGATCGGCGACCTCAACAGCCGTCGCGGCCGGCCTCAAGGGATGGAGCCGACCGGGCAGATGACCGAGGTCAAGGCCGAGGTTCCGATGAGCGAGCTGCTCGTCTACGCGCCCGATCTGCGCTCACTGACGGGCGGCCAGGGCGAGTACACGATGGAGTTCTTGCGCTACGAGGAGGTGCCGGCGCACGTCGCCAGCACGGTCGAAGCCGTCGCTTCGCACTGAGACCGGCACGTTCGGGCGGGCGCTTGCGGGCGCCCGAACGCTCGGTCGCGGCCACTAGCCTGCGGCGGGCATGAGCCGCAGAACGATCAGCACCTCGCACACCGTCGTCGTGTGCGCGGTCTGCGGACGAACCCTCCTCCGAGGCGAGCACGCCGAGCCCTTCATCTCCGGTGGGCAGCGGCGGATGGTCTGCGAGCTGTGCGCTCCGCGCGCGGTGCACGAGGGCTGGCTGCGCGAGGGCTTCGGCGACCTCGGCGGCGGCGTCCCCCGTGGGAGCCGGTCGCGTTCGCTGCTGAGCCGGATCAAGCAGCGCACCGAGGACTTCTTCGAAGGCGACCAGGCGCTCGACGAGCCGAGCAACGGCCACGTCGCCGAGGAGCGGGTGCTGGCGCCGGAGCCGCGCGACGTCCACGCGGTGCCGACCAACAGCGAGCTGAAGGCGGCGCGCGCCGTCGAGGTCTTCAACAGCAGCCAGCAGGCTCGGATGGTCGCCGGCGTCGCCCGCTCGCTCGGCGCGCCGACAGTGTCGGTGCGGCCGTCGGAGACCGAGGGCGCCGTCGTGTCGATCGTCGCCGCCTGGGAGATCACCTGGTATCGGTTCGAGGTCGACCTCGGCAACGAGGCTGCGGGTGTGCGACAGGTCGAGAACGGCACCGAGCTCGATGAGCTCGAGCCCGAGGATCTCGACGCCAACGGCGCCTTCGCCGACGGCGCGCTGTCGCTGGCGTGAAGCTGATCATCCACGTCGACGGCGGCTCGCGCGGCAATCCGGGGCCCGCCGCTGCCGGCGCCGTGCTTTCGACGGTCGACGGCGACGTCGTCGACGAGGCGACCGAGCTGCTCGGCGAGGCGACCAACAACGTCGCCGAGTACGGCGGCCTGCTGCTCGGCCTACGCCGCGCGCGCGAGCTGGGCGCCGACGAGGTCGAGGTGATCAACGACTCCGAGCTGATCGCCAAGCAGGTCAACGGGGCCTACAAGGTCAAGCACGCGGCGATGAAGCCGTTGCACCGCGAGGCGCTCGACGCGCTGGCGGGATTCACGTCGTGGACGATCAGATCCGTTCCGCGAGCACAGAACGCCGACGCCGACGCGCTCGTCAACCAGGCGCTCGACGCCGCCCGCTGACGGCTCGGCGCCGTTTGCGGTTGCCGCAGCGCGGGAAGCGCTGTGGCAGGAATGTCGCTCGTCGACGACACGGATCCAGGCCCCGGCGGCCACGTCGCCACGACCACGCGCGACGACGAGGCTCCCCGCCGCCCGTCGGTGATCGCCGACGCGGACGCACTCGGGACGTTCCTCAACGCCGCCGGCCGCTTCCGGCTGCTGACGCCGGCCGAGGAGCTCGCCCTGGCGAAGCGCATCGAGCGCGGCGATCTCGACGCCAAGGAGCGGCTGATCAACTCGAACCTGCGGCTCGTCGTGTCGATCGCTCGCCGCTATCAGGGCGTCGGCCAGCTCGCGCTGCCGGACCTGATCCAGGAGGGGATGATCGGGCTGATCCGCGCCGCCGAGAAGTTCGACTGGCGCAAGGGGTTCCGCTTCTCGACGTACGCGACGCTGTGGATCCGTCAGGCGCTCCAGCGCGGCCTCGCCGACCGGGGGCGGCCGATCCGCCTGCCGGCCAACGTCGCCCAGCGCGACCAGCGCGTGGCGCGGGTGATGCGCGAGCTGCAGACGACGCTCGGGCGGGAGCCGTCGCGTGAGGAGATCGCCGAGGCGGCGCATCTGACGCCGAAGCAGCTCGACGACCTCGATGACGCGGCGCGGGTCGTGACGTCGCTCGATCGCCCGGTCGGCAGCGACGGCGACACGTCGCTCGGCGAGATCGTCGCGGCCGACAAGCACGAGCTCGACGACGAGGTGATGCTGCGGCTCCGTGGCGTCGTCGTGCGCCGCACGCTCAAGACGCTGCCGCCCGTCGAGCGTCGCGTGATCGAACTGCGCTACGGCCTCAGCGGCGGACCGGCGCCCGAGACGCTGGCGAGGATCGGGCAACGGCTCGACCTGTCGGTCGAGCGCGTGCGCCAGATCGAGCGCCAGGCGCTCGCGCGGTTGGCGACGCAGGGCGAGCTCAAGGCGCTCGCCGACGCCGGCTGAGCCGGCGCTCAGGTCTGCGCGACGATCAGCACGACGGTCAGTGCCGCGAGCGCGACGCCGCCGACGGTGAACACCCCGACGACGGCGAATCGCAGCGGCACGTGGTTGCCTGTCTGGAGCGCTCGCTCGAGCTCGCGCTGGCGCTGGGCGCCCATGACGAGCAGTCCGACCGCGAGCAGCGCGTAGCCACAGCCGAGCAGGACGTAGGGCCACGTGGCGCCGTCGAGCACCTCCGGGGCGAGCCGGCCGACGCCGAGCGCCCCGACGCTGGCCGCGAGCGCGGTGCGCCACCAGGCCAGCCAGGTGCGCTCCGCTGCCATCGACGTGCGCCGCGCCTGGTCGATCTCAGGTGGCACCGGCGAGACCTCTGCGGCTCCGTGCGGGGCGGGGGTGGGCTCTGGGTCCAGCGGCGGCTGCGATTGCGCCATGGGCGCATCTAACACCGTTCGCCGGTGGGTGGGACCGCGGCCTCGACGGGGGCCGTCTAGGACTCGTCTGCGCGGCGGTTCTTGACGGCCTGCACGCCTGCCGCCGCGGCGCCGGCGACGAGACCTGTGGCGGCCGTCGTCACGCAGGGCTTGCAGACGCCGCAGCACACGGCGGGAGCCGAGTCGCCGTAGCGGCTGGCCCAAGCGGTGAACCGGTATCGCAGGCTCGCGAGCACTCCTGAAAGGTACGCCCGGCTCCGGCCGATGGGAAGGGGTGGCGCGAAGGTCGGAACGGGTCCCAGACCGATCGGAAGGCGCGGACCGGAATCGAACCGGTGTACACGGCTTTGCAGGCCGCTGCGTAGCCACTCCGCCACCGCGCCGGGGCAGCAGGGGCAGGGTAGTGGCACGTCTGTTGCTGCCAGGTCGGACAGGGTTGCGCGGCTCGGCACGGCGCCCGGCCGTTGCTAGGCTTTCCGCTCCCAGGGCGATTAGCTCAGCTGGGAGAGCGCCTGCTCGACAAGCAGGAGGTCACTGGTTCGAGCCCAGTATCGCCCACTCCGGAAAGCCCCGTGCGACGGGGCCTTCGGCGTTCTCAAGTCGTCACGCGGGCGGTTGAGCGCCGAGTAACGGCCTTGTTCAACATCGGCCTTCCTGCCGGCGTTGGCGCGTGACGGTCAATGATGGTATTTGACCTACCAGGTCGTATATCCGCCGTCGACGCTCAGGATCGCTCCCACAGTCGATCCGGCATTCGGAGACGCGAGGTAGGCGATCGCTTCGGCAACCTCCTCGGGCATGACGATCCGCCCGTGAGGATGGGTCAGTTTGAGGTGTTCGGTCAATGCTTCCTCAGACTCGAAGTGCGTCTCGATCAGCGGAGTTCGCGTGATCCCTGGGGCAACCGCATTGACGCGGATACCGTCCAGGGCGCATTCGATGGCCAGAGCTCGCGTGAGCTGCACAACAGCGCCCTTCGAAGCGCAGTAGGCCGCGGTTCCCAGGCCACGGAAGTTGGCGGTCGGAAAGCCGACCAGGCCGAGCATCGAGGCGATGTTGACGATCGCGCCGCCTCCATTCCGCATATGCGGAATGGAGGCACGACAACTGAGAAACACTCCGCGCACGTTGACGGCGAAGACCCGTTCCCACGCATCGAGCGGAGTGTTCTCGACTGTCGGCCCGCCCCAGCCGATGCCTGCCGCGCAGACCAGAACGTCGAGCCCCCCGAGTTGCTCGACGGCAGCGTCGACCGCTTCCTGAATCGACGTCTCGTCACTCACGTCGGCGACGGCGCGCACGTCTGCGGCGGATACCGCCAGCGCATCGGCGTTGAGGTCGAGAGCTGCGACTCTGGCGCCGTCGGCCTGAAAGCGGGCGACGGTCGCCAGCCCCATTCCCGACGCACCTCCCGTCACGATCACCCGGCGAGGTTCTTCCGAAGTCATTCCATGTCCTCTCGCGTATCGATCATGTAGCGGGGTCCGCTCCTAGAGACGACGTCGTGCTTGAGCGTCGTCTGCGCCTGGGCGGGGCCGATCTGTACTGGACATCCGTGCACCCGTTCCTTGACGCATGTTCGCGGCACATGGTACCGTGCGCACAGTCGTGCACGTCGGGTGAACATTTGTTCACCGTTGTTGTGCAGCAGCTGGCGGGGGGACTTCTTTGATGAGCTTCGTTCGAACGATTCGTGGCGATATCGATCCGCAGCAGATGGGGGTCACGAATGCTCACGATCATCTGATTCGTGCTGGTGGCGGTGAGGTCATGCACGACCCCGACCATCTGCTTGACAG
>DASRHW010000013.1:0-23688 GCA_035650375.1 Solirubrobacteraceae bacterium | reverse complement strand
GCGATCTGGCAGACGAGCAGGTTGTCCTCGTCGTCGCCGGTGACCGCGATCACGAGGTCGGCGCGCTGGATCCCGGCACGCTCGAGCACCCACAGCTCGCTGGCGTCGCCGTACTGGACCGCGTGCTCGAGCTCCTCCTCGATCGCCAGGTAGCGCTGACGGTTGTTCTCGACGAGCGTGACCTCATTGCCCTTCTCGATCAGCTCGCGGGCGAGGTTCCAGCCGACCTTGCCACCGCCGGCGACGACGACGTACATCAGACGACCTCCAACGCGGACTTGAACTCGTCGATCGCGGCGATCGTCGGGCAGATCGTCGACAGGCCCTGCTCCGCGTACCAGCGCGCGCGGGCCGGGTCCATCACGCGGACCATCACGCGGTCGACCTCGAAGCGCTTCTGCGCGATCTGAGCGATGACGAGGTTCGTGTTGTCGCCGTTGGTCGAGGCGATGAAGACGTCGGCGTCTTCGATCCCCGCCTCGAGCAGCGCCTCGACCTCGATCGCGTGGCCGACCGTGAAGCGGCCACCGGAGTCCTCCCAGGTCGTGCGCTGGCCCTCGTCGAGCCGTTCGTGCGACAGCGGGTCCTCGTCGAGGACCGAAACGGTGTGGCCCGAGGCGAGCGCGGCCTTCGCCACTTGTGAGCCGACGCGCCCCGCGCCGACGATGAGGACGAACATGCCGCGAAGCCTACTCGGCGGGGACGAGATCCTCCGGCCCGCGCTTGGGCTCCTCGCGTGCCGGTGGCGCGGTGAGGATCACACGGCAGCCAGCCTTGTTGATCACGTGCTTGGTGACCTCGCCGACGAAGTTGTCCAGCGTGCCGCGGCCGCCGAGCGAGGAGCCGCCCCGGATCCGCGACGGCTCCTCGGCGGCGAGCACGATCAGCTCGACGCCACGACGGCGCGCCTCCTCGACGATCGCGTGGCCGGCGCGGCGCGCCCGCACGGTCGCCGTCGCGACCTCGACGCCCTCGTACTCCTCCCCCACCGCCTTGGCCCTGCGCAGCGCGGCGCGTGCCGCCTCGAGCTGCGACTCGGGCAGGCGCGCGTCGATCGGCAGCGCCATCGGCACCTCGAAGACCCACAGCGCCTCGATCACGGCGCCTTCGCTCTCGTCGGCGTCGGCGCGCTCGGCGGCGGCAAGGCGGCCAGCCGTCTGGACGATGTCGTCGTCGAGCGGCGTCCCGAACAGCGGCACGAGGATCGAGCCGTACTCCGCCTCGAGCTCGCGCTCGCGCAGCGCCTGCTCGGGGACGACGAGCCGCTGCGTCAGCGACGTGCCCTGCGACCGCCGGTAGCCGACGTAGAGCGCCAGGCCCGCGGCGATCCAGCCCAGACCGATGTATCGCGCGCCCTCGTGTGTGATCAGCACGCCGACCCAGGCGCCGGCCGACAGCAGCGCTCCGAGCGCCGACGGGATCGGCAGGTCGCCGCCGCCGATGCGAACGCTGAGCGGCACGCGGAACGGGCGGTCGCGGGTCGGCTCCTTGTAGCGCAGCACACAGACCGAGAGATGCGCGATCGTCAGCCCGAGCAGCGCGCCGAAGGCGAAGATCCCGACGAGGAAGTCCATGTCCGCCGGCACGCCGATCGCCGCCGCGAGCACCGACGCGATCGCGATCACGACGAACGGCGTCGAGCGAGTCGGATGCAGGCGCCCGAGCGAGCTCGGGATCTGGCGGTGAGTCGCGAGCGAATATGCCAGCCGCGACAGCCCGAGCATCGCCGAGTTGGCACCGGCGATCAGCGTCGTCGCCGCCGCCGCCGCGATCACATAGCGCACGGCATCGGTGTGCCAGTGCGCGTCGAAGGCCCCGGCGACGCTGAGCATCGGCGCCTCGATCCAGTTGCCGGGCACGGCAGCGGTGCCCTCGGAGATCGGCAGCGCACAGACCGCGACGACGGCGATGCCGACGTAGACGACCATCGCCACGGCGACCGCCGAGGCGAGCAGCCGCTTCAGGCCGCGCCGGCTGATCGCGACCTCGCCGGCGAGCCCCGAGGCCGACTCGAGGCCGGTGAAGATCACCGTCGACAGCCCGAGCGCGAACAGCAGCCCTCCCCACGTCGGGCGCGTGCCGAGGTCGATCGGGTCGACGATGTCGCTCCAGTCGAAGAACAGCAGCAGGCCGACGACGACGATCGCGAACTGCAGCAGGACGTCGAACAGCACGAGCATCCGGATCCGCTCGGTGCGGCGATCGCCGAAGCCGAGGACGTTGCGAATACCGACGTAGGCGATGAACGCCAGCTCGAGCGCGATCTCCGAGACGCCGTGGCCGAAGCCGCCCCAGTACGCCGCGAGGTAGTTCGTCGCGGAGAACGTCGTGACGCTGATCAGGATCACGTAGTCGAGCAGCAGCGCCCAGCCGGCGACGAAGCTCCACAGCTCGTTGAACGCGTAGCGCGCGAAGACCGTGGCGCCGGCGCGCTCCTGGTGCAGCGAGGCGCCTTCGAGATACGTCATCGCGGCGAGCGCGAACAGCACCCCGCCGACCAGGAAGACCAGCGGCGTCAGCGTGAACGCCTGGGCGCTGACGGCGCCGAGCGTGAAGTAGATCGCGCTCGCCAGCAGCGTGTAGATGACGACGAACAGCGCCGGTGAGCCGAGTGTCCTGCGGCCGATCTGGCGACCGCCCTCGAACCGTGGCGAGCTCACACGTAGCCCTTCCGCGCGACCCACAGCCGGCCGGCTCCCGCCAGCACGAACAGGACGCCGACGAACAGGCCGAGCGAGAGCGCGCCGCCGCCGCCAGCGAACGTGCGAACGAGGATCGCGATACCGAGCACGATCATCACGATCGACCAGCCGATCGTCATCGACCGCCGCAGGTCGCGCGGCTCGGCCTTCGCCGGCGTCGGCTGCGGTCGCGGCGCCCGTGCCATCAGCGCCTCGGCTCCGGGCGCCCGGCGACCGTCGGCGCGGCCTTGACGGGCTTGTCGGCCGAGCCCGGGTCGCTCTCGATGATCACGCGGCAGGGCCGCTCGGTCAGCACCGTCTCGAGCGTCTTGCCGAAGATCGTCGTGCCCGTCCTTCGCGGCAGCGGCATCACGATCGCCCCCGCGCGCATCTCGCGCGCCTCGACGACGATCGTGCGCCCGGACTGGCCCGCGCGGACGCGCTCGACGTGGCCGGTGACGCGACGGCCGCCCTGGATACGCGCCTGCTCGATGATCCCCTGCGCCAGCACCGACTGCTCCGGCAGGTCGGCGTCGAGCGGCGAGGATGCCGGCACGACGAGCGTCACGAGGACGTGGACGCCGCGGCGACGGCGCGCGGCGAGCTTGACGGCGGTCGCGATCGCCTGTGGCACGTAGCGGTTGGCCTCGAACGCCACCAGGATCGAGTCGTACTCCGCCTCGCTCTCGGTGACCGGCCGCGGAATCGCGACCTTGACCGTCTCGGTCAGGGTCAGCCCGAGGTGGCGACGGTAGACGACGTAGGCGACGATCCCGAGCGCCAGCCAACCGATTCCGGCAATCGCGACGTCGGCGTGCAGCGCGGTGACGACGAGGAACGCCAGCCCGGTGCCGAACGCGCCGAGCAGCGCGAAGACCGGCAGGTCATGGCCGCGGATGCGGATCGTGCCCGGCCCGCGGTACGGGCGCTCGTGGTCCGGCTCGGTGATCCGCAATCGCACGACCGCGAGGTGCGCGATCGTGAACGACAGCATCGCGCCGAACGCGTACATGTTGCCGAGGAAGTCGGCCTTGCCCGGGACCATCGCGATGCAGGCGACGACGGCGAAGATGCCGATCGCGAGGTATGGGGTTCCGTAGCGCGGGTGCAGGCGGCGCAGCCGGTCGGGCACCTGGCGATGCAATCCCATCGAGTAGACCAGCCGCGAGACGCCGATGACGCCGGCGTTGGTCGCGATGAACAGGATCGTCGCCGCCAGCAGCCCGACGTAGATCTCGGTGACGTGCTGCAGCGGGCCCAGCGACATGTTCTTGACGACACCGAGAACCGGGTCGCCGGCGAAGCCGCCCTGGTCCTCGGGCCGTCCGAGCAGGCTGTAGTACTGGCCGTTGGCGTCCTGCTGGACCGGCAGGGCACTGAGCGCGATCGCCGGCAGCAGCGCGTAGATCGCGAACACCGCGACGACGACGCGCTTGATCGCCGCGGGAATCGTCTTCGCCGAGTCCTTGGCCTCCTCGGCCATGTTCGAGATCGTCTCGATCCCGGTGTAGGCGATCATCGCAACCGGGATCGAGAGGAAGAAGTCCTTCCACGTCGGCGCCAGACCGAGGTGGACGTTGTCGACGAGCGTGCTCGGCGAGAAGACGAGCACGAGGCCGACGAGGACCAGCAGCACCTGGGTGCCGAAGTCGGCGACGGCGAGGCCGATGTTGACGAACGCCGACTCCTGCGCGCCGCGGACGTTGATCACGGCCAGCACGACGACGACGGCCATGCCGACGAAGATGTCCGCCGGGCCGTGACGGAACGCGTCGATGCCGAGCACGCCGCCGAGGTAGTGCGGCACGAAGAACGCCGAGATGGCGATCGTGATCGTGTAGTTGAGCATCTGGCCCCAGGCGGCGAAGAAGGACCAGAACTCGTTGAACGCGCGGCGGGCGAACGAGCTCGAGCCGCCCGCCTCGGGATACATCGCCGTCGCCTCGGCGTACGTGGCGGCCGTCAGGTAGAAGATCGCGCCGCTGATCAGGAAGACGACCGGCGTCAGGCCGAGCGCGAACGACGTCACCAGACCCAGCGCGTAGTAGATCGAGGAGCCGACGTTGCCGTAGGCGCTGGATGCCAGCGAGTAGGTGCCGAGGACTCGCTGAAGCCCGTGCAGTCGGCGTTCTGCCATCTCGGCGCGAGAGTCTAGGTGCGTGCGGGGTCGACGGCTGTGGCCCTTGGTGCGTGCGCCTGTGGCGGGGCGCCGCGCGGCGTCCCCCTCCCGACCCTCCTCGCCGCCTCCGGCGGCTGCGGGGAGTGGGTCGGGAGGTGATCCGTGCGCCCCGCCCCGACCGGCCCTCGGCAGGGGTTCAGTCGCCTTGCTGTTGGGCTTAAGCGGCGAGGGCGGCCTGGTGGCCGCCCTCGCTCGGTGCTTCGTGGTCTTCTGCGATCAGGTGATGATCGGGATGATCAGGATCGCGACGATGTTCGCGACCTTGATCATCGGGTTGATCGCGGGGCCGGCGGTGTCCTTGAACGGGTCGCCGACGGTGTCGCCGGTGACCGAGGCGGCATGGGCCTCGGAGCCCTTGCCGCCGAAGGCGCCGTCTTCGATCAGCTTCTTCGCGTTGTCCCAGGCGCCGCCGCCGGCGGTCATCAGGACGGCGAAGAAGAAGCCGACGACGGTGACGCCGATCAACAGGCCGCCCAGCGCCTGCTCGTCGATCAGGCCGACGATCAGCGTCATCACGATCGGCAGCAGCGACGGGATGATCATCTCGCGCTGCGCGGCCTTCGTCACGAGGTCGACGCAGGTCGCGTAGTCCGGCTCCTCGGTGCCGTCCATGATCCCCGGCTTCTCGCGGAACTGCCGGCGGACCTCCTCGACGACGGCGCCACCGGCGCGGCCGACGGCCTCCATCGACATCGCCGCGAAGAGACAGACCATCAGGCCACCGAGCAGGAGGCCGATCAGGACCGGCGGGTTGTCGATGCCGAACACCAGCGATGCCGGGTCGACGCTCTGCGCCCGCGCCAGCTCCTCGCGGAAACCGGCGAAGAGCACGATCGCCGCAAGCACGGCGGAGCCGATCGCGTAGCCCTTGGTGACGGCCTTCGTCGTGTTGCCGACCGCGTCGAGCGGGTCGGTCACGTTGCGGACCTCTTCCGGCAGGTTCGCCATCTCGGCGATGCCGCCGGCGTTGTCGGTGATCGGGCCGAACGCGTCGAGCGCGACGATCAGGCCGGTCAGCGACAGCTGCCCCATGACCGCGACGCCGATGCCGTAGATGCCCTCGGTACCGCCGCCGGCCAGCTTCCACGAGCCGAAGATGCCGAAGACGAGCACGAGCGCCGGCAGCGCCGTCGCCTGGAGGCCCGACGACAGCCCTTGGATGATGTTCGTCGCGTGACCGGTCTGCGACGCCGCCGCGGTCTTCTTGACCGGGCCGAAGCGCGTCGACGTGTAGTAGTCGGTGATCAGGAACAGCAGCGCCGTGACGCCGATGCCGATCAGCGCGCAGAGGTAGAGCTTCTCCCAACCGGGAGGACCGTTCTCGCTGATCGTCGCGCCCTGGAACACGAGGCCGTCCATCAGCCACTTGGTGACCGGCAGGAAGGCGATCGCGGCGATCACGCCGGACACGATCAGCCCCTGGTAGAGCGCGCGCTCGACGTTGCCGGTCGAGGTGCGGACGGCGAACGTGCCGATGATCGACGCCACGATCGCCACGGCGCCGAGCACGAGCGGGTACATCGCGACAGCGGTCTGGTCGCTGAACGTGATGACGCCGAGCAGCATCACCGCGACGGCGGTGACGGCGTAGGTCTCGAACAGGTCCGCGGCCATGCCGGCGCAGTCGCCGACGTTGTCGCCGACGTTGTCGGCGATCACGGCCGGGTTGCGCGGGTCGTCCTCCGGAATGCCGGCCTCGACCTTGCCGACGAGGTCGGCACCGACGTCGGCCGCCTTGGTGAAGATGCCGCCGCCGAGCCGGGCGAAGACCGAGATCAGGGAGCCGCCGAAGCCGAGGCCGATCAGGGCGTCGACGCCGGACTTCGAGCTGTAGTCGAAGACGCCGGTGAGGATGCCGTAGTAGCCGGCGACGCCGAGCAGCGCCAGGCCGACGACGAGCATGCCAGTGATCGCGCCGCCACGGAAGGCGACGGTCAGCGCCGGCGAGATGCCGCCACGGGCCGCCTCGGCCACCCGAGCGTTCGCGCGGACGGAGACGTTCATGCCGATGAAGCCGGTCGCGCCCGAGAGCACGCCGCCGATCAGGAACCCGATCGCGACGCGCAGGTTCTGGATCGGGATCAGGGCGATGAAGAGGATCACGCCGACGCCGGCGATCACCGTGTACTGACGAGTCAGATACGCCTTCGCGCCTTCTTGCACGGCGCCCGAGATGCGCTGCATCTCCGCGTTGCCAGGTGACAGCGCCAAGAGCTGGCGCGTCGTGAGAAGGCCGTACACGACGGCCAGGCCCGCGCAAACAAGCGCGATGACCACACCGTGGTCGGTCAGGAAGTCACTCAAGAGGTGTCCTTTTCAGGGAAGTCGAAACAGGTCGGCGCGCCCGCCGAGCCTTGGAAGGGCGCGAGTCTATCCGTCAGATATGCGGAAATGCGGTGACGGTTACTGCCCGGGAACCCACAGCCGTCCGCTCGATTGAGCGGGTCCGGGACCCTCAGGCTGTTGCTCGGGCGACTCGTTCGGCGTCGAAGGCGCCGGTCCTGCTTTGCTCGCGTAGGTCATCTGCAGCTGCGAGATGGCGTCGCGCAACTGCTTGAGCTCACCCGCGGCCTCGGGGTTGGCACCGATCGTCGCCTCGACCAGCGGCATCAGCGCGCGAGTGGCCTCGATCGCCAGTCGCAGCTGGCCGAGGTCGACCTCGGCCTCGTTCGGGGGCCCGGCCTCGCTCGTCGCGAGCCCCGCCCGGCGGGCACCGAGGTTGATCAGCGACACCACGGTCTGGACGATCACGTCCTCGACACGGATCCGCGCAAGCTGCTCCTCGTAGGCGCGCAGCTGCTCCTCGTAGGCGCGCAGTTCCTCCGCGGTCGGCTGCGGCTGGTCAGCTGATGGGTTCTGCTGCTCGTCCATACGTGCTCCTTGTTTCCTCGACGATCGCAGCGTAGACATCCTGCAGCGATGCGCCGTCGTTGAACAGCGCGCGCTGGCGCTGGGCGCCGTTGGCCGCCGGAAGCGTGAGATCGTGGCCGGCCCACGTGGCGAGCCGCTCGAGCGCGGTACGCGCCTCGACCTCCTCGCCGCGCTCGAGATCGATCAGGCGGCCGTCCATGCCGTAGCGGATCGCGCGCCAGACGTTCTCCTCGATCAGCCGCGACGGCGGGTCGGCGAACGGGACGCCCGCGTCGTGATCGCGTGCGGCGGCGTTGACGACGGCGACGATCAGCGCCGCGAGCGCATCGGACTCGTCCGCCGACGGCTGCGCGTCGCAGATCCGGACCTCGACCGTGCCGAAGCTGAAATGCGGCCGCACCGACCACCAGACCTGCGTGAACTCGACGATCGACGACGTCCGCACCAGCAGCTCGATGTACTCGCGGTACGCGGCCCAGGAGCCGAAGGCGTCGGGCACACCGCAGCGCGGGAACGTGCGCGTGAAGATCTCCGAGCGCGCCGAGTGCAGCAGCGTGTCCTGGCGCTCGAGGAACGGAGAGCTCGCGCTCGCGGCGAGCAGCAGCGGCAGCACCGGGCGCAGCCGGTCGCAGACGGCGATCGCGCGCTCGATGCCGCGAACGCCGACGTGGACGTGGAGCGAGAACGAGTTGTTGCGCCGTGCCGCGTAGCCGAGCTCGGTGACGACACGGCGGTAGTGGTCGGTGTCGATGTTCGGCTGCTCGCGGTAGTCGGCCCACGGATGTGTGCCCGTGGCGCCCAGCAGCAGGCCGTGATCGTGGGCATGCGCGACCAACAGCCGCCGCCCCCGTCGCTGACGCGCCAGCGCGTCCGCGAAGTCCTCGCCACGTCCCGAGACGATCTCGATCTCCGACGCGATCAGCTCGCCCGCGAGCTGCGGCGCGAGCTCCGGCGGCGCGCTGTCGCGCAGCAGCTCGAAGCGCGGAACGAGGTCGAGTGTGGCCGGGTCGAGGATCGCGAACTCCTCCTCCAGCCCGACCGTCCCGTCCGTGGAGGCCGCGAAGACCTCTTCGGCGGCGGCGATGTCGATACTCACGTCAGATAGAAGTACAGCGCGTAGAGCAGATCTACCGCGGGACTGGACGTGTGCACCGTGACTTCGGGCGGCACCTGCAGCAGCCGCTCGGAGTAGTTGAAGATGATCTTGACGCCCGCCTCGACGAGGTCGTCGGCGAGCGGCTGCGCCGCGGCCGTCGGCACCGCGAGGACGCCGACGACGATGTCCTCGTCCTCGACGACCTGACGCAGCTCGTCGGTATGGCGAACTCGCTGTGCGCCGACCTGACTGCCGACCTTGCGCGGGTCGGAGTCGAAGATCGCGACGACGCGGAAGCCGTGGTCGGCGAAGATGTCGCTCGAGGCGATCGCCTTGCCGAGCCGGCCGGCGCCGAACAGCGCGATGTTGTGCTGGCCGGCGGTGCGCAGGATCTTGCGGATCTGCGACACCAGCGAGTCGACGTTGTAGCCGACGCCGCGCTTGCCGAACTTGCCGAAACCCGACAGATCGCGCCGGATCTGCGTCGAGTTGACGTGGGTCCAGTCCGACAGCTCCTGCGACGAGACCGTCTCCTTGCCCTCCTTGCGCGCCTGCGTGAGGACCTGCAGGTAGCGGGCGAGGCGCGCGGCGACCCCGAGCGACAAGCGTTCCAGCGGTGGCGCTTCGCCGAGGCTCATGCCGGGGCGATGCTACCGAGGCGCGCCCGAAGGTCGCGCTCGTCGACGTGAAAGTCGTACAACTCGACACCGTCGAGCTCGACGACCGGGATCCGCTCGAGCATCGCTCGCAGCAGCGCCGGATCGGCCTCGATGTCGCGCTGCACGAACGGATGCCCGATGCGCTCGAGCACCGCCCGGGCCTCGTCGCAGAGGTGGCAACCGGGGCGCCCGTAGAGCACGAGCCTCGCCTCGCCTGGCTCAGAGGGCATGCGATCCCGTCGGGTAGGCGTCGAGCGCGAGGAAGGCGTCGCCGCGCAGCGGTTCGACGTAGCGCGCCGCGCTGGCGATCATCGCCGCGTTGTCGGTGCAGAGCTCGCGCGGCGGAATGTGGACGGCGACGCCGCGCGACGCCGCGAGCGCCTCGACGCGCGCCCGCAACGGGCCGTTGGCCGCGACACCGCCACCGATCGCGACCCGCTCGACACCCGTGCGTTCGATCGCCTGCTCGATCCGGTTCGCCAGTGCCTCGACGATCGCGTGCTGGTAGGAGGCGGCGAGGTCGGCGAGCGGCGTCTCCGTGGCGCCGGCCTCGAAGTCGCGCAGCTTGTAGAGCAGCGCCGTCTTCAGGCCCGAGAAGCTGAAGTCGAGCCCGTCGAGCCTGCGCGCGACCGGAAGCGCGAACGCCGACGGGTCGCCGGTCTCGGCGAGCCGCTGCAGATGCGGCCCACCCGGAAACGGCAGGCCGAGCAGCCGCGCGCCCTTGTCGAACGCCTCGCCGGCGGCGTCGTCGAGCGTGCGGCCGAGGACCTCGAAGCGATCGTGGCTCGTCACGTGGGCAAGGAAGGTGTGGCCGCCGCTCGCGACGAGACACAGAAACGGCGGCTCGAACGGCTCCGGCCCGAGGAAGTTCGCCGCGACGTGTCCCTGCAGGTGGTCGACGGGCGCGAGCGGCAGCCCGAGCGCGGCCGCCAGCGCCTTCGCGCTCGCCACGCCGACGAGCAGCGCGCCGACGAGCCCCGGTCCCTGCGTCACCGCGACCAGCTCGACGTCGGCGAACGTGCCGTCGGCGCGAGCCAGCGCGTCGTCGATCACCGCGGTCAGCAGCTCGAGGTGATGCCGCGAGGCGATCTCGGGCACGACGCCGCCGTAGCGGTCGTGGACGCCCTGCGACGAGATCACGTTCGAGCGGATCTCACCGGCGGCGGTGACGACGGCGGCACACGTGTCGTCGCAGCTGGTCTCGATCGCGAGGATCATCCGTGCAGCTCCGATCGCGGCACGGGGCCGACGGCCGGCACGTCGTCGAGCCGGCCCGCGAGCGTCGCCGGCGTCCGCCACATGATCAGCGCGTCCTCGCCGTTGTCGGCGTAGTAGCGCCGGCGCACGCCCGCGGCGAGGAAGCCGAAGGCCTCGTACAGCGCGATCGCGCCCTCGTTGCTGATCCGCACCTCGAGCGTCAGCCGGGCGTCCGCGCCGACGATCGCCAGCAGCTCGCGCAGCAGGCGGCTGGCGATGCCGTGGCGACGGTGCGCCGGGTCGACGGCGACGTTCATCACGTGCCAGACGATGTCGTAGCGCGAGCAGATCAGGTAGCCGGCGACACCCTCCGCGCCGGGCTGCGCGGCATCGACGCCCGCGACCGGCAGGCGCGCGGCGAGACAGACGCCGTCGGGCTTCGACAGCTCGAGCACGAACATCGACAGCGACCACGGCGCCGAGAAGGTGCGCCGCTCGATCGCGACGATCTGCGGCAGGTCCGCGTAGGCGAGCGGGCGGACGTCGAGCACGGTGCTCATCCAGCGGTCCCAGTCACCGGCCGCGGCGACGCGTCGGGCGCACGGACGTATTCGGGCGCGAGCTCGTGGTAGCCGACGGGCTGCGCCTGCACGGCGACCTCGCAGAGCCCGGCCGCGCCGATCCGGTGCAGCGCCGAGTCGTCATCGGGGACGCTCGCCCCGGCGGCCGCCAGCACGTCGCGAAACAGGGTCGCGCCGGACCCGACGGCGAGCGGCTGGTCGAGCGTGGCGACGAGCGCCGCGAGCTCGCCCGGTGCGAGCGCCAGCGGTCCGTCGACCGCGACGCCGTCGCGATGCACGGCGACGAACGCTTCGCCGCGGCGCGCGTCGAGGACCGCGACGACCGTGCTCGCGTGCGCGCTCGCGGGTGCCGCGAGCGCGGCCAGCGTCGGCACCGGCACCAGGGCGACGCCTGTCGCCTGGCCCAGCGAGCGCGCGGTCGCAAGGCCGATCCGCAGGCCGGTGAACGACCCGGGTCCGACGCTCGCGCCGATGCGGTCGAGCTCGGCGAGCTCGACGCCCGCCTCGCGACAGGCGCGCAGCACGAGCCCAGGAAGCTCGGTGACGTGCCCCGGACGCTCACCGGGCACCGGGTCGTGGCGCAGCTCGACGAGCTCCCCGCCGACGCGGACGCCGACGACCGTCGCCGGAGTGGCTGTGTCCAGCACCAACAATCCACTCACCGGCGGACCACCTCGAGCTCGCGCTGCTCGGGCGCGACGTGACGAAGCCGGACCTCCCACGTTGCCTCGCGGCCGAGCTCGGCCCCGCCGACCTCGGGCCATTCGATGAACGCGACGCGATCGGGGCCGACATAGTCGTCGAGCAGCGCCGGGTCCTCGTCGGCGAGCCCGCCGAGGCGGTGCAGGTCGAGGTGCGACACAGGCAGACGACCGTCGTCGTAGCGGCGGCCGATCGTGAACGTCGGGCTCGTCACCGGCACGGTGACGCCGAGCGCCCGGCAGGCGCCGCGGACGAACGTCGTCTTCCCGGCGCCGACCTCGCCGAACACCAGCACGAGATCCCCAGGACGCAGCCGCGCGGCGAGCGCGGCGCCCTGCGCCTCTGTCTCGGCCGCAGAGCTGGTGGCTGGCACCCGATGAAGGCTATCCCGGCTTCGCCGCCGATCGCGGACAGCCGCCGCCCATCCGCGCTGGACCGGCGCGCGACGCGATACCGTCGCCTCCGCCGTGCCGCCCAAGCGCCCGTACACCCGCGCGCCGACCGTGCTGCGCCGGCTTGCCGGCGGATCGCCGGGGTCGCTCATCTCCGAGCTGCGTCGTCCCGAGACGATGCAGGCCGGCGGGCTCGCGATCGCGACGCTGATCTCGAACGCGGTCCAGCTCGTGATCGTCGTGGTGTTCACGCACCTGCTCGGCGCGGACGACTACGGCTCGCTCGCGGCGCTGATGTCGGCGTTCCTGATCCTCCTCGTCGGCGGCCAGGCGTTGCAGGTCGCCGCCGCGCGCGAGACAGCGCTCGGGCATATGGGCGAAGGCCACCGGCTGTCCGCCACGATCCACGCATGGTCGCGCCGGCTGCTGCTCGCAACAGTGGCGATCGCGGCCGCCGGCTACGTCTTGCGCGCTCCGCTGGGGCACCTCGTCGGCGTACCCGACCACGGTCTCGCCGCGGCCACGATCCTGCCGACGGGCGTGCTCTGGATGCTGCTGTCGCTGCAGCGCGGCGTGCTCCAGGGGCTCCGCCGCTATCGCGCCGTCGGGATCTCGCTCGTCACCGAGGCCGCGGGACGACTCGTCTTCGGTGTCGGGCTGGTGCTCGGCGGCGCCGGCGTCACCGGGGCGTTCCTCGGCACGCCGCTGACGATGGCGCTGACCGCGATCGGCATGGCGGTCGTCCTGCGGCGGCGCCTCGGCCACCCGGAGGGCGCGCCTGCGATGCGCTCGCTGCGCGCGCTGACCGCCGGCGCTTGGGCACCGATCGCCGGCCTCGGACTGCTGGCACTGATGCAGAACGTCGACGTGATCATCGTCAAGCACCGCATCGGCGGCGACGCCGCCGGCTCCTACGCGGCCGCCTCCGTCGCCGCCAAGGCGGTCGTCTGGGTCGCGATCGGCCTCGCGCTGCAGCTGCTGCCCGAGGCCACCGCGCGCGTCGCCGCCGGGCTCAATCCGAAGCCTGTCCTGCGCCGAGCGCTCGCCGTCGGCGGCGCGGTCGCGTTGCCGGCGCTGGTGATCTTCGCCGCGGCGCCGACGCTGCTGATGCGGGTGGTGTTCGGCGACGACCTGACCCAGGCGCATCGCGCGCTGCCGGTGCTCGCGCTGGCGATGACGCTGCTCGCGGCGAGCTACCTGACGGTCCAGTACCTGATCGCGCTCGGCAGCACCGGCTACCTCTGGGTCCTCGGGCTCGTCGCGCTGGCCGAGCCGTTCGTGCTCGCCGCCGGCGACTTCACGCTCTACTCCTACGCCGTGGCGGTGCTCGTGCTGCAGGCGATCGCCTGCACGGGAGTCGTCGCGCTCGCTGTTCGCACGCGGGTGCCGCGCCCGGCGACGGTGCGGCCGGCGACGGCGCAGACCTAGCGCGACCCGCCGGAGCTAGAAGAGGTCGAGCTGATCGTCCGAGCGCGGCGTCTCGCGTTTCCGCAGCGCCCGCTCCTCCTCGTCCAGCTCGGCTTCGCCCGGCTCCACCGTGGCCACGAGCGCGGTCGCCGCCGCCTCGGCCTCCTCCTCCGCGAGGCCGTCTGAGGACCGCTCCGGCTGGGCGGGCGCCGGCATCGCCAGCAGCTCGGGGATCCGGGCGAAGTCCGCCCGCAGCACCTCGACGTTGGAGCGGGTGTACAGCGCCGCCGCGGGGTGCAGCAGCGGGTACAGCCGCACGGTGCGGTCCCCGATCGTCCGGATCTCAACCTGGCCGTGCAGCCGTGTGATCCCGGTCGGGTCGTCGCGCAGCAGTTTCGTCGCGAAGTTGCCGAGCGTGCAGACGATCTTCGGCTCGATCAGATCCAGCTGCGCCAGCAGGTACTCACGGCAGTTGTCGAGCTCGACCGGAAGCGGATCGCGGTTGCCCGGCGGTCTGCACTTGAGCGTGTTGGCGATGAAGACGTCCTCGCGGGCGAGGCCGATCTCGCCGAGCAGCGTCTCCAGCAGCTGACCGGCACGGCCGACGAACGGCACACCGAGCTTGTCCTCGTTGGCGCCCGGGGCCTCACCGACGAACATCAGGTCCGCGTCGGCATTGCCCGCGCCGAAGACCACGGTGTTGCGTGCCTCGACGAGCTGCGGGCAGCGCTCGCAGCCGCGTGCCTGCTCGTAGACGAGCTTCAACGCCTCGCGACGCTCATCCTTCGTCGGCACGACCGCGATGCTAGCCCCGGCGTTCATGCAGCACGGCTGGAAACTCCGCTCGTTGCGACTACCATGATGTGTGAATCAACGCGCCGGTATCCCTAGGGAACTGGACCGACCTTGCCACACAGCACCATCTCCGTCATCGGCCACGGCCGCATGGGCGTCGCCCTGGCCTCTGCGCTTCGCGCACCTGCCCCGCTTGGGCGCGGCAGCGACGGCGAGAACGCCGACATCGTGCTGCTCTGCGTCCCCGACGCGGAGATCGCCGCCGCCGCGGCGCTCGTCGCCCCGGGCCGCCTCCTCGGCCACTGCTCGGGCGCCACGACGCTGGAACCCCTGGCGCCGCACGAGGCCTTCTCGCTGCACCCGCTGATGACCGCACCCGCCGACCCGGAACGTCCGGTCGGCTTCGCGGGTGTCCCCTGCGCCGTCGCGGGATCGACGCCACGTGCGCTCGACCAGGCACGGCTACTGGTGGAGCGGCTCGGCGGCACGCCGATCGCCGTCGACGATGACGATCGCGCCGCCTACCACGCCGCCGCCTCGATCGCGTCGAACTTCCTCGTCACGCTCGAACATGCCGCCGAGCGCCTGCTGAGCACCGCCGGCGTCGAGCGCGAGGCACTCGTGCCACTCGTCCGCGCCACGGTCGAGAACTGGGCCGCGGACGGCGAGCACGCGCTGACGGGCCCGATCTCGCGCGGCGACGAGGCCACGGTCGCGGCCCAGCGCGCCGCCGTCGAGGAGCGTGCGCCAGAGCTGCTCGGCGTCTTCGACGCCCTCGCCGACGCGACCCGCACGCTCTCGGGCCGAACGCCGGTGCGCGCATGAACACGCTTCACGGCATCGCCGAGCTGCGCGCGGCGCTCGCCGGCGACCGCGGCTCCGGGCACTCGATCGGGCTCGTGCCGACGATGGGATTCCTGCACGATGGTCACACGTCGCTGATCCGCAGAGCACGCGAGCGCTGTGACGTCGTCGTCGTCTCGCTGTTCGTCAATCCGGCGCAGTTCGACGACGCCGGCGACCTCGCGGCCTACCCGCGCGACGCGGCTCGCGACCAGGCGATCGCCGCCGCCGCCGGCGCCGACATCCTCTTCGCGCCGCTGCCGGAGGCGATCTATCCGCCCGGCTTCGCGACCACGATCAGTGTCTCCGGGGTCAGCGAGCCGCTCGAGGGCGCACAGCGCGGGCGCGCGCACTTCGACGGCGTCGCGACGGTGGTGACGAAGCTGCTCAACATCGTCGCGCCGGACGTCGCCTTCTTCGGCCAGAAAGATGCGCAACAGGTGCTCGTCGTCCGCAGGCTCGTTCGTGACCTCGACATCCCCGTCGAGATCGAGGTCTGCCCGACCGTCCGCGAGGCCGACGGGCTGGCGCTGTCGAGCCGCAACGCGCGTCTCGACGCCGACGACCGCGAGCGAGCGACAGCGCTCAGCCGCGCCCTGCGCGGCGCCGAGGCCGCGGTAGCGGCCGGCGAGCGCGAACCCGCCCGGATCCGCGACGCCGCATACGCCGTCCTGCGCGAGGCGGAGATCGAGCCCGAGTACCTCGAGCTGGTCGCGGCTGACGACCTGGAGCCGGTCAGCGTGCTCGACGGTCCCGTCCTGCTCGCCGTAGCCGCGCGCGTCGGCGACGTTCGCCTGATCGACAACGTGATCCTCACCGGCGCCGTCTCCGGCGCCCACCCTCTCCCGCACTCTCCTCCCGCACCCGTCAGGAGCCCCGCATGAACCGCACGATGCTGAAGTCCAAGATCCACCGCGCGACGGTGACCGACTGCGACCTGCACTACGTCGGCTCGATCACCGTCGACGCCGAGCTGCTCGAGGCCGCCGACATCCGCGAACACGAGCAGGTCCACGTCGTCGACATCGACAACGGCGCCCGCTTCGAGACCTACACGATCGCCGGCGAGCCGGGCTCGGGCACGATCCAGGTCAACGGCGCCGCTGCTCGCCTCGTGCATCGCGGCGACACGATCATCGTGATCTCCTACGCGTCCTACGACGCCGGCGAGCTCGAGCACTATGAGCCGCGTGTCGTCCACGTCGACGCCGGCAACCGGATCCTCGACGTCGACGCCGCCGTCGCGACGCTGCTGACGGAGGTCTGACGATGTCGGCGCATCCGTCGCAGCTGTCGGTCGGCGCATTCGACACCAGCAACCCGCGAGTTCCCGTGACGCTGCCGCAACTCGCGGAGAAGAAGCGGCTCGGCGAACCGATCGTGATGATCACCGCCTATGACTTCCCCAGTGCTCGCGCCGCCGAGCTCGCCGGCGTCGACATCGTCCTCGTCGGCGACTCCGGGGCGATGACCGTGCTCGGGTACCCAAGCACGGTGCCGGTCCCGCTCGAGGAGATGCTGATGCTCGCGCGCGCGGCCCGGCGCGGGCTGCGCTCACCGCTGCTGATCGGCGACCTCCCGTTCGGCTCCTACGAGAGCAGCGACGAGCAGGCGATCGCGACGGCCGTGCGGTTCGTCAAGGAGGCCGGCTGCGACGCGGTCAAGCTCGAAGGCGGCGGCGCGACCTCCGTCGCCCGCGCGACGGCGATCGCCGGCGCCGGCATCCCGGTGATGGGCCACGTCGGGCTGACGCCGCAGACGGCGACGGCACTTGGCGGCTATCGCGCCCAGGGCCGCACCGGTGGCGAGGCCGCCCGCGTCGCCCGTGAAGCGCTCGCGCTCCAGCAGGCCGGCTGCTTCTCGATCGTCTTCGAGGCGATCCCGAGCGCCGTGGCGGCCGAGATCATGACGCGGATGGAGGTTCCGGTGATCGGGATCGGCGCCGGCCCGGCGACCGACGGTCAGGTGCTCGTGTTCCACGACCTGCTGGGGATCCGCGAGGGGCTCGGCGCTCGCTTCGTCAAGCGCTACGCCGACCTGCTCGACGAGATGGTCGATGGCGTCCGTGCGTTCGCCGCCGACGTCCGCGGCCACCACTATCCGGGGCCCGAACACGGCTACACGATCGCCGAGGACGAGCTTGTGGGGCTCCGGGAGGCGCTGCAACGCAGCTGACGAGGTGACGTAATCGTGCGCGCGATCGTTGCGTGAGACGATTGCGCGGTCACAGTGGCGGCATGTTCCCCCTCCGCTTCCTGCTGCCGTTCGTGCTTCTGCTCGCGATCGCGGCTCCAGCCTCTGCCTCCTCCCCGCACGTCGTCGGGCCGGGCGAGACGCTCTGGAGCATCGCCTCGGCGAACAACTTCACGACCCGCGCGCTCGCCGTCTACAACGGCCTGGACCCGGAGGCCAACGTGATCCTCGGGGCGACGATCAAGGTCCCGACGCTGACCGAGGCACAGGCCGCGCTCGCGGCAGCGGGCGATGACGGCGCGACGGCGCCGGCCAACGACGGCTCGCCGCCCCCCGCACTCGGCGCCTACACGGTGCGCTCGGGCGACACGCTCAGCGGCCTTGCCGCCAAGGGCGGCGTGACGATCGCGGCACTGGCGGAGATGAACGGCTTCGAGCCCGACGATCAGCTCGTCGCGGGCACGGCGATCAAGGTGCCGGTGGGCTCGTCGCTTGCGGCCGAGCACTCGGCCAACCCGACGCGTGCCGTACAGGCAGCGTCACCGGCGGCGACGCCGACGCACGTGACGGCGAGCGAGATCGCCGCGGTCGCCAACCGCAACGGCGTGCCGGCGGCACTCGCGACCGCGATCGCCTGGCAGGAGAGCGGCTTCAGCAACGCGATGATCTCCGCCGCCAACGCGCGCGGGGTGATGCAGATCATGCCGGGGACCTGGGACTTCGTGCAGGACAACCTCGCGCTGCGAACGCTCGACCCGACATCGGCGCTCGACAATGTCGGCGCCGGGGTGCTCTACCTCGGGCATCTGCTGCGCGAGACCGGCGGCGACCAGGCGCTGGCGATCGCCGGCTACTACCAGGGGCTCGCATCGGTGCGGCGGATCGGGCTGCTGCCCGAGACGCGCCAGTACGTGGCCAACGTGGTCGCTTTGGAGTCGCGCTTCGACTAGATCGCGGGTTTGCTTCTCCTTGAGGCTGCGGGGCGGGCCAGGAGCTCCTGGCGCGTCCTCGCCGCCTCCGGCGGCTGCGGGGAGTGCGCCTGGAGCCCCTGTCCGCCCCTCCGCCGCTCGTGGCGCGACAGGGATCAGGCTCAGGCGAGGTCGCTTGCTTGCTGCTTGCTTGCTTCTTCGTAGGTGATCGTGCGGAGGACGCGGGCTGGGGCTCCGGCGGCGACGGAAAAGGGTGGGATGTCGGTCGTGACGACGCTGTTGGCGCCGATCACCGAGCGCTCGCCGATCGTCACGCCGCTGGTGACGACGACGTGTGTCCCGCACCAGACGTTGTCGCCGATGTGGACCGGCCCCTTCGAGGTGAAGCCCTGCCACGGCACGGGCCGCGTCGGATCGTCGAAGCGATGGTCGGCGTCGGTGATGAAGCAGCCGTTGGCGAACATGCAGTGGTCGCCGATCTCGACGAGCTCGACGGCGGCGACCATCGTCGCGATGTTGAGCGAGGTGCCGGCGCCGATCTTGATCCTGGCCGGAGCCGGAGCCTCGAGCCAGACATGCGGCTCCAGCACGGCGTGCTCGCCGATCTCGAGCCTGCCGTCGCGCAGCGCCTGGAGCGCGTTGCCGTGCAGCGGCCAGCGGGCGAAGGCCCGCCGCTCGGCGAACGCTCGGTTCAGCGCGAGCCGGTTCCAGGGCATCGAGTTGCGCTCGTACCAGCGCCACTTCTGCAGCCACAGCTTGGCGTCGGCGGCGTCCATCGGCGCAGCCTAGGCGACCGGGCGGAGCGCTCGCAGGCGCGATGCCCGCGAGCTCCGGCGGCCGCCCTCCTCAGGCGGCTGCCTTGGCCGGCGCCGCCCGCCTGCGGCGAAGCTTCGGCGCAGCGGGCGTGACGAGCTCGGCAAGGAACATGCCGGTGTAGGAGCCGGGCGCCGCGGCGATCTCCTCCGGCGTCCCGGTCGCGACGACCGTGCCGCCGGCCTCGCCGCCTTCGGGGCCCATGTCGATCAGCCGATCGGCCGTCTTGATCACGTCGAGGTTGTGCTCGATGACGACGACCGAGTTGCCCTGGTCGACCAGCCGCTGCAGGACCTCGAGCAGCCGCTCGACGTCGGCGAAGTGCAGCCCGGTCGTCGGCTCGTCGAGGATGTAAAGCGTGCGCCCGGTGGCGACCTTCGACAGCTCCGTCGCCAGCTTGACGCGCTGCGCCTCTCCGCCGGAGAGCGTCGTCGCCGGCTGCCCGAGGCGGATGTAGCCGAGCCCGACGGCGTGCAGCGTCTCGAGCCGCCGGCGCACCTTCGGGATGTGCTCGAAGAACTCGAGCGCCTCCTCGACCGGCATTTCCAGCACGTCGGCGATGTTCTTGGATTTGAAGCGGACGTCGAGCGTCTCGCGGTTGTAGCGCTTGCCGTGACACTGCTCGCACGGCACGTAGACGTCGGGCAGGAAGTGCATCTCGATCTTGATCTGGCCGTCGCCCTTGCAGACCTCGCAGCGCCCGCCCTTGACGTTGAACGAAAAGCGCCCGGGCATGTAGCCCCGCGCTCGCGACTCCTGCGTCTTCGAGAAGAGGTCGCGGATGACGTCGAACAGCCCGGTGTAGGTGGCCGGGTTCGATCGCGGGGTGCGGCCGATCGGCGACTGATCGACGGCGATGATCTTGTCGAGCTGGTCCAGCCCCGTCAGCCCGCGGTGCGCGCCGGGCCGGACACGCGCCCGCATCAGCCGCGACGCCGCGGCCTTGTAGAGGATCTCGTTGACCAGCGACGACTTGCCCGAGCCCGAGACGCCGGTGACGCCGGTCAGCACGCCGAGCGGGATCTTGACGTCGACGCGCTTGAGGTTGTTCTCGGTCGCGCCCTTGATCTCGACGTAGCCGGTCGGCGTGCGGCGCCGTGCCGGCACCGCGATCGTGCGGGCGCCGGAGAGGAACTGGCCCGTCAGCGACTCCGGCACGGCGCTGATCTCCGCCGCGGTGCCCTCGGCGATCACGCGGCCGCCGTGTTCGCCGGCACCCGGGCCCATGTCGACGACGTGGTCCGCGGCGTGCATCGTCTGCTCGTCGTGCTCGACGACGAGCACGGTGTTGCCGAGGTCGCGCAGGCGCTCGAGCGTCGCGATCAGCTTCGAGTTGTCGCGCTGGTGCAGGCCGATCGACGGCTCGTCGAGCACGTACAGCACGCCGACAAGCGCCGAACCGATCTGCGTCGCCAGCCGGATCCGCTGCGCCTCGCCGCCCGACAACGTCGCTGCGGCGCGGTTCATCGTCAGGTAGCCGATGCCGACGTTGTCGAGAAACTGCAGCCGCTCGTCGATCTCGCGCAGGATCAGCCGCGCGATGTGACGATCCGTCTCCGACAGCTCGAGCTCGTCGATCCAAGCGATCGCGCGGTGCACCGACATCGCCGTGAACTCGTGGATCGCGATGCCGCCGACGAGCACCGCGCGCGACTCCGGCCGCAGCCGCGAGCCCTTGCAGGCCGGGCACGGCACGAGCGACATGTACTCCTCGATCTTCTCGCGGACGAGGTCCGAGTCGGTCTCGCGGTGGCGGCGATCGAGGTTCGTGACGATGCCCTCGTAGCGCGTGGCGTAGGAGCGCCGCCGGCCGTACCGGTTCTTGTACGAGATCTCGATCCGGTCGCCGTCGGTGCCGTGTAGGAACAGGTCGCGGTCCGCCTCGGGCAGCTTCTCCCACGGCACGTCGAGGGCAATCCCGTACTGCTTCGTCAGCGCCGCGATCAGCTGCTCGTAGTAGTTCGACGACGAGCCCGCCCATGGCGCGATCGCACCCTCGGCGATGCTCAGCGACGGGTCTGGCACGACCAGCGTCGGATCGATCTCCATCATCGAGCCGAGGCCGGTGCAGCGCTCGCAGGCGCCGTGCGGGGCATTGAACGAGAAGATCCGCGGCTCGAGCTCGGGGATCACCGGCCCGTGATCGGGACAGGCGAACTTCTCCGAGTAGAGCCAGTGCTCCGGCGCCGGGCGGGCGGGATCCGATTCGTCGCCGGCGGGCACTGTCTCGACCTCGACCATGCCGTCGGCGAGCGCGACCGCGGTCTCGATCGAGTCCGCCAGCCGCTTGCGCACGTCGTCGCGCATCACGAGCCGATCGACGACCAGCGAGATGTCGTGCTTGTAGCGCTTGTCGAGCACGATCTCCTCGTCGAGCCGCCGCAGCTCGCCGTCGACGACGACGCGCGCGAAGCCCTCGGCGCGCAGCTCCTCGAGCCGCTTGCCGTACTCGCCCTTGCGACCGCGGACAATCGGCGCCATGACCATGAAGCGCGTGTCCGCCGGCAGCTCCATCACCTGGTCGATGATCTGCTCGGCCGACTGGCCGGCGATCGGCTTGCCGCAGATGTGGCAGTGCGGGACGCCGATCCGCGCCCACAGCAGGCGCAGGTAGTCGTAGATCTCGGTGACGGTGCCGACGGTCGAGCGCGGGTTGCGCGAGGTCGTCTTCTGGTCGATCGAGATCGCCGGCGACAGGCCCTCGATCGAGTCGACGTCAGGCTTGTCCATCTGGCCGAGGAACTGCCGCGCGTAGGCGCTCAGCGACTCGACGTAGCGGCGCTGGCCCTCGGCGTAGATCGTGTCGAACGCGAGCGATGACTTGCCCGAACCCGAGAGCCCGGTGATGACCGTCAGGGCGTCACGCGGCAGCGTCACGTCGACGTTGCGGAGGTTGTGCTCGCGCGCCCCGCGAACGACGATCTCGTGATGCCGTGCCATCTGACCTCAGTCTAGGCAGTCGAACAGACGTTCGCTTTTGCCTTTCGGTGAGGTGCCGGTATTCCCCACCTTGGTGGACCTGAATCGAGCTGCGCGAGCGGCAGCATGCGACCCATGAGACATCATCTCCACACCTTCCTCCTCACCACCGGGACCGCGGCGGTCGTCGCCGGCGGCGCGCTCGCCCCGGTCGCGACCGCAGCCAGCGCCGACCAGACGGTCCGGGTCACCGCGAAGTCGGCCTACGTCGACAACAAGGCGCCGGGCCGGATCTTCTCGGGCACGATCTTCAAGGGCAACGCATTCGAGATCGATCGCGTCGCGCGGGTCAAGACCGGCAGCGCGAAGGGCCTCTGGTACCACGGCACGGCGACCATCACCGGCGACCACGCGAAGAACTCCAAGGGCGAGATCAAGCCGTTCACGATCACCGGCTGGGTCAAGGCCGGGGCGTTCAGCTGAGCGCCCGGGCGCGGCGGGCGGTCACGACGGCAGCGAGAGACGATCGCCGTCGCGGACGACGAGCCCGTCTCGCGCAAGGCCCCGCAGCGCGCGCTCGAGCCGCTCGGGCTCGATGTCGGGCAGACGCTCCCCCGCCGCCAACGCGGCGACCACTCGGCCGCGGACCCAGCGGTTGCTGTCCTCGAAGCGCTCTGCTCGCTCCCTCCCCCGCGGAGCTTCGGCGACCATCCCGCGCGACCCGCAGCGCTCCAGCGGACACGCCTCGCAGCGCGGCCGCCGCGCCGTGCAGATCGTCGCGCCGAGATCCATCAGCGCGTGGCCGAGCTCGGGTGGGCCGCTCATCTCCCCCGCCCGCGCGAACACGCGCGCGACGTTGACGTCGACGGGCACGACCGGCTCGTCGAAGGCGAACGCGCGCAGAGCAGCCGCCGTATACGCGCCGACGCCGGGAAGCTCCGTGAGGTCATCGGGCCAGCCGCGCTCGGCGACGACGACGCAGGCCTCGCGCAGCCGCAGCGCGCGGCGGTTGTAGCCGAGCCCGACCCACTCGCGCAGCACGTCGGCCGGCGTCGCCGCCGCCAGCGCGGTCGCCGTCGGCCAGCACTCGAGCCATCGCTGCCAGCGCTCGACGACGCGCGTCACCTGGGTCTGCTGCAGCATCACCTCGCTGACGAGGATCGCGTAGGGGTCGCGGCTGCGACGCCACGGCAGGTCGCGGCCCTCCGCGGCGTACCAGGCGAGCAGCTCCCCGGTCAGAGCTGCGCCTGCTCCAGGTCGGTCATGTCGCGCCGCAGCTCGCGCAGCTCGTCGCGCAGCCGCGCCGCGTACTCGAAGCGCAGGTCCTCGGCGGCGGCGAGCATCTCCTCCTCGAGCTCGACGATCGTCGCCTCGAGCTCGCTCAGCGACATGTCGCCGGTCTTGACGCGCTTGCGCTCCGAGCGGCGCTTG
>DASRHW010000012.1:0-13521 GCA_035650375.1 Solirubrobacteraceae bacterium | reverse complement strand
AGCGCGCGCAGCGTGTCGACGTCGAGGTCGTTGGTCGGCTCGTCGAGCAGCAGGACGTTGCCGCCCTCCTTGAGCACCTTCGCCAGGTGGACGCGGTTGCGCTCGCCGCCCGACAGCACGCCGACCTTCTTCTGCTGGTCGGTCTTGCGGAAGTTGAAGCCGCCGACGTACTGGCGCGAGTTCATCTCCTTGTCGCCGATCGTGACCCAGTCCTTGCCGTCGGAGATCTCCTCCCAGACGGTCTTGTCGGGGTCGAGCGACGCGCGCGACTGGTCGACGTAGGCGAGCTGGACCGTCTCGCCGAGCGTGATCGAGCCCTCGTCGGGCGTCTCGGTGCCGGCGATCATCCGGAACAGCGTCGTCTTGCCGGCGCCGTTGGCGCCGATGATGCCGACGATCCCGGCCTTCGGCAGGTCGAACGACAGATCCTCGATCAGCATCTTGTCGCCGAAGCTCTTGCGCAGGCCGTCGGCGCGGATCACCGTGTCGCCCAGCCGCGGTCCCGGCGGGATGTGGATCTGGACGTCGTCGAGCTGCACCTGCTGCTCGGCGTTGACCATCTCCTCGTAGCGCGCGAGGCGCGCCTTGGACTTGGTGCGCCGGCCCTTGGGGTTCGTACGCACCCAGTCGAGCTCGGCCGACAGCACGCGCTGGCGCGCCTTGTCCTGGCGCTCCTGCTGCATCAGGCGCTTCGTCTTGGCTTCGAGCCAAGCCGAGTAGTTGCCCTCGTAGGGGATCCCCTTGCCGCGATCGAGCTCGAGGATCCAGCCGGCGACGTTGTCGAGGAAGTAGCGATCGTGCGTCACGGCGACGATCGCGCCCGCGTAGTCGGCGAGGTGCCGCTCGAGCCAGGCGACCGACTCGGCGTCGAGGTGGTTGGTCGGCTCGTCGAGCAGCAGCAGGTCGGGCGCGCGGAGCAGCAGCCGGCACAGCGCGACGCGGCGGCGCTCGCCGCCGGAGAGCGTCGTGACGTCGGCGTCGCCGGGCGGCAGTCGCAGCGCGTCCATCGCCTGCTCGAGCTGCGTGTCGAGGCTCCAGGCGTCGGCGGCGTCGATCTGCGCCTGAAGGCGGGCGAACTCGTCGGCGTTGTCCTCGGAGTAGCTGGCCGCGAGCTCGTTGAAGCGGTCGATCAGGGCCTTCGTCTCGGCGACGCCGTCCTCGACGTTGCCGCGGACGTCCTTGGCCGGGTCGAGGTCAGGCTCCTGCTCGAGCAGGCCGACCGTGCGGTTGATCCCCAGCTGCGCCTCACCGCGATAGTCGTCGTCGCGCCCGGCCATGATCTTCAGCAGGCTCGACTTGCCGGCGCCGTTGTAGCCGAGCACGCCGATCTTCGCGCCGGGGAAGAACGCCAGCGTCAGGTCGTCGAAGACCGTCTTGTCGGGCGGGTACCGCTTCGTGACGCGGCTCATCGTGAAGACGTACTGGGCTGACATCGAGCGCTGAGTCTAGGTCCCGGCGCGCGAGTGGTGGCTACCAGCCGGCGGCGGGGCGGGGGCTCCGCGCTAACGTTTCGGCGGTCTATGCCTACGGTCCTCGACATCGAGCAGTCGCTGCTGCTTCTCGAGCTCGAGCCGCCGTTCGCCAAGCGCGACGTCCAGCTCGCACGCCGGCGGCAGGCGAAGATCTGGCATCCGGACATCGCTCCGCCGGGCAAGCAGTTCGAGCACGAGCGCCACCTCAAGGCGATCAACGAGGCGGCCGACCAGCTCGAGGAGATCGCCGAGACCTCGCGCGGCGGGCGCGTCACGCGCAACGCCGTCAAGGTCAGCGCCGCGGCGGCCCGCGCGGCCCGCGCCGAGGAGGGGCGGCGCAACTACGAGACGCAGCAGCGCGCCGCCGCCGCGCAGGCCGAGCAGCGCCAGAACGACCCGTTCGCCGGGCAGGTCCCCGACCACTCCGTCGTCCACCGCTACGCGCGCTGCCTGTCCTATCCGGAGTGGGGCGTCGGCAGTGTCACCGGCGTCTACTTCACGGGCTCGGGCGACGAGATCCAGCAGTGGGCGCGCGTCAAGTTCGCGCCCGGCGTGCGGACGATCCCGGCGGGCTCGCTGCAGTTCGTCGACTTCTCCAAGCCCGACCCGGGCGCTGAGCGCGTCGAGCGGTTCATGCTCGCGGCGCAGCACGCGCTGTCCGAGGGCAACTTCGCGCTCGCGGCGCAGCGCCTGATCTACGCCCGCGACGCGGACGCGTCAAACCCGGCGGTGCTGCGGTTGCTGACGCTGGCCTTCTGGCAGTCGGGCGAGCTCAACGCCGCCGGCCGCTCCGTGCGCGACTGGATTCGCGTCGAGGACGAGCGCCCGGCTCCGCACCGCTTCGCGTCGCGGATCTACGAGGACATGGGGGCGCTCGACCTCGCCGCCGAGGCGGCCGAGACGGCGGTCGACCGCGGGCCGGCGGACGCGGGCGCATGGGAGCGCGTGGGTCGTCTGCGGCTGCGGCTGATGGACCGCGAACGCGCGATCGACGCGCTCGAGCGGGCGCGCCGGCTGCAGCCGAGCGTCGAGGGGCTGCTCGACCTCGCGCTCGCCTACCACCTCGCCGGCGACATCGGCGGCGAGCTCAGCGCCTGCGAGCAGGCGACGCTGATCGACGGCGAGTCGGAGGCGGCGTGGTCGCGCTTCGCCCACGCGCTCGCGCGGACCGACCGCACCACCGAGGCGATCGCCGCCTGCGAGCGGGCGGTCAAGCTCGGCGCCGGCGACGAGACCGCCGAGCTGCTCACGCGGCTGCGCCAGGCGCAGCCGCGGCGGTTGCCGTCGGCGTCAGCCGCCTGAGCGGCTCGCTAGGCCTCGACGAGGATCACGAGCGAGTCGGCGACGACGCCGTCGCGGTCCATCACGGCCGACGCCCCCTCGGTCTGCATCGCGGCCATCACGGCATCCATGTCGGGGACGTCCATCAGCACCGCGACACGCGTCGGGTTCGTCGGGTCGACGAAGGTGCGGATGCCCGTGACGCCGAGCGCTCCGAAGAACTCCCGGCGGTTCGGCGATGCGAGCCAGTGGTCGGTGTCGGTCACATCGTGGTGAGCTACGACGGTCGGCACGGCGCCTCCTCGGGTGGAACGGTGGTCGGTGCGACCATACGCCTCTCGCGCGCGAGAAGTTCGCCGTCGGAGCGGGGACGGGGCGTTGGGCGTTCCGCGGCGTTCGATACGTTCCGCCGCTATGCGCCTGCTCGTCGTCCGCTGCTCCGTCGATTACACGGGACGGCTCTCGACGCACCTGCCGGAGGCGGTGCGACTGCTGATGATCAAGGCCGACGGCGGCGTCTCGATCTGGCACGATGGCGGCTCGTCGGTCAAGCCGCAGAACTGGATGACGGCGCCGACCGTGATCGAGGAGACCGGCACGCCGCCGACCCGGATCCAGGTGCGCAAGCTCAAGGGCGACGACGTCCTCGAGATCGCGATCTCCGAGGTCCTGTCCGACGTCACGCACGACATGGGCGAGGCGGCGGCGCTGGAGAAGGACGGCGTCGAGCGTCACCTCCAGGAGCTGCTCGCCGACGCTCCGAGCTGGTGTGGCGAGGGCTTCCGGCTCGTTCGACGCGAGTGGCCGACCGACATCGGCCCGGTCGATCTGATGTGCCGCGACGACGACGACGGCTGGATCGCGGTCGAGATCAAGCGGATCGGCACGATCGACGCCGTCGAGCAGCTGACGCGCTACCTCGAGCGGATCCGCCTCGACCCGGCGATGGCGGCATGTCGTGGCGTGCTCGCGGCGCAGGAGATCAAGCCGCAGGCGAAGGTGCTCGCGGAGGCGCGGGGCATCGGCTGGGTCGAGGTCGACCTCGCCGTGCTGCGGGGTGAGCGCGAGCCGGACCTCGTGCTCTTCGCCCACTGAGTGGCCGGTCCGCTCGGGACCGGCCACCCCGAGGCGTCAGGCCGTGGCGCCCGCAGCGGCGGCGATCGCCGCGAACAGCGGTGCGGCAGCCCCGACCTCGATGTACTCCTCGAAACGGGAGATCTGGCCGTCGCGGACGGTGGCGATGATGCAGGAGGGAACGCGTACCTGCTCGCCCGTGACGAGCTCCGCGCAGTTGTAGTGCTGGAGGACGAACCCGTCGTCGGTGACGGTCGCTCGGGGCTCCTCATGCCAGGAGCGCGTGCAGACGCTGAACATCCCGCCGAGGTTGTCAAGAGCGGCCCCGGCCGGCTTGGCGGTGTCGTCGAAGTTGTGCCAGATCGTCGCGTCGTCGGCGAACAGGCCGCGGACCGCCTCGAGATCGCTCGTGCTCGCGGCACGCTGGAGCTCGGCGGCAAGCCGCTGCTTCTCCTCGTTGTTGCTCATGCTCGTCGCTCCCCTGATCGTGTCGTGATGTCTCGACGTTGTATCGGCCGCAGTTGTATCGGCCGCAGTTGTATCGGCCGGAACACACGCCGACAAGCGACCAATGGCGCAGGTGGCGGATCGATACGTGGGGCGAATCGATCCCCGGTGGCCCAGAAGTGGGGATGGCGTGTGTCGGACGATCGTCCAGCCGGTGTTCGATCCGACCGGGCCGCCGGGAACACGTTGCATATGACACCTAATGTCGTCCTCGATGCCGTTACGGACCTTCGCGCATCGGCATTCGACCTGCTCGAGAAGGTGGCACACGACGATCCAGGAGCCGTTCGTGTCGCGGAAACGGTCGATCACCTGCAGGTCGTCGCCAATGAGCTCGGCGTCATCGAGGCGCTGATCTGCGACGCTGAGCCGATGCCCGGCGAGCTTCGCCGCCGCCGGTATGCGGCACGGGCGAACTTCCGCGGCGTCGCCGCCTAGCTCGCACACCGCCCCGGGGCCAGAAATGCCCGTCGTTGCTGGCGATTCAGCGGGGTGGGGCTCCTGCGGCCCGTGGTCGCCCGCCTGCCGGTCCAGTCAGGTTGGGACCCCCGGTCCATAGCCGTGCTACCCCGTTGTGGGCACCCTGCTCAGACATGGAGCTCGGTGCCCCACAGATCGTCGCGTTCGGAGGCGGTGGCTTCTCGATGGAAGCCGGCAACCCGCTGCTCGACGACCACGTCCTCTCGCTCGGCTCGGCGCGGGCCGGCTGGGCGCGGAGCGAGGAGCGGCCGCGGGTGTGCTTCGTGCCGACCGCGAGCGGCGACGCCGACCACTACATCGTGCGCTTCTACCGCGCCTTCTCGTCCGCGGTCTGCGAGCCGTCGCACGTCTCGCTGTTCCGCCGTGACCGCGGCGCCGGGATCGACTGCGACGTCGCCAGCCACCTGCTCGAGCAGGACGTGATCTACGTCGGCGGCGGCAGCGTGATCTCGCTGCTGGGGGTCTGGCGCGCCCACGGGCTCGACGACGCGCTCGCCGAGGCGTGGCGGCGCGGGATCATCCTCTGCGGGCTCAGCGCCGGCTCGCTGTGCTGGTTCTCCGAGGCGATCAGCGCCTTCCACGGGACGCCGAGCCGGGTCGAAGGGCTCGGTCTGCTGCCGTACTCGAACTGCGTCCACCTCAACGACGAGGAGCGCCGCACGGCGTTTCGCAGAACGATCGCCGACGGCGAGTTGGGTGCCGGCTACGGCGCAGAGGACGGCGCCGCCCTGCACTTCGTCGGCACGACGCTGACAGACGTCGTCGCGTCGCGCCAGGGCGCACGCGCGTTTCGCGTCGACAGGCACGGCGAGACGCCGCTCGCGGCGCGCTTCCTCGGGACGTCGCCGGTGGCGCTGGTCGCGTGACGCGAACGATCCTGGCGATGGGCGGTGGCGGCTTCACGATGGAGTCGGACAACACCGCGCTGGACGACTACATCCTCACGCTCGCCGACCGGCGCGAGCCGCGGATCTGCTTCCTGCCGACGGCCAGCGGTGACACCGAGCGCCACATCGGCCGCTTCCACGCCGCCTTCGGCGGCCGGCACTGCGAGGCCAGCCACCTGTCGCTGTTCCGCCTCGGCGCCCACCCGGTCTCGATCCGCGACACGATCCTGTCGCAGGACATCATCTACGTCGGCGGCGGCTCGATGCACAACATGCTCGCGATCTGGCGCGTGCATGGCCTCGACCGGATCCTCATCGAGGCCTGGGATCGCGGCGTCGTCCTGGCCGGGCTCAGCGCCGGTGCGATGTGCTGGTTCGAGCGCGGCGTGACGAAGTCGACCGGGGCCCCGACCGAGGCGACGGGGCTCGGGTTGCTGCCGGGCAGCCTCAGCGTGCATCGCGACGGGGAGCCCGAGCGGCTGCCGTTCTTCCGCGAGGCGGTCGCGGAAGGCGTTCTGCCCGGCGGCTGGGCCGTCGACGACTCCGCCGCGCTGCTCTTCCGCGACCGCGACCTCGTGCGGGTCGTCGCGTCCAAGCCGGGTCGCGGCGCCGCGCGGATCGACCGCGGCGGCGAGCAGGAGCTCGAGGCCGATCTGCTCGGCACCGGCCCCGCGGAGCTGAGCTCGATGCCGGTCGACATCGCCGAGTACCGGCTGCACCGCCGCGCTCGCGGCTGAGCCCCGGGGGGGCGGGCAGATCGCGCGGCTTCGCCGTCGTGTCGCGCCGGAGCCGCCGCCGCGCGATCGCCTCCGTGCGCGCGAAGAGTTCTTGAACCACATCGTTCAGGTTCGACTGCTTGGAGGCGGTCCGGCGGTGAAGTCTCGACCGGCGGTCGGAGAGCGATTGGCCCGGGCGCACATAGCTTGGGATCACCGGTCCAACGGGCCCGCGTGAGCGGATGACAGCAAGGATGAGACATGACGGATGACAGCATCGAAGCAGCCGAGGAAGGCACCGCAATCAGCCGCCGTGAGGTGCTGCGAAAGGGGTCGCTGGTGGCCCTCGGCGCGGCCCTGCCGGCGGTGATCCCGGGCGGCGCCTTCGCTCGCCCGCTCGCGAAGGCCGCCGCGAGCGCGCCGATCAAGCTCGGCTTCATCGCGCTGACCGATTGCGCGCCGATCGTGATGGCCGGGTATCTCGGCTTCTTCAAGAAAGCCGGGCTCAACGTCCAGCTGCTGAAGCAGGCCTCATGGCCGGCGACGCGCGACGCGCTGCTCAACGGCGACATCGACGGCGCGCACTGCCTCTACTCGCTGCCGTTCTCGGTCGCGGCCGGCATCGGCGGCAAGGGTCAGACGGCGCTGAAGGTCGCGATGATGCTCAACAACAACGGGCAGGCGATCACGCTTGAGAACAAGCTCTCGGCGGCCGGCTACGACGATCTCGAGGCGGCGAAGAAGGCGCTCGCCGGCGGCAAGGGCAAGACGCTGGCGATGACCTTCCCCGGCGGCACCCATGACCTCTGGCTGCGCTACTGGCTGCTGGCGATGGGGATCCCGCTCGACGTGCCGAAGATCATCCCGATCCCGCCGCCGCAGATGGTCGCGAACATGAAGGTCGGCGCGATGGACGGCTACTGCGTCGGCGAGCCGTGGGGCGCCGTGGCCGTGCGCCAGAAGATCGGCTTCACGACGATCACGTCGCAGGACATCTGGAAGCACCACCCGGAGAAGGCGCTCGTCGTCAACGAGACGTTCGTCGGCAGCCGTCGCTCGGACCTCAAGAAGCTGATGGGCGCCGTGCTACAGGCGAGCAAGTGGCTCGATGCGTCGGCGGCGAACCGCACCAAGGCCGCGAACATCCTCGGCACGCCGAACTTCGTCAACGCCAAGCCCGAGGAGATCAGGGAGCGGCTGCTCGGCAACTACGCGCTCGGTCTGGTCGGACACAAGAAGAAGGTCTTCCACGACGACAAGATGACCTACTTCCGCGGTGGTGAGGTGCCGTTCCCGCGCAAGTCCTACGGGATCTGGGCGCTGGCCCAGTACCGGCGCTTCGGCTACCTCAAGTCGGCGCCCGACTACGACAAGCTGGCCAAGTCGCTGATCCTCACCGACCTCTACAAGGAGGTCGCGCACGCGAACAAGGTGCCGGTGCCGAACGACGACATGAAGCCGATCCACATCAAGCTCGATGGGGCGACCTTCGATCCGAAGAAGCCGGAGAAGGAAGCGAGGCGCAAGTGAGCGCGACGACCGACTCGGCGGCCACGGTCCCTCGGACCGTGGCCGGGTCGCAACGGAGGCGCCGGCCGCTTGCAGCGGCCGCGCGCATCGCACAGCCGATCGCGCTTGGCCTGCTGGGGTTCGCCGGCCTGATGGCGCTGTGGGCGCTGATCGGCACGCAGTCACCCGACTTGCCGACGCCGATCGAGGCCTGGGAGGCGTTGCGGACGGTGCTGGCGAGCCCGTTCCATGACAACGGCCCCAACGACAAGGGCATCGCGATCCAGATGTGGTCCTCGCTGCAGCGGGTCTTCCTCGGCTTCGGGATGGCGATGGTCGTCGCGATCCCGATCGGCTTCGCGATGGGCGCCAGCAAGATCGCGATGCAGGCGATCAACCCGATCGTGCAGCTGCTGCGGCCGGTCTCGCCGCTGGCCTGGTTCCCGATCGCGCTCGTCATCTTCAAGGACGCGCCGAAGGCGGCGATCTATGCGATCGCGATCACGTCGGTGTGGCCGGTGGCGATCAACACCGCCTTCGGCGTCGCCTCCGTGCCGCAGGACCATCGCAATGTCGCGCGGGTGTTCAAGTTCGGCCGCTGGCGCTACGTGCGCCAGGTGCTGCTGCCCTACAGCCTGCCCTCGATCGTGACCGGGATGAGGATCTCGATGGGCATCGCCTGGATGGTCATCGTCGCCGTCGAGATGCTCTCGGGCAGCACCGGCATCGGCTACTTCGTCTGGGATTCGTACAACGCCGGCAACAACGCGACGGTGTGCGCGGCGATCGCCCTGATCGGCGCCGTCGGGCTCGTGCTCGACGCCGGCTTCGGCTGGCTGCTGCGTCGCGTGACCTACATGGAGACTGCCTGATGTCACTGACCATTGATGGAGTCCGGCTGTCGTTTCGCACGAAGGCCGGAACGCAAGAGGTGCTGCGCGGCGTCGACCTCGACGTCGCCAAGGGTGAGTTCGTCTCGATCATCGGCCATTCGGGCTGCGGCAAGTCGACGCTGCTCAACGTCGTCGGCGGGCTGATCAAGCCCGATTCCGGCGGCGTGACGCTCGACGGCGCGCCGGTGACGGCGCCGGGCCCCGATCGCGCGATCGTGTTCCAGAACTACTCGCTGTTGCCGTGGATGTCGGTCTACAAGAATGTGTTCGACGCGGCGCGCTGCTCGCGGCCCGACCGCAGCAAGGCCGAGACGGCCGACGTCGTCGAGCGTTACCTGCACGCGACCGGGCTCTGGGCCCATCGGCACAAGCGCCCGAGCGAGATCTCTGGCGGGATGCGGCAGCGCACCGCTGTCGCTCGCGCGTTCGCCGTCGGGCCGAAGGTGCTGCTGCTCGACGAGCCGTTCGGCGCGCTCGACGCGCTGACGCGCGCGAACCTGCAGGAGCGTCTCGTCGAGCTGTGGTCGCACGAGTCCGAGACCGAGACGGTGCTGATGGTCACGCACGGCATCGACGAGGCGATCTACCTCGCCGATCGGATCGTCGTCATGGCCAACGCGCCGCTGCCGTCGATCGCGGAGATCATCGAGGTCGACATACCGCGCCCACGCGTCAAGGCCGAGATGCCCTCGCATCCCGGCTACCAGCGCGTGCATCAGCGGCTCGTCGAGCTGCTCGAGCACGAGCTCGACGTGCCGGCTCCGATGGCGGCGGTGGCGTGATGCCCTCGATCGGCCCGATGGAGCTGGCGGTCGTGCTCGTGATCGCGCTCGTCGTCCTCGGTCCCAAGCGCCTGCCGGGCGCCGGCCGTTCGCTCGGCCGAGGGATCCGCGAGCTGCGCGACGGCCTCAACGGCCACGACGGAGACGCCGTCGCCGAGGAGCGTCGGCTCAGCGACTCCTAGGCGGCGCGACTACTCGCCCCAGACCGTCGCGACGAGCGAGCGCGAGCCACCGCGGTCGCGGTGCTCGCAGAGGTAGATCCCCTGCCAGGTGCCGAGCCGCAGGCGCCCGTCGGCGATCGGCAGCGTCAGCGACGAGCCCATCATCGACGCCTTGACGTGCGCGGGCATGTCGTCGGGCCCTTCGAGCGTGTGAGTCCAGGCGAACTCCTCGGGCACGGTGGCGTTGACCCAGGTCTCGAAGTCGCGGCGGACGTCGGGCGAGGCGTTCTCGTTCAGCGTCAGCGACGCCGACGTGTGCAGCACGTGCAGGTGCAGCAGCCCGACGGCGACCGAGCTGAGCTCGGGCAGCGCTTCGACGACCTCGGCGGTGATCAGGTGGAAGCCGCGTGCGCGCGGCTCCAGCTCGATCCCGCGCTGGGCCCAGATCGGCCGCTACCGGTCGCCCGGCATCTTCGCCGGGTACAGCGTGATCGGCCGCGTCATGTCGAGCGCGGTGCGCAGGATGCGGGTCTGCTCGAGCGTGTGCGCGGCCGGGTAGCCCTCGCCCGGCGACGCGCGCTCGGGGCGGCCGACGTAGCCGATCGAGAGGTGGTCGGGCAGCGTCTGCATCAGCCGCGGCGACATGTAGGCGCGCGCGCCCATGTTGCGCGGCTCCTCCTGCACCCAGACGACCTCGGAGAGGTTCGGGTACTGCGCGACGAGCTCAAGGATCGAGGACTCCGGGAACGGGTACAGCAACTCGATGCGGCCGACCGCGACGTTGTCGTTGTCCTCGCGCAGCGGGTGCCCGATCAGGTCGTAGTAGATCTTGCCGGTGCAGAGGATCAGCCGCCGGACCTTCTCCTCGGCGACGCGCGGCTCGCCGAGCACCGGGAAAAACTGTGTGTCGGCGAGATGCTCGATGCGGTTGGTCGCCTGCGGCAGCCGCAGCAGCGACTTCGGCGTCATGATGATCAGCGGCCGCTGCTTGGCGATCAGTGCCTGGCGCCGCAGCAGGTGGAAGTACTGGGCCGGCGTCGACAGGTTCGCGACGCGCATGTTGCCCTCGGCGGCGAGCTGGAGGAAACGCTCGAGCCGGGCGGAGGAGTGCTCGGGGCCGGAGCCCTCGTAGCCGTGGGGGAGCAGCAGCGTCAACCGCGAGGACTGGCCCCACTTGGCGAGCCCCGAGGCGATGAACTGGTCGATGATGACCTGCGCCGAGTTGGCGAAGTCGCCGAACTGGGCCTCCCACAGCACGAGCGTCTCGGGCGACTCGGTCGAGTAGCCGTACTCGAAGCCGAGGCACGCGACCTCGCTCAGCGGCGAGTTGTGCAACTCCATCGGGGAGAGCGCGCTCGGCAGATTCTGGATCGGCGACACCGACTGCCCGGTCTTGGCGTCGTGGAGGACGGCGTGGCGCTGCGAGAACGTGCCGCGCTCGGCGTCCTGGCCGGTGAACCTCACCGGGACCTCCTGGCCGAGCAGCGAGCCCAGCGCAAGCGCCTCGGCGTGCGCCCAGTCGATGCCACCCTCGGTGCCCAGCGCGTCGCGCCGGCGCTCGAGCTGCTTGACCAGCTTCGGGTGGACCGTGAAGCCCTCGGGGACGCGCAGCAGCTCCTCGTTGAGCTCGCGCAGACGGTCCGCGGGCACGGCGGTGACGACCTCGGGCGACGGCGAGCGGTCGAGCTCGTACTCGCCCGTCGGCTGCTCGACGGTGCCGGCCGCCTCGGCGGCCTTGATCTGCTCCTTGAGCGCCTGGTGCAGCCGCGTCAGCTCGTCCCAGACCGCCTGGTGGTAGCCGTCGTACTCGTCCTTGGTGACGACGCCGGCTCCGATCAGCTGCTCGGAGAAGAGCTCGATCAGCCGCTTCTTCGTCTTGATCGCGGCATACATCTCGGGCTGCGTGTAGGCCGGCTCGTCCGCCTCGTTGTGGCCGAAGCGGCGGTAGCCGATCAGGTCGATGACGACGTCGTGGCCGAACTCCTGGCGGTAGGCGAAGGCAAGCCGGGTCGCCGTGATGCAGCCGGCGACGTCGTCGGCGTTGACGTGGATGATCGGCGTGTCGAAGCCCTTGGCCAGGTCCGACGCCCAGCGCGTCGAGCGCGAGTCCTCGGGGTCGGTCGTGAAGCCGACCTGGTTGTTCTGGATCAGGTGGATCGTGCCGCCGACCGCGTAGCCGTCGAGCGCCTGCAGGTTCAGCGACTCGGCGACGACGCCCTGGCCCGGGAAGGCCGCGTCGCCGTGGAGCACGATCGGCACGGCCTCGTTCGTGTCGCGCTCCGCGTGCTGGCCCTTGCGCGAGGTCTGCGCGGCCCGCGCGGCGCCGACGACGACCGGGTGGACGTACTCGAGGTGCGACGGGTTCGACTCGAGGTTGACGACCATCGAGGAGCCGTCGGGCAGCTCGTAGGAGCCCTGAGCACCGTGGTGGTACTTGACGTCGCCGGTGCCGCCCTGGGGGATCGTCGTGATCGCCTCGAGCGTCGAGGTGCCCTCGAACTCGGCGAAGATCGTCTCGTAGGGGCGGCCGAGGTTGTGCGCGAGCACGCTGAGTCGCCCGCGGTGTGCCATGCCGATGACGACCTCGTACGTGCCCTTCGTGCCCGACAGCTTGATCAGCTCGTCGAGCATCGGCACGGTCATGTCGAGGCCCTCGATCGAGAACTGCTTCTGCCCGAGGTAGGCCTTGTGCATGAAGCGCTCGAAGGCGTCGACGGCGACCAGGCGCTTGATCAGCGTCCGCTGCTCGTCGGCGGTCAGCGGGTCGCGGAAGGCGCCGGACTCGATCTTCTCGCGCAGCCACATCCGCTGGCGGTGGCTGCCGACGTGCTCGATCTCGTAGGCGATCGTGCCGCAGTAGACCTCGCGCAGATGTGGCAGCGCATCGGCGAGCGTCTCGCCCGGCACGTACATGCGCAGGATCTTCGACGGGATCCTCGCCATCAGCTCGTCGGTCAGGCCGAGCGACGACGGGTCGAGCGAGCTCTCGCCGGCCGGCTCGCTGCCGAGCGGATCGAGCCGCGCGGCGAGATGCCCGTGCGTGCGGTGTGCCTTCAGCAGCGACGTCGCCGCCTGGACCGCCTGCAGCAGCGCTTCGTCGACGGTGCCGCCGGATGAGGGCGCGGCAGGTGCCGCGGCGACCGCTGACGGCGGCGACGGCGGCAGCGGCGCCGGGCCGAGCGTCGCGCCGAGCGAGCCGAAGACACTCTCGTAGAAGCCGTTCTCACCCTGGAGGTAGGCCTCGACCGTCTGCAAGAAGCGACCGGACTCGGCGCCCTGGATGATCCGGTGGTCGTAGGTCGAGGTCATCGTCATGACCTTCTCGGCGCCGATCGCGGCGCCGATCTCGGCCAAGCCGACGGGGTAGGCGATCGAGCCGGTGGCCACGATCGTGCCCTGGCCGGCCATCAGCCGCGGCACCGAGGCGATCGTGCCGATGCCGCCGGGGTTCGTCAGCGAGACGGTCGCGCCCGTGAGGTCGTCGGCGGTCAGCGAGTTCTCGCGCGCCTTGACGATCAGCGCGTCGAACGCCGCCTTGAACTCCTTGAACGTCATCCGGCCGGCGTCGCGGATCACCGGCACCATCAGCGTCCGGCTGCCGTCCTTCTTCTCGACGTCGACGGCGATGCCGAGGTTGACGGCGTCGGCGTCGACGCGGAACGGCTTGCCGTCGACCTGCTCGAAGACGTGCGCCATCACCGGCATGTCCTGCTGGACGGAGAGCGCGATCGCGTAGGCGATCAGGTGGGTGAACGAGAC
>DASRHW010000011.1:0-18291 GCA_035650375.1 Solirubrobacteraceae bacterium | reverse complement strand
TCACGCAGATGATCGGCCGCCGCCCGGCAGAGCTGCCGGATCGGCCGCAGCGCGCCTACCGCGCCGAGCACCGGCTCCGCGTGCGCGACCTGTCGCTGAAGCGGCAGTTCAGCGACGTGTCGTTCGACGTCGAGCTCGGCGCGGTCGTCGGCGTGGCCGGGCTCGAGGACGCCGGCATCCGCCCGCTGATGCGAACCATCTTCGGCTTCTACACGCCCGACGAGGGCTCGGTGGAGCTTCCGGACACGAAGCGGCGACCGTCGAGCGCGACGGCGGCCGTGAGGGCCGGCGTCGCTTACGTGCCCGCGGATCGCCGCGTCGGCGGGCTGATGCTCGAGCAGAGCATCACCGAGAACGTCTGCCAGGTGACGGCGGGCGTCCTGCGCGACTTCGGCCCGGTCCTCTCGCGGCGCGCGATGCGCGCGTCGACCAAGGAGCAGTGCGCGGGGCTGGCGGTCAAGACGTCGTCGATCGAGGCTCCCGCGGCATCGCTGTCGGGCGGCAACCAGCAGAAGGTCGTGTTGGCCAAGTGGCTGGCGGCCGACCCACGCGTGTTCCTGCTCGACGATCCGACCCGCGGCGTCGACATCGGCGCCAAGCTCGAGATCTACGACCAGGTCCGCAAGCTCGCGGAACAGGGTCGCGCCGTGCTGTTCCACTCCAGTGAGCTGGCCGAGTATGAGTACACCTGTCAGCGGGTGCTGATCATGCGCCGCGGCAGGATCGTCGGCGAGCTCTCGGGCGAGGACATCGCCGAAGCACGGCTGCTGCACGCGATCAACCGTGACGCCGCCGACGCCGTACCGGTATGACCTGACGCAGCACACGACCCGCCGAATCGAATCCGCGCGAACGCCGGGTTCCGCGAGAAAGGCACCATGAGCGACACGACCAACGGACCACTCGCAGGGAAAGTCGGCATCGTCACCGGAGCCGCGTCGGGCATCGGCCGCGCGACGGCGCTCGCGGCGGTCGCCCAGGGCGCGCGCGTCGTCGTCGCCGACCTCAACGAGGCGGGTGGTCAGGAGACCGTCGAGCTCGCGGGCGGGACGGCGAACGCGTCGTTCATCCGCACCGACGTCGCTGTGCTCGAGGATGCCGAGGCGATGGTCGCGCACGCGGTCGAGACGTTCGGCCGGCTCGACTTCGCGCACAACAACGCCGGTATCGACTTCGCCGGGCCTGCGACGGCCGATCTGGCGCCGGAGGACTGGCACCGGGTGCTCCAGATCAACCTGACCGGCTGCTGGCACTGCATGCGCGCCGAGATCCCGGCGATGCTGGCGAGCGGCGGTGGTGCGATCGTCAACACGTCGTCGAGCCTCGGGCTCGTCGGCATTCCCCGGCAGGTCGCCTACGTGGCCGCCAAGCACGGTGTCGTCGGCCTGACGAGAGGGGCCGCGATGGAGTACTCCAGCCAGGGGATCCGGATCAACACGGTCGCCCCGGGGGTGATCGAGACGCCGCTGTTCGCCGGTGCCGCGGACGGTGACCCGACGCTGCGGCCCGCGGTCGAGGCGGCGCATCCGATCGGTCGGCTCGGCGAGCCGGAGGAGATCGCCGCGGCGGTGACATGGCTCGTCTCCGACGCCGCCTCGTTCGCGACCGGCATGGTGATGGCTGTCGACGGCGGCTTCACGACCCACTGAAGAGCCGGCCGCCGGGCGCGGCGGCGTCTCGTCAGACGCGGGGTGTCGCTGCCGCCGCGACGCCTTCGCGCCACGCACTGAGCACGGACTTCGTCGTCGCGACGAAGTCCGCCGCCGCCGCCGAGAGGACGCCGCGGCGCCAGCCGAGCGCGAGCGTCGCGGGCGGGATGTCGAGGACCGGGACGAAGCGGGCGCCGGTCTGGGTGTAGTAGCGCTGCATCGAGGCCGGCGCGATGCCGACGCCTCGGCCGCCGACGATCGCGGCGAAGCCTTCGTCCGGCGTCTCGGTCAACGCGCCGATCCGCGTCGCCACGCCGCCACGCTGGTCGTGAACCATCCAGAAGTCTCGCCAGACCGGATCCTCCGAACGGCTGATGACGAACGGCTCGTCGAGCAGCTGCTCGAACCGGAGGCACGCGCTGCCGGCGAGCGGATGGCCGGCCGGCAGGACCGCGACCCGTGGCTCGTCGAGCAGCGGCGCCACCGACAGCTCGGTGTCGTCGACCGGGAGCCACAGGAATGCCACGTCGACCTCGCCCGAGCGCAGTCCGCAGTCGGTCGTCGACAGCGGGTACTGCGTCATCGAGACGACGATGTCCGGGTGGCTGACCGCGAAGCTCGCGAGGACGAACGGCGTGAGGTCACCGGCGCCGACGCCGGCGAAGCCGACGGTGAGCTGGCCGATGCCGGCGCCGCCGGCTCGCCGCACGTCGCTGACGGCCGCGTCGGCCCGAGCCAGCAGGTCGCGCGCATGCTCGACCAGCACCCTGCCTGCCGGGGTCAGCGCCACATGGTGGGTGCTGCGATCGAAGAGGGTGGCTCCGAGCTCACTCTCGAGCTTGCGGATCTGCTGTGACAGCGGAGGCTGCGCGACGTGCAGCCGCTCCGCCGCTCGGCTGAAGTTCAGCTCGTCGGCGACGGCCAGGAAGTAACGCAGCCGGCGCATCTGCAACTCCATCCCCGCCGATGCTAACGAGGCGCGCTACGCGACGCGAGCACACTCCGGCGCGTCGTCGCCCGCTGCGATCCCGTGCGGCTATATCGCTTCGGTCTTACCACGTCGCAGACCGGTCTTTCCGTTTCCGCGGCCGAGGCTCGATTGTCGCGCGCAGACGGTCAACGCCATCGACTCGAGCCGGCCGCGACCGGCTCACAACAGCAGGGGGGTCGCCATGTCAGACACACCGGAGCTCGCCGCCGCGCGCGAGGTCTCGCCGAACGCTGTCGCGCTGGTTCGCTTCCAGCAGGAGTTCGTCGACGGCGGCGACCACTCGATCGTCGACGACGTCCTCAGCGAGGATTTCGAGGTCGTCCGCCCGGGGCTCGCGAGTGCCGTCGGCGCGCTGATGGCGGCGGGCGAGATCGCGCAGCCCGCGTTGCAGGCGGACGGGCTGTCGAAGATCGCGGGCCTCAAGGCGGCCACCGCGAGCATGCGCGGCGCGTTCGGGGAGTGGCGTCATCACGACCACCGGCTGATCGCCGACGGTGACGTCGTCTCCGGCCACTGGAAGGTCACCGGAAAGCACACGGGCGAGTTCTTCGGCGTGCCGGCGACGGGCAGATCCTTCACCTTCACCGAGGCGGGAACGGTCCGCTTCGAGGGCGGCAAGATCAAGGAGCTGTGGTTCATCTCCGACAGCTTCGAGTTCCTCAGCGGCCTCGGCTACGCGCTGGCCGGCAGGTCGGGCGGCGACGCCGAGTCGTGGACGGAGCACCCGAACGTGGCACGGATCCGCCGCCACTACGCGGCGTTCACCGAGCGGGACTTCGACACGCTGAAGGCCGGCTACGCGGAGAACGTCGTCTGGACCGGGCCGCCGATCGGATCGCTGGAGGGACGCGAGAACGTCCTCGGGCTGATCGCCGGGCACTGGGACAAGACCGAGGACAACGCCGGGCACGAGGTCCAGGACATCGTCGGCGGCGCCCAGCACGTCGTCGGCTTTCTCAGGTACCGCGCCGAGCGCCCGGACGGTCGCGTCATCAGTGGGCTCGAGGCGCAGGTCAACCGTCTCAACCCCGATGGGACGATCGCCGAGGTGAGGACGTTTCTCGACGACCCGGAGGCGTTCCGCCGATGGGCCGAGGGGGCGTAGCGAAACACCACGACTTACGCAGTGCTTGAAACACAGGGGGAAACCGGACGCGCGCAGATTCGCGTCGTGTCCGGTCCTGATGTCGGTTCATTCAACGGAGGAGACGGAAATGCGATTCAGGAGAATGGCAGTGCTCACTGTCGTAGCGGCGATGCTCGCGGCGGTGGTCGGCACGGGCCTGGCCAACGGCGCGAGCAGCACGAAGCTGCCCGGCAAGGGCGTGAAGTTCGGCATCTCGTTGCCGGGGCTCAGCTCACCGGGCTCCGTCGGCATCGTCGAGGGCTTGAAGTGCTACGCGAACCGCGTCGGCGGATCGGTCCAGGGCGTTGACCCCGGCCAGGACATCAACAAGCAGATCTCGCAGGTCACCGACATGATCAACGGCGGTGTGAAGGCCGTCATGATCTCGCCGTTCAGCCCCTCGGTGATCAAGGCGCTGACGCCCAAAGCCAAGGCCAAGGGCGCGTACATCATCGAGCTCGGCAACCCGAAGTCTCCGGCCTCAGGATCGGTCTCGGGCATCAACGCCCAGATCGGCAAGCTCGCCGCCACGCACATGAAGGACAACATCAGTGGCGAGGTCCGCGCGGTGATGATCGGCGGGCCCCCGATCCCGTTCGCGCAGGCGCTCGAGAACGGCTTCACCAACGCCGCCTCGCAGCTCGGCATCAAGGTGCTCGAGGTTGCGCACGCCACCCAGTTCAACACGACGACGGGGAGGACGATCGCGGCTGACCTGCTGACGAAGCACCCCGACGCCAACGCGATCTTCGTGATCGAGCCTTCGCTCGGAATCGGTGCCGGCCTCGCCGCCAAGGCGCGCGGGTCGAAGATCGAGGTCGACGCTCAGGGCGCGACCCCGCAGACGATCAGCGCGATCAAGAGCGGCACGATGACGGCGATCGTCGACACGCAGCTTGCCAAGTACGGATTCGCTGGTGGCAAGGTCGGGGCGAAGCTGGTCGCGAAGCAGAAGGTGTCGCCGGTCAAGATCCCGAACCTGATCGTCGACAAGAGCAACGTGGCGAAGTGGAAGAGCCCCAAGGCGCAGTGCTCCTCGCTGCGCTGAGTTGACCGGCTCTCCTTCGGCCCGTCACTCCCCGGTGCCGAAGGAGAGCGGGTCCAGGACGGTCTCCGCGAGGCGCGCACGTCGCGTCCTCGCGGGGACCGCTTTCTGTCGCGGTTAGGATCCGGCCCGTCCCGGGAGCGACACGAGCCGACGACGCCGAAGCGTGGGACCGGTTCTGGAGCGAGGCCTGCGCGCCGCTCGGCGCGCGGTCAGCTCGAGTACGCGGCCATGCCCCTGGTGCTGAGCCGCTCGCGTACGCCGGCGGCGACGAAGTCGACGAGGTCGCGCTGGAGCGGCGAGAGCCGCTTGTCGTGGCGGTGCGTCAGGAACACCGGCACGAGCATTGGCGGCGCGTCGATCGTGATCCGCCGCAGCATCCCGTTCTCGAGCTCCTGCTCGACGGCGCTCTGAAACAGGAGGCTGACGCCGAGGCCTTCGCCGACGGCGCGCTTCATCGCCTCGGGGTGTCCGAGCTCGATGCTCGCGGGCCCGGTGGACAGGCCGGATCGCGCCAGGACCTTGTCGATCAGGCTGCGGCGGCCGTGGCTGCGGGGCGAGGCGACGAGCGGGATCTTGGTGAGCTGCGCGGGGGTGATGTAGTCGCTCTCGGGCGGGCCGTCCAGTGCCGCGATCAGCAGCAGGTGCTCATGCCCGAGCTCGATCGACGTCAGGTACTGCGGCTCGGGCTGGTCCTCGGACAGGACGACCGCGAAGTCGCAGGCGCCGGCCTGAACGGCGTCCAGGGCGTGCTGCGGGTCGGTGACCTCGAGGCCAACGTTGGCGGCGGGTCGCTCGCGGCGGAAGTTGGCGAGGATCGGCGGCAGCAGGTAGCTGCCGAGCGACATGCTGGCCGCGACCAGCGCGACGCCGGCCGTGCCATCGACGAAGCCGTCGACTTCCCGCATCACCTCGTTGCCGCGGGTCAGCGTGTCCTTCGCCCACGCGTAGATCGCCGCGCCGGCCTCGGTCAACTCCATCTGCCTGCCCTGGCGAACCAGCAGCTTCACGCCGAGCCGCTGCTGCAGGCTGCGCAGATGCGCGCTGACGACGGGCTGCGCGACGTAGAGATGGTCAGCCGCCCGCCCGACGCCGCCGAGTTCGACGACGTGGCAGAAGACCTGCAGCTTGTAGAGCGAGATTCGGGTGTCGAGCGGCATCGTGGGTGTGGCCGCCCCTAGAGCTCGGCGGCGAACTGCCGCAGCATCGGAGCGACCCACTCGCGATTGTCCCAGTCGGGATGCTCGGCGTGCAGCTCGGCCTCGAGGCGGTCGACGACGGCCGACACGTCGTCGTCGCCGGCCAGTGCGGCCGCGACACGTTGCTGCCACCCGACGAGCGTCGCGTGGTAGCCCGAGAGCAGCTCGCCGTCGCCGATCGCTCCGTGTCCCGGCACGACGACTGCGGGGCTCAGCGTCTGCATCGCCGCGAGTGCGGCGATCCACGCCGATCCGCCGGCGTCCTCGTCGGGCAGGATCGGGAAGAAGCGCTCCTCGACCAGGTCGCCGGTGAAGAGGACCTCCACGTCCGGCAGGTACACGCTCTGGTCGCCGCGGGTGTGGGCGGGGCCGCGCTGGACGAGCTGGACCTCGCGCCCGCCGAGATCGAGCGTCGCGGCGTTGTCGAACGTGATGTCGGGCCGCACGAACGTGACGTCCTCGAGCGCCTCGGCGATCATCGTGCTGAAGCCGCGGAACATGACGAGGAACTCCTCGCCCTTCTGCAGCAGCTCGTCGTACTGGTCGGCGTTGTAGACGATTGTCACGTCGTCGCGCAGGCGCTGGGCGCCGTAGCCGTGCTCGGGGTGGAAGTGCGTCTGGGTGAGGTAGACGCGCCGCAGATCGGTCACGCTGCGCAGCGCCGCGAGCACCCGTTCGGCGTTGCGGGCGCCGAGGCCGCTGTCGACGATCAGCGCCGCTCGATCGCCGACGACGATGCCGACGTTGGGGACGTGGGGCGTCCGGAACGCGTCCGGGATCACCCACGTGCGATCCGCCACCTCGACCATCGTCGAGGGGTCGGTGATGACCGGCGGTCGCTCGTAATGCGGGCCTTGGCTCATGCCGCGACGCTAAGCGCAAGCGAATGCGATGGCCAATTCAACTCTGGCCTCGAATACATACCGCAGAGTGTATGCCGGATGGGCATTTCGCATCAAGGACGCGCACGTTGCGTCGGCCTGTCCTGGTCGCGGCCGATGGGCGCCATATCCCCGAAGGTATGGCGGCGCGGCCTCAGCCGCCGCACCGCGCTGCCGTGCTTCGCGCCGGTCGGTACGGTGATGCGGACCGTTGGTCCGAACGGCTGCTACGGTGATGAAACGGACTGTAGGTCCGGATAATCACGATAGGAGCAGCCCCATGTCGCAGGCAGTACTCGCCGGATCCGCTCTCGAGGCCGGGACCTGGAACGTCGACCCGCAGGCGTCGACGGTCGGCTTCGTCGCCCGCGGCCTGTTCGGCCTCACCCCCGTGCGCGGCACCTTCGCGGCCCTGCGCGGTGTGCTCGAGGCCGGCGGTGACGGCGCCCGGGGCACGCTGGAGCTCGACGCCGCGAGCGTCGACACGGCGAACGCGCGGCGCGACACGCATCTGCGCTCGGCGGCCTTCTTCGACGCCGAGGCGTCGCCCGTCGTCTCGTTCGAGCTCACCGAGCTCGCGCCGGACGGCGAAGGCACGCTGCGGCTCTCGGGTGTGTTGGGGATCCGGGGCGGCTCGCTGCCCGTCGAGGCGCCGGTCAGCGTCGTACCGATCGATACCGGCAAGCTGCGGCTGGACACCACCTTCAGCGTCGACCGGGCCGCGGCCGGCGTCGGCTGGGGCAAGTTCGGCATGATCCGGGCCAAGGTGCAGCTGACTGCCGCGATCGTCCTGATCCGCGACTGAGCGGGCGCGGCGCGAACGCCGGCGGCTCGGCCACCGCGCCCACGAAAGGAACACCGATGGAATTCGGCATCTTCGGCATCGGCGACGTCACGCGGAACCCGGTGACCGGCACGATCGTCAGCGAGACGGAGCGATTGCGCGGCATCGCCCGGATCGCCGTTCACGCCGAGGAGGCAGGCTTCGACGTCTACGCGCTCGGCGAGCATCACAACCCGCCGTTCGTGTCGAGCGCGGGCACGACGATCCTGGCCTACGTCGCCGCGAAGACGTCGACGATCAAGCTGTCGACGTCGACGACCCTGATCACGACCAACGACCCGGTCAAGATCGCCGAGGACTTCGCCACGCTGCAGCATCTCGCGGGAGATCGCGTCGATCTGATGCTCGGTCGCGGCAATACGCCGCCGGTGTACTCCTGGTTCGGGCAGGACGTTCGCGAGGGGATCCCGCTGGCGCTGGAGAACTACGCGCTGCTGCGGCGGTTGTGGGACGAGGAGGTCGTCGACTGGGAGGGTCGCTACCGCGCGCCGCTGCGGGGGTTCACGTCCGTTCCGCGGCCGCTGGACGGGCGGCCGCCGTTCATCTGGCACGGCTCGGTGCGCTCGCCGGAGATCGCCGAACAGGCGGCGAGCTACGGCGATGGCTTCTTCGTCAACAACCTGTTCATGCCGATCGACTACTTCGCTCGCTCGGTCGCCTACTACCGCCAGCGCTACGAGGCTCACGGCCACGGCACCGCCGCCGAGGCGATCGTCGGCGCCGGCGGCGCGGCGTTCGTGCGCAAGAGCTCGCAGGACGCGCTGCGCGAATACGCCCCGATCTTCCACGGCCATCCCGCGAACGCGGGCGCGTCCTACGAGGACGTGCTCGCGACGACCGGCATGACCGTCGGCAGCCCACAGCAGGTGATCGACAAGGTCCTGTCGTTTCCGGAGCGCTTCGGCGCCTACGACAGGCAGCTGTTCGGCATGGACTTCGGCGGCGTCACGGAGCAGGCGGTGCATGAGCAGCTCGACCTGTTCGCGACGGAGATCCTGCCGGTGCTGCGTCGCGAGATGCCGCAACCGCGGCGGGCCGATCGCGTCGCGTCACCCGGCGCGGCCGCCTGACGTTCGCGGTCAGATCTAGCGCGCCGGAGCGGCCTCGGTCGCTGCCGCGGGTTGCGGCGGCGGCGTCGCGTGGGCGACCGGGATCAGCAGGCAAGCGATCACGGTGATGCCCGAGGTGATCGCGAGCATCGTGAAGCCCCAGCGGTAGCCGGCCTCGGTCGCGAAGCCGTCGCTCTGCACCGTCGACGTGACGATCGTGGAGACCGCGGCCGTGCCGATCGCGCCGCCGATGTTGCGGATGTTGGCGTTCATCCCCGTCGCGACGCCGGTCTGCTCTGGGGGCACGGCGCCGACGATGATGTTCGGCAGCGTCGCGAAGACGAGGCCGATGCCGACGCCGAGCAGCCCGGTGGCGAGCACGATCTCCCACTTCTCCGAGTGAGCGAAGGCGAGGATCAGAAACGGGACGACGACGATCGTCGCGCCCGTCGTCACGAGTCGCTTCGCCCCGAAGCGGCGCGCGAGCCCGCTGGCGAGGAGCCCGATCACGAAGACGGCGATCGCCTGCGGCACGGTCATCAGGCCCGACTCGGTCACGCTGGCACCGAAGCCGTAGCCGTTGACCGGAGGGGTCTGCACGAACTGCGGGATGAACGCGAAGGCGGCATACAGCCCGACGCCGAGCAGCAGCGCGACGACGTTGCTCGTCCACACCGCGGGAATTCGCATCATCCGCATGTCGATCAGCGGGTACTCCGAGCGCGTCTCGACGACGACCCAGATCGCCGCGAGCACGGCGGCGAGCGCGATCAGGCCGAGGACCTCGACCGACAGCCAGCCCCAGGAAGGCGCCTGGCTGACGCCGATCAGCAACGCGACGAGCCAGCCCGTCAGCAACAGCACCGCGGGCCAGCCGATCCGGCCGGGGAGCCTGCCCGGGGACTCGGGCAGCACGAGGTACGCGGCGACCGTCCCGATCGCGCCGATGAGCATCGGGACCAGGAACAGCCACGCGTAGCCGAGGTGGTTCTCGATCGGGCCGGCGAGCACCAGCCCGGCGCCGACGCCGGCCCCGAGCAGCGCCGACAGGGCGCCGATCGCACCCGCGACCCTCGCCGGCGGGAAGTCGTCGCGGATCACGCCGAAGGCCAGCGGCAGCAGGCCGCCGCCGAGGCCCTGGATGACGCGGGCGACGATCATCACCCCGATCGACGTGGCCACGGCGGCGAGCAGCAGCCCGACCGCCAGACAGGCGAACGACAGGATCAGGATCCGGCGCTTGCCGATCATGTCGCCGACGCGCCCCATGATCGGCGTGAACACCGACGCGGCGACGAGGTAGGAGGTGATCACCCACGTGACCGTGTTCTGCGACGTGTGCAGGTGCTGCTGGACCGTCGGCAGCACCGGAGCGAGCAGCGACTGCAGCAGCCCGTAGAGCGCGACCCCCGTGGCGAGCACGGCGAACGTCAGCCGGTTGCGGCGATCCGGCATTCGGCCCGCGCGAGGCGTGATTCCGGGCAACGGAGAGGACGCGGGCACGATCCCGCGGCACTCTAGTCTCCGTCTGGTGACGTACGACACGAACGAGGCTCGCCGGGAGTTGCTCGACGAGATCGTGCGTGCGGCCGATGAACTCGCGGAGGCGCTCGCCGCGATCGGCGAGGCCTACGAGATGGTCGACGACGACAGCGCAGACCGGCTGGAGACCGAGGTCTTCGCGCCGATCCAGGCCGCGTACGGGCGAGCGAAGAAGACGCATGCGGCGTTCGCGGCCACCTTCGGGCTCCCTCCCGCCGCGTTCCTGCCGGCGTCACCCGGGCATCCGTCCCAGGGCGCGGCCGGCTTCCTGCGAGCCGGGGTCGAGGCCGTCACCCGCGCCGACACGATCCTCTCCGAGCTCCAGGACTCGATGCGCCCGGCGGAGGTCGGCGATCCGGCGCTGCGCGCCGGCCTCGCCGAGACGCGCCAGCTGTTGGCGGTGGTCCGGTCGCGGGCCGTCGCGTTCGCGCGCACGCTCGGGCGCTGAGGGCCTGCGCGGAGGCTCCCGGCCCCGCATACACCGCTCGCTATCCGGGCGCTCGAAAGTCGTATTTGCCGCGACCACCCGCCGCAGTCGATGCTGGCCCTGACCAAGGAGAGTGCCGATGTACGACCTGACGGCGCTGGAAGGCCCCATCGCCACCCGCAGCATGCACCACGCCGGGATCGTCGTGACCGATCTCGATCGCTCGGTCGAGTTCTACACCCGCGCGTTCGGCGCCGAGGTGGAGCTGCGCATCGACGACATGCGCGATCCGCGGATCGCGGAGATGCACGAGCTCGACGACGAGCTGATGTCGCTGGCGATCCTGCGGATCGGCGAGACGCGCTTCGAGCTGGTCAAGTTCACCGAGCCCGAGGGCCGTCCGAACGACCGCCGCGGCTATGACGTCGGCGTCGCCCACCTCGCGTTCGCGGTCGACGACGTCGAGGACGCCTACGCGCGTCTGTCGGCCGCCGGTGTCCACTTCGGTCGCCCGCCGGTGCACATGACCGAAGGCCCGGCGACGGGGCTGGTGCTCGCGTACGCGCGCGACCCCGACGGGATCCAGGTCGAGCTGATCGGGGAGGAGCCCGCGCCGAGTAGCTGACAGGTCCGCGGTGGTGTGCCGCGAGGCCTTGTCTGGCCTGGCTCGCGGTGATTAGGATCGGCGGCGTGCCACCTTCCAGGCCCGAAGGAGCGGCGCTCTTCTCGGCAGCGTTCACCCAGTCGAGGAACGCGATGGCGCTGGTCGACGGTCAGCGGCGTCACGTCGACGCCAACGGCGCCTACGTGTCCCTGCTCGGATACGCGCGCAGCGCGATCATCGGCAAGCCGGTCTACAACTTCATCGCCGGTGGCCCGTTGGCCACCCCGGCCGAGTGGGAGGCGATGATGGCCTCCGGTCGCTTCACCGGGGAGACCGAGCTGGTCACGGCGGATGGCAGCCACGTCGCGGTGCAATGGGCGGCGACGACCGAGATCGTGACGGGGCGCTACCTCGTCCTCTTCGTCGGCCTGAGCACGTCGCGCTGGGGTGCGCGCTTCCGCCGGGTGGAAGCGGTGCCGAGCGAGCGCGGCACGCTGACCGCGCGTGAGCACGAGGTCGTCCGACTCGTCGCCCTCGGCCGCACCGGCCCCGAGATCGCCGACGAGCTCGTGATCGCCCACGACACGGTGCGGACCCACGTCCGCAACGCGATGTCGAAGACCGGCGCTCGCTCGCGTGCGCACCTCGTCGCCAAGGTGCTCGGCGACGGCGTCGTCCTGAGCTGACTGCCGGCCGGTGAACGCGGCCGACCGCGCCTCTTCGGCCGGCCGGCCGCGCGTTACTGGTTCTGCGCTCGCAGGCTTGGCCAGGCGACCCGCAGGAACGCGAGCGCCACCAAGTCGTGATGCTCGTCGTCGCTGCCGGCGATGTCGCGCAACGCCGCGGCACCCGCGAGCTCGAGGTCGTGCGGAGTGAGCTCGCGATCGGCGTCCGGTTGCATGCGTGAAGTCTGGCTCCGAGCGGCGCCGCCGTCGATACCGCAGTTGTGCGATTCGGCCGTCAGCGCGCGCCGCGCGGTGCCCGCTGCCGGGCGATCCGGAGGCCCGCCGGGGTTCGGTTTCGGGAACATCCGCTCGTGGACGGGAACCCCGGGGCTCCGAGCGGCGTATCCCGGGCGGTGGGCGAGGAGCCCGAGCCCGAGCAGCAGCTGATCGACCGCGCGCGCGGTGGGGACGTGCGCGCCTACGAAGACCTCGTGCGCCGTCACCAGCACACCGCCTTTCGCACGGCCTGCGTCCTGGCCGGCTCGGCCCACGATGCCGAGGAGGCGGTCCAGGACGGCTTCCTCAAGGCCTGGGATGCGCTCGGCCGCTTCCGTCGCGATGCGCCGTTCCGGCCGTGGCTGCTGGCGATCGTGGCCAACGAGGCGAAGTCCCGGAGGCGTGCGGCGAGCCGCCGCCGCGGCTGGACGGCGCGCGCCGCCGAGGAGGTCGTGGTGACCGGCGCCGGCACCGCCGCCTCGGCCGAGGTCACGGTGCTCGCCGGCGAGCGGCGGGCGCAGCTGCTCGGCGCGGTCGCGCGGCTCCCGCAACGTGACCGGGAGGCGATCGAGCTGCGCTACCTGCTCGATCTCTCCGAGGCCGAGATGGCGGCGGCGCTGGGCTGCCGTCGCGGCACGGTCAAGTCACGGCTGTCGCGCGCGCTCGAGCGGCTGCGCGCCGAGATCGGGGAGGCGCCATGAGCCTCGAGCGCGAGCTGCGCGAGCTCGGCGACGCCTGGCCGCCGACGCCTGACGTCGCGGCGACGGTCGCCGGCCGGATCGTGCCGCGCTCGCCGCGGCAGCCACGGCTGCTCGGACAGCCGTGGCTGCGGCCGGCACTCGTCGCGGTGCTCGTGCTGCTGCTCGCGGCGGCCGCCGCGGTGCCGCCGGTGCGGGCCGGCATCGAGCGCCTGCTCGGCGTCGCCGGCGGCGAGCGCATCGAGCGTGTCGACCGCGTGCCGCGTGCGGCGCGGCGTCTCGACCTCGGTAGCCCGGCGACGCTCGCCGAGGCGAGCCGGAGGACGGATGCCGAGATCGCGCTGCCCGGCCGTCTCGGCGCGCCGGACGGCGTTCGCGTCGGCGGCGATCTCGGCTCCCGCGCGGTCTCGCTGCTGTTCGGTGGCGACACCGTGCTCAGCCAGATCCCCGCGGCGTCGACGATCGGTGCCGTCAAGCAGATCGGGAGCCAGGGCCGGCTGCGCGTCGTCACGATCCGCGGGCGCACCGGCTTCTGGATCGCTCCAGGGGAGCGCGCGCTGGTACTGCCGGGCGCTATCGGCGGCGCCACGGCGACCACGAGGCGCACGGCACTGCCGGGAGCGAGCGTGCTGCTCTGGGATCGCGGCGGCGCCGCCTACCGGCTCGAGACCAGGCGCCCGTTCGCCGAAGCGGTCGCGATCGCTCGCTCGGTCCCGGCTCGCTAGCGCGGGGCGGCGCGGCACGGCGCGTCCCGGGACGGCCGATCGGGTACCCGCGCATCCGCCGGGAGGGCGTGGGCTCTGCGAGTATGGCGCGATGGCGACCGACCGGGCGACGCATGACTCCGCGCAGGGAGTCAAGTCGGTCGAGGTCGGCGCGAGGGTGCTGTTCGCGCTGGAGCAGGGCCGCGGGCCGATGCCGCTGTCAGAGGTGGCTCGCCGAAGCGACATGCATCCGGCGAAGGCGCATCGTTACCTGACGAGCCTGGTGCGGGCAGGGCTGGCGTCGCAGAGCGTCAGCTCCGGGCTCTACGACCTTGGTCCCGCCGCGCAGCATCTCGGCGTCGAGGCGCTGCGGCGGACGGATGCTGTCAGCGCGGTCTCGGCCTATGCCGCCGAGCTGCGCGATCAGACAGGCCACACCGTGCACGTCTCCGTCTGGGGCGAGCACGGGCCTACGATCGTCCGCTGGGACACCGGCACGCACCTGCTGCCGATCGTGATTCGCGTCGGCTCGGTCCTGCCGCTGCTCGACTCCGCGGTCGGTCAGGTGTTCCTCACGCACCTGCCGGCGTCGACGACCGCGGCGGTGCTCAAGAACCAGCAGCGGCAGGGGATGACGCGGCGCGTGCCGGCCAAGGACGTCACCGAGCTCAAGGACCGGGTCCGGCGCGACGGGCTCGCGCGGACGCGAAACCAGATGATCTTCGGGCTCGCGGCGCTCGCGGCCGCGGTGTTCGGTGCCGGCGGCGACATCGAGGTCGTGCTCGGCCTCTCGCTGCCGGCGCAGACCGTGGCCGGCAGTGAGGCGAAGTCGCTGGGCAGCGCGCTCCGCGATGCCGCCGACCGCTGCTCCCACCAGCTCGGCTTCAGCGGCGCGGCGTCGCCGGACCGCGGCGCGACGACGGGGTTGCGCCGTCGCGCGTAATCTGTAATTCATTCCGTAATGACTTCAGGGGAGACTTCAGTGACCGACGGCGGCACGAACGTTGGCGTGAGCGCCGACGGCAAGATGGACCAGGTGACGGTGTCGACGATCTGGCACTACCTGCAGACGACGGCACGGGAGATGCGCCACATCATCGACCGCACGGCGCAGAACTACCTGATCGGCCAGCTGCACGACGTCTCGGTCGGTATCTGGGGAGCCAACGGCGACACGATCGCCGTGCCGGTCGGCCTCCCGGGCCAGTTCCTCGGCAGCGCCTTCGCCGTGCGCGACATCAACGAGAAGTTCAAGGGCAACCTGGCGCCGGGCGACGTGATCCTCACGAACGACCCGTACAACGGCGGCCACAACAACCACCTCCCCGACTGGGGCTTCTTCCGCCCCGTGTTCTTCGAGGGTGAGCTGCTGTTCTGGACGCTCGCCCGCGCCCATCAGCAGGACACCGGCGGCTCGTTCCCGGGCGGCTACTTCCCGAACGCGTTCGACATCCACGCCGAGGGCCTCTGCATCCCGCCGACGAAGGTGATCGAGGCCGGCGTCGAGCGCACGGACGTGTTCGAGCTGATCTGGAACAACGTGCGCTGGCCGCGTGGCGTCCAGCTCGACAACTACTCGATGATCGCCTCGACGAAGAAGTGCGAGGAGCGGCTGATCTCGCTGCTGGAGAAGTACGGCCGCGACGTCGTGCTCGGCTGCGTCGAGCAGATGTTCGATCGCACCGAGGCGGCGGTTCGTGCCGAGATCAGCAAGATGCCCGACGGCACCTACAGCGGCGAGGCGTCGACCGACGACGACGGCACCGTCCTTGACGAGCAGGTCACGGCCCGCGTCGACGTGACGGTCAAGGGCGACCATCTGACGCTCGACTACTCGCGCTCGGACGCTCAGCGGAAGGGCTTCATCAACGCGATCTACGCGTCGACGTACGCCCAGGGGATCGCCGCGGCGATCATGACGTTCGATCCCGAGCTGGCCGATTTCCACAACGAGGGCACGCTGCGTGCGATCGACGTCGTCGCGCCGCCCGGGCTCGTCGTCTCCTGTGAGTACCCGTCGACGGTCGGCGCTTCGCCGGTCGCGATCGGCATCCAGATCATGGAGTCGGTGCTCGAGGCGCTGTCGAAGGCCGTGCCGGACCGCTCCGCGGCGGCATGGGGCAAGCATCGCGGCGACTACGTCTTCGCCGTCGATCCTCGGACGGGCGAGCGCTACGTGCGCACGACGTTCGACTACGACGGCTCGGCGGGCGCGGTCTGGGGCTTCGACGGCTACGTCGCCGTCAGCTGCCTGACGACGATGGGCGTCGTCAACCGCGGCACCGTCGAGGAGGAAGAGCAGCGGATCCCGTGGATGATCCGCAAGTGGGAGCTGATCCCCGACCTGACCGGCAACGGCCGCTGGCGCGGCGGCCCCGGCATCCAGTGGGAAGCCGTCAACGAGGGCAGCGACGGCCAGATGGCCACGGGCTCGAGCGACGGCGACGTCGTCCAGGGCTTCGGCGCCGTCGGTGGCCAGCCTTCGCCGGTCTGTCGCACGTTCATCGATCGCGACGGCGAGCAGATTCGCGTCAAGCCGCATCGCCTCGTTCCGATCAAGACCGGCGACGTGATGATCAAGATCTCGAGCGGCGGCGGCGGCGTCGGCCATCCGTTCGAGCGCGACGTCGAGGCGGTCCACACCGACGTCGTCAACGAGCTCGTCTCGGTCGAGTCGGCGCTCGCGGACTACGGCGTCGTGATCGATCCGGCGACGCTCGTGGTCGACGAAGCGGCGACCGAGACCGCTCGCGCGGCCGGTCGCTGACGCCCGCGCGGCGTCTCACGGGGTTGACGACGGTGGAATTCGATCAGCGGCTGGTCGGCGGCGGCGCGACCGATCTCGCCGGCCGCGTCGGCATCGTCACGGGCGCGGCGTCGGGCATCGGCCTGGCGACCGCCCGTGCGGCGGTGGCCCTCGGAGCGCGACTCGCGATCGCTGACGTCGCCGCCGAGGGCCTCGAGCGCACGGCGCGCGAGCTGGCTGACGCCGGCGCCGATGTCGTCGCCGTCGCCGGCGATCTCACGGACGAACGGCATCATGAGGAGCTCGCGGCAGCTGCCGCCGGCCTGGGGCCGCTCGACTTCGCCGTCAACGTCGCCGGCATGGGCGTACGAGGCACGGTCGCGGAGCTCGACCTGGACGGCTGGCAGCGGACGCTCGACGTCAATCTGACGGGCTGCTTCCTGAGCATGAAGCACGAGCTGCGCGCCTTCGCGAGCAGCGGGCGTCCCGGCTCGATCGTCAACGTCTCGTCGAGCTCGGGCGTGAACATCACGGCTCCGGGCGGCTCGGCCTACGCGGCGAGCAAGGCCGGCGCGGCGATGCTGACGAAATGCGCCGCGCTCGAGGTGGCCGCGTCCGGCGTCCGCGTCAACACCGTCGCCCCCGGCGGCACCGAGACGCCGATGACCGCGGGACAGGACCCGGAGTTGCGGGCGGGGCTCATCGCGCGTCATCCGCTCGGCCGTTTCGCGCAGCCTGACGAGATCGTCGAAGCGATCATCTGGCTCGTGTCCGACGCGGCGTCGTTCGTCACCGGCACCGTGATGACGGTCGACGGCGGTTACGCCGCCATCGCTCGCTGAACGGCGCCCGGGCGCCGGCGGCCGCGGCTCGCGCCGACCTGGCAAGCTCCCAGGCCGGAGAACGAGACGGGAGAGCCTCATGAGCGGTCGATTGGTCGAAGTCACGACGCCGGACGGCGTCGCCGATGCCTACCTGGCACGTCCGGACGGCGACGGCCGCCACCCCGGCGTGCTGCTGATCCATGACGCCTTCGGGCTGCGCCCGCAGATCGAGCGGATGGCCCAGCGCATCGCGGCGGAGGGCTTCGCCGTCCTCGTCCCGAACCTCTACTACCGCGCCGGGCGCGCTCCGGTGGTGTCGATGGACGGCGTCGACGACCCCGAGCGGCGCGGAGCGCTGATGGAACGGATCAGGCCGGTGATGCAGAGCCTGACCCCCGACCGGATCGCCGCCGATGCCGACGCATATCTCGATCGGCTCGCGCAGGAGGGTGATGGGCCGTTCGCGATCACCGGCTACTGCATGGGCGGGAGGCTCGGCTGGCTGATCGCCGCGGCGCATCCGGATCGCGTCGCCGCACTCGGCGCGTTTCACACCGGCCGGATGGTCACCGAAGACGCCGACAGCCCGCATCTGCTCGCCGGCCGGATCGCCGCCGAGGTCTACTTCGGCCACGCCGACAACGACCAGGGCATGACGCCGGACAACGTCGCCGCGATCGACCATGCGCTCGAGGCGGCAGGCGTCCGCCATCGCTCGGAGATCTACGAGGGTGCCGGGCACGGCTACACGATGGCCGACACGCCCGTCTACGACGAGGCCGCGTCCGAGCGCCACTTCAGCGAGCTGTTCGCGCTGCTCGAGCGGACCGTCGCCGCGTAGGCGGATTCCGCTCCGGCGTTCGCCGCCCTGGCGCTGTATCGTTGTCGGCGGAGTCGATCGTGCCCACCGTGGGCCAGGGAATCCGGTACGAAATCCGGAGCTGACGCGCAGCGGTAGGGATCCGCGAGCCGACGACATGCCACTGGACCCGCGGGTCTGGGAAGGCTGTCGGCCCGAACG
>DASRHW010000010.1:0-11385 GCA_035650375.1 Solirubrobacteraceae bacterium | reverse complement strand
CGGACGGATCGCCTGAGCGAAGACGCCGCGCTCGATCGCCGCCTCGCAAATTCGCATCGCGGTGCGCGCATCTCCGACGACGAGCGGAACGATCTGTGTCGTCGAGCCGCTGACGTCGAAGCCCTCACGGGCGAGCTCGTCGCGCAGCACGCCGGCGTTGGCGGCGAGCTTGTCGACACGGCGAGGCTGCTCGAGCAGCAACTCGAGGGACGCCAGCGCGGCGGCGACGGAGGGCGGGGGAGGGGCCGTCGAGAAGATGAACGGGCGCGCGGTGTTGACGAGGAAGGTCGCCAGCTCCTGCGAGCAGGCGACGAACGCGCCGTAGGCGCCGAGCGCCTTGCCGAGCGTGCCGACGACGACGTCGACCTCGCCCTGGAGGCCGGCCTCGGCGACGGCGCCGCGGCCGCCGGGACCGATGCAGCCGGTGGCGTGGGCCTCGTCGACGACGATCCGGCAGTCGTAGCGCCGCGCGAGCTCGACGAGGCCTTCGAGCGGTGCGACGTCGCCGTCCATCGAGAAGACCGAGTCGGTGACGATCAGCGCGCCGCGGCCGTCCGCCTCGCGCAGGCCGTACTCGAGGTGGTCGAGGTCGCAGTGGTCGTAGACGAACGTCTCCGCGCGCGAGAGCCGGCATCCGTCGACGATCGACGCGTGGTTGAGCTCGTCGGAGAAGATCACGTCGCCCTTGCCCGTCAGCGCGGAGACGACGCCGCTGTTGGCGAGGTAGCCCGAGCCGAACAGCAGTGCGGCCTCGGTTCCCTTGAACGCCGCCAGCTGCTCCTCGAGCCGGCCGTGGATCGTCATCGTCCCCGAGACCAGCCGCGAGGCGCCGCTGCCGACGCCCCAGCGCATCGCCGCGTCGGCTGCCGCCTCGCGCACGCGCGGGTGGTCGGCGAAGCCGAGGTAGTTGTTCGAGCAGAGCAGCAGCACCGGCTTGCCGTCGAGGATCACGCGCGGCCCCTGCGGGCCGCTGACGAGGCGCAGACGACGGAACAGGCCGCTGTCGCGAAGCTCCTCGATGCGCTCACCGACGTCAGTCATGCCGCGTGCTCCCGCGGCCAGACGTTCGGCGCTCCGTCCGGGCGCGCGGGGACTGAGTCCTTCTTCTTGAAGCGCAGCTGCTCGGCGGGATCCCACAGCCGGATGTGGAGCTCGAGCGGTGTCGGCTCGTCGCTGAGTGGCATTGCCTGCGCAGGCGTCTCGCCTTCGAGCCATCCGGACCGGTTGTCGGGCCGCGGGTTGCTCGCGTTGTCGGCCTGCCGGGCGACGTTGAGGCCGAGGTCCTCGAACATCTTGCGGTCCTCCTCAGGGGTGTTGCCGAGGGTCGTCAGGAAGTTGCCCATCATCACGCCGTTGATGCCGGCCTTGACGGCCAGCCCCTGCAGCTCGCCGATGTTCTCGACGCGGCCGCCGCAGAGCCGGAACAGCGCGTCGGGAAGGACGAGACGGAAGATCGCGATCCACTTGACGGCCTCGAGCGGATCCATGTACTCGCGGTCGCCGAACTTCGTTCCGGGACGCGGGTTGAGCAGGTTGATCGGGACCGACGTGGGGTTGATCTCCGCCAGCTCGAAGGCCATCTCGACGCGCTGCTCGGGCGACTCGCCGAGGTTGAGGATGCCACCGACGCAGGTTTCGAGCCCGGCTTCCTTGACAGCGTCGATCGTTCGCAGCCTGCCCTCATAGCGGACCGTCGACGAGACCTCCGGGTAGTAGGACTCCGCGGTCTCGACGTTGTGGTGGATCCGCTGGATTCCGGCGTCCTTGAGCGCCTTTGCGCGGGCGACGCTCATGTGGCCGATCGACGCACAGCGCTTGAGGTTGGTGTGCTCGGCGACGAGCTTGGCGCCCTCGGTCAGCTTCTCGAAGTCGCGCTTCGACAGCCCCTGGCCCTGGGTGACCATGCAGAACCGGTGCGCGCCGGCGGCCTCGGCGGCGCGAGCATGCTCGAGCATCTGCTCGGGCTCCATCATCGCGTGCAGCGGCGTCTCGGCTTCGGCGAAGCGCGACTGCGCGCAGAAGCCGCAGTCCTCGGCGCAGCCGCCGGACTTCGCGTTGACGAGCGAGCAGAGGTCGGTGCTGTCGCCGAAGCGCTCCGTCCGCGCCTTCCACGCGCGCTCGATGAGCGCCTCGATGTCTGCGAGTTCGGTCAAGCGGCCGAGGGAAAGCGCCTCGTCGCGCGAGATCAGGGAAGGCATGTGGCGGGAACCTAGGGAGCGGCCCGGACGTCTGTGACGTCGTCCGGAGGTCGTCGCGTGCGACGACCGTAGGACGAAACCAGTCACCGAAGCTGGACGAGCAGCGGCGCGTGGTCGGACGGCTTCGAGCCCTTGCGGTAGTCACGCGCGATCCCGCAGGCCCGCAGCCGCTCGGAGACGTCGCCGTCGCGCAGCAGCGCGAGGTCGATGCGCAGGCCGAGGCCCTTGTGGAAGTGGCCGGCGCGGTAGTCCCACCAGGTGTACTGACGCTCGTCGGGGTGCAACCGGCGGTAGGCGTCGGCGAAGCCACGGTCGAGGATCGCCTGCAGCGCCCCGCGTTCCTCCGCCGTCACATGCGTCGCGCCGGCGAACGCGGCCGGGTCGTAGACGTCGAGGTCGGACGGGGCGACGTTGAAGTCGCCGAGGATCGCGTCGAGCTGCGGCGTCCGGTCGGCGACCGCCGCCAGGAACGCAAGCTTCTCGTCGAACCAGCTCGAGCCGACCTCGCGGCCGTTGGTCACGTAGGTGCTCGCGATCCGCAGACCGCCGACGGTCGCCTCGCACCAGCGTGCCTCGGCCGGCGCCAGCTCGCCCGGAAGGCCCGACGCGGTCGCCTCGATCCCGTGCTCGGCGCGCGCGAGGATCGCGACCCCGGCCCAGCGGCCGGCGCTGTGGTGGTGCGCGACGTAGCCGGCGTCGGCGAGCTCGGCGAGCGGAAACGCGCTCGGCTCGCACTTGGTCTCCTGCAGGCAGACGACGTCCGGCCGGTGCTCGGCGAGCAGCTCGAGGACGCGATGCAGCCGTGCCTTGAGCGAGTTGACGTTCCAGCTGGCGAGCAGCATCGTGTCGCGACGGTAGCGAGCGCGCCCGACCGCTGCCGGCGAGCCGCTGTCAGCCGACGAGCGCTTCGAACAGCCGTGTCAGCTCGGCCGCCGGATCGCGGCAGATCCCGGTGTGGACGGGTGACGGCTGGATCACCGTCGACGACGGCGCCGCCAGCCAGCCGAACCGGTCCGAGGCGTCGAGCCGCCCGAGCGACCCTGCCGTGGCATCGCCGCGGGCGACGGCCACGAGCGCGTCCAGCGCCGACTGCAGCGCCTCGGGGTCGGCGCTCGGGTCGAGCGAGCGCAGCCGCTCGCGGTCGAGCTCGGCACGCGCGCCGAGGAAGCCGTGGCGGCGGCAGAAGAGGACGACGCCGACGTTGAGCCGCTCGCCGCGCTCGACCCGCGGAACGGCGCGCAGGATCGTGTACTGGAAGGCCTCAGGCTCGTGCACGATCGGCCTCCTCGACGAACGCGCGCGGTGCCTCGAGCCGGGAGTGGAGGAAGCGGGAGAGCTCGTCGCGAGCGTCGCCGGGGCGCTCGCCGAGCCATGCGTCGGGGACCAGCGCGACGACCGGGTCGACCGCTGCCTGTGCCCGCTCCGCGAGCCGCGCGTCCGCCTCCGCCAGCGGGCCGGCGCGCTCGAGCAGGACATGCTCGACGATCATCGGAAACGGCAGCTCGGCGGTCTCGGAGAGCGGCCGCGTCCCGTACTGGCGGAAGAACGCGGCGCCGTGGTCGATCAGCCAGGTGCGGCCGTGCCAGACGAGCAGGTTCGGGTTGCGTGGCGTCCGGTCGACGTTGGTCACGAGCGCGTCGAGCCAGACGACGTCGGCGGCGAACGCCGGGTCCTCGGCGCTTGCCGCCTCGGGCGTGAACGGCAGCGCGCCGGGCAGGAAGTCGACGCCGAGGTTGAGCCCGTCGCTGGCCTCGATCAGCTCCTGGATCTCAGGGTCCGGCTCGGCGCGTGCGAGCTCGGCATCGACGGTCAGCAGCACCAGTTCCGGCACCGGCAGGCCGATCGCGCGTGCCAGCTCACCCGCGACGACCTCGGCGACGAGGACGGCCGGTCCCTGGCCGGCGCCGCGGAACTTCGCGACGTAGAGGCCGAGGTCGTCGGCCTCTACCAGCCCGGGCATCGAGCCGCCTTCGCGGAACGGCATCACGTAGCGCGTGGCGGTCACGGCGCGAAGCGCCGTCTCCGAGGCGTCAGAGGTTTCGTCCTGTGATCGTCGCAAGCGTCGATCCCGTTCTGTCGTTTCGTCCTACGGTCGTCGCAAGCGCCGACCTCCGGACGACGCTACTCGAGGACGATCAACACGTCGCCCTCGTTCACCGCTTGGCCCTCTTCGCAGAGGATCTCCTTCACGGTGCCCTCGACCTCGGCCTCGACCGGCATCTCCATCTTCATCGACTCGAGCACGGCGACGGTGTCGCCCTCGGCGACGACGTCGCCGACTTGGCAGTCGATCGTCCAGACCGTGCCGGTGATGTGGGCAGCGATGTCGGGCATGACCGGCAACCTAGAGCGGCGCGGCGACGGATCGGCGAGGTAGGCTGGGGCGCGTATGAGCGACGGCCTCGCGACGATGCGCGAGCAGGTCTACAGCGACCCGCGCCCAGAGGAGTACTTCGACCGCTTCCACGAGCGGTCGCGTTCGAAGCAACCCGATTGGGTCTACGACGTCGTCCGCGTGCTGATGACGACCTACTCGTACCTGTTCTTCCGCATGCGCGCGCTCGCTGCCGAGAACGTTCCCGCCAGCGGCGCGGCGATCCTCGCGCCGAACCACTTCTCCTACATGGATCACTTCTTCTCGGGAGCCGGGATTCGCCGCAAGGTCCGCTTCATGGCGAAGTCACAGCTGTTCTCGGGCGTCATGAGCTACGTCTACTCGCACGGCGGCGTCTTTCCCGTCCGTCGCGGGGCCCGCGACGAGCAGCCGTTCGTCACCGCGCGGTCGATCCTCGAAGCCGGCGGTGTCGTCGCGATGTACTGCGAAGGCGGCCGGTCGCGCACCGGGCGCCTGTCCGACGCTGCCAAGCCGGGGATCGGGCGGCTCGCGCTCGAGAGCGGCGCGCCGATCGTCCCGGTCGCGATCTTCGGCTCGTCGAAGGTCCGCAATTGGAAGAAGCTCCAGTTCCCGGCGGTCACGATCCAGTACGGCCGGCCGATCGCGTTCGAGCGCGTCGAGCATCCGACGCGCGAGCAGATGCAGGCGGCGGCCGACGAGATCTTCGACGAGATCAAGGCGCTCTACGGCGAGCTCGAGCGCGCCGGGCGCCGCAGCGTCGTCGCGGGCATTCGCGAGCAGCGCCGACGGCGCGGCTCCGCCGCCGCCGTCTGATGGGCCGGCGGCGCGGCCTCGCCGTCTGCCTGCCGGTGGCCGTCGCCCTCGCGGTCGTTCTGTCGGGATGCAGTGCCGACGGCACCGCGGACGGCAACGTGACGGCTCGTCATGACGGCGTGCCGTTCGAATACGAGGTGCCCGCCGCGTTCACGGCGGAGAGCGTCGATCAGCTCAACACGCGCGGTGACGTCCGCGGGCTGCGCGCGCTGGACAAAGTCAACGTGGTCGCTGTGCGCAGGCTCGCGCGGACCACGCCCGCCGTGCGTCGCCAGCGGGTGCTCGGGCAGGACGTGACGTCCGAGATCGTCCCGGTGCGTGGGTTCCGCGGCTGGGTCTTCGAGTGCCAGTACACCCGCGATCGCCGCAGCGACGTGCAGGACGCGTGCAGGATCGCCGCGGGCTCGGTCACGGCCGTGGCGCCGGCCGCGGCCTAGCCCACGTACGCGCCCACCGCCGCGTCGCTACGCTCGCAGGCGTGCGTGCCGCCGCCGTGCAGCTCAACGCCACCACCGACAGGCCGCGCAATCTCGCGATCGCGGACCGGCTTGTGCGGGAGGCCGCCGCGCGCGGCGCCGAGCTCGTCGTGCTGCCTGAGAAGTGGCCGCTGATCGGCAGCGGCCAGGTGCAGCGGCAGTCGGCCGAGGCGCTCGACGGGCCGGCGCTGACGTGGGCGCGGGCGATCGCGGCCGAGCTGCGCATCGAGCTCGTCGCCGGGTCCGTCTCGCTGCGTGACGAGGAGAGCGGCGCGCGCTTCAACACGAGCGTCCACATCGGACCCGACGGGCGCGATCGAGCCCACTACCGCAAGCTGCACATGTTCGATGTCGACGTCGACGGCGTCGCCTACCGCGAGTCCGAGGACGAGCAGGCGGGGGAGGAGGTCGTGCTCAGCGCGACCGCCGGCGGCGTCGAGCTCGGGATGTCGATCTGCTACGACCTTCGCTTTCCCGAGCTGTATCGCGAGCTCACCGCGCGGGGCGCGCGCGTGCTCGTCGTCCCGTCGGCGTTCACGCTGGCGACGACGCGCGACCACTGGCCGACCCTGGTGCGTGCGCGCGCGATCGAGAATCAAGCGTTCGTCATCGCCGCCAACCAGGTCGGCGAGCACGGCAGCGGCCGCCGCTCGGGCGGGCGATCGATGATCGTCGATCCGTGGGGCGTCGTCCTCGCCCAGGCGCCCGACGGCGAGGCCGTGATCGTCGCCGACCTCGACTTCGCCGCCCAGGCGAAGGTCCGGCGTGAGCTGCCGGCGTTGACGCACCGCCGTCCCGCCGAGCTCTACGCGCACCGGGACGTCATCGCGACGAGGTAGCCTCCGGCCCGTGGAGAACGTCCTTGTGAAGCGCCTCGTCTGGTCCGGCATGCTCGCCGGCTTCGGGGCGCTGGCGACGATCGCGTCGGCCCGCGTCGCGGCGATGTTGTACCGGCGCGTATTCGGGGAAGACCCACCGGAATGAGCGGTGACCCCGAGACACCTCCGAGCACCGGCTGGGAGACGCCCGTTGCGGGCGATCAGCCTGCTCCGGCGGCATCTGCCTCCGGTCCGTCCGACCTGCTCGCCGAGCACCCCGAGGCGATTGCCGGCGCGGCCTTCGTCGGCGGCCTGCTCACGGCCCTGATCGTGAGGCGCTTTGGCCGCTGAGGACCACAACTCCGCCGCGGGGATCGCCGACGCGATCAACCAGATCTCGGAGCGCGCCTCGAACCTCGTCCGCGAGGAGATCGAGCTCGCCAAGGCGGAGGTCACCGACAAGCTGACGAAGTTGGTCAAGGGCGCGGTCGTCGGCGGCGCCGCGGCGATCTTCGCGATCTTCGGCCTCGTACTGCTGCTCGAGGGCTTCGCTTGGCTGGCCTGGTTCGCGCTGCCGGTCGACAATTCGAAGATCTTCTGGGGCTTCTTCCTCGTCGCCGGCGTCCTGTTCATCCTCGGCGGCCTCGCCGGCTTCCTCGCGGCGAAGCTGCTCAAGTCAGGCGCGCCGCCGGTTCCGGCGATGGCGATCAACGAGGCCAAGAAGACCAAGCAGGAGCTGAGCTGATGGCCCGCTCGCCGGAGGAGATCCGCGCATCGATCGAGACCAACCGCGCCGAGCTCGTGCGCTCGGTCGACCGCCTGCGCGGTGAGGTCAGCGTGATGACCGACTGGCGCCGCCATCTTCGCCGCCATCAGCGCGAGGTCGCGATCGGCGCCACTGTCGCCGGCTTCGTGATCGGCGGCGGCGTCGCCGCCGTCGGCGGCCTCTTCCGCCGCCGCCGCTGACGCCGGCGACGCGGCCCGTCGTACCCGGGGCCTAGCGGCGCGGCGCTCGGCGCTGTCCGGGCCGCTGCATAGCGTGCGAGCCTGTGCAGTCAGGACAGCTGTCGACGCGGACGATCCTGCGGATCGTCCTGACGATCGCCGCGACCGTCGCGGCGCTGTACTTCCTGTACCTGATCCGCTCGGTCCTCGTGCTGGTCTTCATCGCGGTCTTCCTCGCCGTCGCGATGGGGCCGGGCGTCGACGCATTGCAGCGGCGCGGCATGCCACGGACGCCGTCGATCTTCGCCGTCTTCCTGCTCGTCTTCGCCTGCATCGTGGGCGTCGGCCTGCTCGTCGTGCCCCCGATCGTGACCCAGGTGGAAGGGCTGTCGCAGGACATCCCCGGCTACCTCCAGGATCTCCGCAAGGACAAGACCTTCCGCAAGTACGACGACAAGTACCACATCACCAGGGAGCTGAACAAGCAGGCGAGCACGCTGCCGACCAAGCTCGGCGACGCGGCGGGCGCCCTGCGCGACATCACTGTCGGCGTCTTCAGCACGCTCGTCCAGCTCGTCACCGTGCTGACGCTGACGTTCTTCTTCCTGCTCGACGGCAAGCGAATAGCCGGCTTCCTGTTACGCCTGCGCGGGCCGGAGAAGGAGATCCAATACCGGCAGATCGCAACCGAGATCTATCGCTCGACAGCGGGCTACGTCGCGGGAAACCTGCTGATCAGCCTGCTGGCGGGCATCACCGCCTACGCGATGATGACGATCCTGGGTATCCCGTTCGCGGTCCCGCTGGCGGTGCTCGTCGCGTTCCTCGACCTGATCCCGCTGGTCGGGGCGACGATCGGCGCCGCGGCCGTGGCGATCGTCGCCGGCTTCACCGACTTCCCGAGCGACCTGATCATCTGGGCGGTCTTCTCGCTCGTCTATCAGCAACTCGAGAACAACGTCGTTCAGCCGCTCGTCTACCGAAAGACGGTCGACGTCCCGCCGCTCCTCGTGATCGTCTCGATCCTGATCGGCGCGTCGCTGCTCGGGGTGCTCGGCGCGCTCGTCGCGATCCCCGTCGCGGCGGCGATCCAGATCGTGATCAAGGACGTCTGGCGCGAGCGCCAGGACAACCCGGCGACGCCGGTGATCATCGCCGGCACACCGCCGGGCGCCGAACCGCCGGCGCATTCGCCGGCCTAAGCGGGAGGCGGCTCCCGCGGTTCGATCCCTACGGCTCGAGCAGGCGCGCCGGGCCACCGCCGACGCCGAGCAGGCCGGGGCCGACGTGGGCGCCGATGACGGGCCCGATCTCGTTGACAAAGACGGGCGGCCGGCCGAAGATCTCGAGACCTGCCTCGACCATCCTCTCGGCGACATCGGGTGCTTGGACGTGCTGGATGATCCAGCCGTCGGCGCCGTCGGCGTGCTGCTGGCGAAGAAACTCGACGAGGCGCTCGAAGGCGCGCGCGGACGTCCGCACACGCTCGATCGGGGTGATCTCGTTGTCGAGCGTCAGGATCGGCTTGATCTTCAGTGCACCGCCGAGCCACGCCTGCGCGGAGCCGATGCGGCCGCCGCGGCGGAGGTACTCGAGCGTGTCGATCGCGAACCAGAGCCGGACCTTCTCGATCGCCTCGGCGGCGCGCGCGCCGACCTCGGCGACGTCACCACCGGCACCGGCGACGGCCGCGGCGGCCAGCGCGACGTACCCGAGCGCGCCACAGCCGGTGACCGAGTCGATCACGTCGATTCGTCGCTCGGGATGGTCACGAAGTGCCTCGTGCGCCGCCTGGCGAGCAGATTCCACGGTGCCGGAGATCCCTCCGGCAAGGTGGACCGAGACGATGTCGCGGCCGGCTGCGAGCAGAGGCTCGTACACGGCGAGGAAGTCGCCGATCGAGGGCTGCGATGTCGTCGTCCGCGTCGTCTCCGAGCGCAGCCGCTCGTAGAACGCCGCGTGGTCGATGTCGACCTCGCGGTGCTGCTGCCCGTCCTCCTGGACATACAGGCTGACGACGTGGATGTCGTTGGCCGCGGCCAGCTCGGCAGGCGCGTAGAACGAGCTGTCGGTGACGACCGCGACGGGAAGCATGAGCGCGGACACTAGCCGCCGCGGCGGGAGACGCCGCGGCGCGAAATGCGCCTCAGCGCAGGCGGTTCTCGATCCCGAGCAGCGAGCCGTCGTCGGCCGGCTGGTCGGCCGGAGCCTCGGCCGCCGCGGCCGGCTCGGCCCCGAGCGCCGCGGCGAGCTCGCCGCTCTCGAACATCTCGGCGACGATGTCGGCTCCGCCGATCAGCTCGCCGCGGACGAACAGCTGCGGGATCGTCGGCCAGCCCGAGAGCGCGGAGAGCTCTTGGCGGATGCGCGGATCGGGCAGGATGTCGACGGCCGCGAAGGGGACGTCGAGCGCCTGCATCGCGCCCGCGGTGCGAGCGGAGAAGCCGCACATCGGCTGCTCCGGTGTGCCTTTCATGAAGAGGATGATCTCGTTCTCGCGGATCGCCTCGGCGATCGCGTCGCGAATCGGGTTCTGGGTCTCGCTCATGGTGACTCCGTCTTGAGGGACAGCGCGTGGATCGCGCCGCCGAGCTCGCCGTCGAAGACGTCGTAGACCATCCGATGCTGCTCGAGGCGGCTCAGGCCGGCGAAGCTGCCGCTGACCACACGGGCGGTGAAGTGGACGTCGTCGGCGCTCTCGACCTCGGCCTCGGAGCCGGCGATCGCAGACTCGATCCGGGCTTTGAGCTCAGCGGCAGTGGGCATCTGGGGACAGCGTAGCGCTCGCTATACTTCGTGAAGTATGAGCCAGGCAGCCACTCAGGAAGTCACCTACAAGGCCAAGGGCATCGTCCTCAGCGACAAGGGTGCCGAAAAGGTGCAGGAGTTCCTCAGCAGCCAGGAGGCGGATACGTCGCAGGCCGGTCTCAGGGTCGGTGTGCGCGGCGGCGGCTGCTCGGGCTTCCAGTACCAGTTGGCCTTCGACGAACAGCGCGACGACGACGTCGTCTTCGAGAGCCACGGCCTGCGGTTGCTCGTCGACGGCCCGAGCCTTCCCTACGTCGACGGCTCGACGATCGACTACGTCGACTCGCTGCAGGGCGCGGGCTTCCAGGTCGTCAACCCGAACGTCGTCGCGGCCTGCGGCTGCGGATCGTCGTTCCGCGTCGCCGACGAAGAAGAAGTCTCCGCCGTCTAGCGCCGTGCCGGCGCACGCGCCGGCGCCGAAGTCGGTCGTCTAGGAGCGAATCGAGCGCTGGTACAGGTGGACGGCCAGCGGCGCGCAGACGACCACGATCGCTCCCGCCCACAGCAGCGTGTACGCGACCGGGTGCACGAGCGGCCAGACCGAGCCGTCGGGCGCCACGCCGCCCGGGTTGCCGAACAGCTGCCGCAACGCGTTGGCCAGCGACGACGTCGGGTTCCACTCCGCGATCGTCTGCAGGATCGACGGCAGCGTGCTGGTCGGCACGAACGTGCTGGCGACGAACGTGATCGGGAAGATGACCACGAAGGCGACGCCCTGCACGGCCTCAGGTGTGCTGACCGTGCTCGCCAGCAGGACCCCGATCCAGATCACGGCAAACGAGAACACGATCATCAGCCCGTAGGCGGCGAGGATGTCGAGGAATCCGGTGTGGGCGCGCCAGCCGACGATCAGGCCGGTCACCGACATCAGCGAGATCGGCAGCAGCGACCGGATCACGTTCGCGACCGAATGCCCCGCGAGCACCGTCGATCGCGGGATCGGCAGCGAGTGGAAGCGGTCGATCGCGCCG
>DASRHW010000009.1:0-3114 GCA_035650375.1 Solirubrobacteraceae bacterium | reverse complement strand
GCATTCGCGCTGCTCGCGCTGCTGCTCGCCGCGGCTGCGGCCGTCGCTGCGAAGGCGCTGTTCGGCGATGACGCGCCGCGCAGCTTCCCGTCGCAGGACTCGACGCTCGGGTCCGTCAGGCCCGGGGAGGCGCGGCTGCTGAGCGTGCGTCGGCCGGACCCGGACGGTGGACCGCCTTGGGGCCTTCGTGTATCGCGTACCGACCGCAAGCAGATCTGCTTGCAGATCGGTCGCGTCGTCGACGGGCGACTGGTGGCCATGGGTGTCGCCGGAGCGTTCGGCAACGACGGCCGCGCGCACGCGCTGCCGATCGAGCAGCTGAGTTGCACGAGCGACGTTGCCGGGACACTCCCTGCGCGAATCGGGATGGCGGAGCCCATCACGCGAAGTGGGCTGATCCCGTCGTCCCGTCTCGGAGCGAACATCGGGTGCGTTGGCCCGGTCGAGCGTCGCGCCATCGTCCTCGGCCCGGGGAGCGCACGCGAATACATTCGCCGCGCTCGGGCTCGCGGCGACGCGGCCGCGGTCGCCGAGGGGACGCGGCAGCTCGCGAGCGCCGAGCGGCGCCTGCGCTCGCTGCCGCCGGCGTGCGCGAAGGCAGATCTGCGTACGGTGATCGCCGGCATCGCGGGCTCGAACGTCGTCTCCGTGACGCTGACGGACAACGGCGTCGAGCAGCGCGTCACGACGAAGCGCTCCGAAGATGGCGCATACGTTTTCGTCGTGCTCGGACACCGCGCTGATCCCGGCACGCTGACGGCTCGTTTCCGCGACGGGTTGACGTGCTCGCTCGGGGGCAGCTACTTGCGGCCCTCGCCGCCGCCGAGTCCCGCGTGTCGTCGGGCGTTCGCACGCCAACCCTAGGACGTTGCTGCCACGGTCACGACGTGACGCTGGCCGACGAGGTTGGCGGGCTCGCGTCACTCGGCGATCTGACATCTCACGTCGCCTGACAGCGACCGCGCAATGCAGCAACGTGCGGTCGAGGCATCTCAAGCGGTGCCGCAAGCGACAACGAGGAGGAGATCGTGATCGATCATATTCGCGCTGTGGTGGTGCGCGTCCGGCGTCGCGCCGGCGTCGGGCTGATGCTCGCCGGCACGACCGCTGCACTGGCCGCGACCGCCGGTTCGGCGACCGCGGCAACCCACGACTACTGCAACTGGGACGGCAGCTACAACGGCACGCCGGCATGGACGATCTGCTTCCAGTCCGGCGACAACTGGCTGACCAACAATCACGCCTGGTTGCCGTATCTGCCGGTCACGCCGACGATCTACTGCGGCGCTCGTCTTTCGGGCGTCGACTATGGCGGCTGGTCCGGCGGCAACCCCTCGTGCGACCACGCCTATGGCGGCGGCAACCTGCTCAAGGCGGGCGAGTACGTCAGCGTGGCCGCGACGACCCACGGTTCGATCACCTACTGAGGAGGATGGAATGACGATCAAGCGGATCAGTCTCAGCCTCGTCGCGGCCGGCCTCTGCGTCGCTGGCAGCGTCGCCGTCGCCTCCGGTGACGACGTCACACCACCGGCTCAGCCGCCCACTCCGGTCGCAGCCGATGCAACCTCGTCGTTCGCGGTCTTTCAGCGACCGGCGAACTCGGGCGACGTGATGCCGCCCGTGACGCGACGGATTCTCGCCGGCACCGCCGCCCGCGAAGGCACCGACCTCGACGGGGCACGAGCTGTCGCGGCGTCTGCCGGCCGGTCGGTCTGGGCGATCCCGGGACCGAACAAGGTCTGTCTCGCGATACCCGACCCGGTCGACGGCTTCGGGATCAACTGTGCCGACGTGGCGACGGCGAAGTCCGGTCGTCTCTGGGTCACGCTCGTCGGCTTGCCCGGGCAGAAGCTCGGCGACGTCCGCATCGCACAGTTCGTGCCCGATGGGGTCGACGCGGTCATCGCGCAAGGTGACGATGGCAAGGGGAGGACGATCACGGCCTCGGACAACGTCGCCTTCGCCGACGTCACGAGCGGCACGATCGGATTCAGTGACGGCTTCGGTGACCACCGCGTCCGTGTCGACGGAACGCCCAAGGCGCTGCTGTCGAGCGCCGGCTGACGAGACCGAGATGCCGCGCCTGCTCGGAGGCCGATCGGCTTCCGGGCAGGCGGCGTCTTCTGCCGTCTGCGGTGGGGGTACCCTAGAGACAGCCACTAAAGGAGCTGCATGGCAGTTGAAGAGAAGATCGAGCTCGAGGGCGAGATCACCGAAGCGCTTCCCAACTTGATGTTCCGCGTCAAGCTGGACAATGATCACGAGGTTCTCGGGCACCTCGCCGGCAAGATGCGGCGCTACCGGATCCGCGTCCTTCCCGGCGATCGCGTGCGTGTCGAGATCAGCCCCTACGACCTCACGCGCGGGCGGATCGTCTACCGCCACAAGTAGTCCGGCGACACGCCATCGCGTCGCGGCTCAGACCGCGGCGTGGCGCGCGACCCGCAGCAGCATCTGTCCTTGTCTGACGGACAGCTCGCCGTCGACGAGCTGTGCTGAGGCGTACGCATCACGAAACAGCGCCAGCGCGACGCCGCTCGCCGCCCCGTCTCCGCCGGCGAGCCCGAACAGCGCGCCGTCGATGCCGGCGGCGTCGATCGTCGTCAGCCGGCCGCGCAGGGTCGTGCCCTCTGGCAGCATCGTCAGCACGACTGCCTCGCCGAGCCAGCCGTCGAGGACGGCGACCGCTTCGTCGAAGGTCATCCGAGACCGAACCGACGTGGGGCAGAGGTCAGGTGCGCTTCGCGCGCGAGACCTTCGCCGTGGCCGTGGTGCGCTTCGCGGCCGCTGGTGCCTTCGCGGCGGCCGGCTTCGTGCGCTTGGTCGTCGACGGCTTTGCCGCGCCCGCCCTCGATGTCGCGGCCTTCTTCGCCGCTGTCGTCTTGGCAGCGGCCTTCTTCGCCGTGGCGGCACGTGCCGAGCTCGGCTTCGGCTTCGTCGCGGCGGCTCGGCCCGCCGCGGTGCGCCTGGTCGACGCCTGGGCCTTTGATGCGCCGGGTCGCCGGCGCGGGGTCGTTGGCGGCGTCGCCGGTGCGCTCGCCTGGTCGGCGAGCGCCTGGAGCTCGGACAGCAGTTGCTTGCCGCCTCGGCGCAGGTCGCGCTGTGCGTCGC
>DASRHW010000008.1:0-5598 GCA_035650375.1 Solirubrobacteraceae bacterium | reverse complement strand
GACCTCGAGCTTCATCTCCAGGTTCAGCGGCACGTCGCCGAAGGCCTGGCCCTCGACGCGGATGTGCGCCCACTTGCGGTCGGTCAGCCACGGCACGTAGTCCGACGGCCCGATGTAGACGTCGTCGGCGGGCAGCGTGTGACCCATGATCGACGTCACCGCGTTGGTCTTCGAGATCTTCTTCGACTCCAGCCGCTCGCGCTCGAGCATGTTGTAGAAGTCCATGTTGCCGCCGACGTTGAGCTGCGACGTGCGCAGCATCTTGACGCCGCGCTCGTGGAACAGCCGCGCCAGCGTGCGGTGCACGATCGTCGCGCCGACCTGCGACTTGATGTCGTCGCCGACGATCGGCAGCCCGGCCTTCTTGAAGCGCTTGTCCCAGTAGTCCTCGCGGGCGATGAAGACGGGGATGCAGTTGACGAAGCCACAGCCGGCTTCGAGGATCTGCTCGACATACCACTTCGTCGCGTCCTCGGAGCCGACCGGCAGGTAGGAGACGACGACGTCGGTGTGCGTCTCCTTGAGGATCGAGACGATGTCGGCGGTCTCGCCCGGCGCCTTCTCGATCTTCTGCTTGAGGTACTTGCCGAGGCCGTCGTGGGTCATGCCGCGGTAGACGGGCACGCCGAGCTTCGACGGCACCTTGGCGAACTTCATCGTGTTGTTCGGATCGGCCCAGATCGCCTGGCCGAGGTCCTTGCCGACCTTCTTCTTGTTGATGTCGAAGGCACACGTGAACTCGATGTCGGAGACGTGGTAGCCGCCGAGGTCGACGTGCATCAGCCCCGGGACGGGCTGCTTGGCGTCTGCGTTCTTGTAGTACTCGACGCCCTGCACGAACGCCGACGCGCAGTTGCCCACGCCGATGATCGCGACGCGGACCTTGTCCTTCTGATAGCGGGCCGCCCCGTTGGACGAGTGACCGTTGCGGGCGATTGCGCCGTTCGTACTCAAAGCTTTGTGCTCCTTATCGGGAAGTCGACCATATCTATCGCGCGACCGGTCGCTCTGTTACACGGCTGAAAGTTCGGCGCGCACGTGGAAGATCCGCTGCAGCGTCGTCACCACGCCGAGAACCGCCAGGACATAGACGGACGCGGCGAGCAGCTCGAAGTCGCCTAGTGAAGCACCTTTTGCGAAGACCAACCCGATCGAGAGGATCACGACGCGCACCGCGCGGCTGCCGATCCCGACCTTGCACTCGACGCCGAGCGCCTCCGCGCGGGCGCGCGTGTAGGACACCATCAGCGACGCGAGCACCGCCAGGACCGTCGCTCCGGCGGCGAAGGACATCCCGCGCGTCGCGAAGTAGGCGCCGACCGCCGTCAGCACGATCCCCTCCTCGATGCGGTCGAGCGTCGAGTCGAGAAAGGCGCCGAACGCCGTGCCCTTGCCGCTCATCCGCGAGTAGCGCCCGTCGAGCGTGTCGCAGATCGAGCCGACGATGAACGTGATCCCGGCGAGGAAGAAGTAGCGCTGCCAGACGAGCGCGGCGGCCGCCAGGCAGAGCACGAACCCGGTCAGCGAGATCGCGTTCGGCGTCAGGCGGGACTCGATCAGAGCGTCGCGCATCTGCGCGCGGCGCTCCCCGGAGGTCGGTCGCGGCATCAGGTGGTCGTCGCCCGCGCGGGCGCGAATGCCCAGACTGACGGGCGGGTGCGCGCGAGCCAGCGCGCCGCGAGCGCCGAGAGGCCCGCTGCGCATGCGCCGAAGAAGGCGTCGGCGAAGAAGTGATTGCCGGTCGAGACGATCACGAACAGGATCAGCAGCGGGTAGATGCGCCAGAACCAGCGCCCGACCGGGTTCTTGACGACCCGCGACAGCGGCACGGCGATCATCAGCGCGAAGCAGATGTGCATCGACGGCACGGCGGCGTACGGGTTGAAGAGCGCGTTGACGGTGACGTCGTTGTGGCTGGCGCCGACGAAGTTCGAGACGGCGTCGACGAAGCCCCACTCCGGCATCAGCCGTGGCGGCGCGGTCGGGAACAGCGTGTAGCCGACCAGCGCGATGCCCATCGCGACCATGAACATGTTCCGGACGAAGTAGAAGCTGCGGTTGTGGAACAGGTAGAGGAAGACGAGCGAGCCGACCGTGATCGAGGTCTGCGCGTTGATGTACATCCAGCTCGCCGCGTCGATCACGGGCCCTGAGCTCAGCGCCCAGCCCTGGATCGCCGGCTCGACGAAGATGCCGAGCGTCCGCTCGACGTCGATCAGGTCACGGGCGTGCTGGAAGGCAGCCGCGGTCACGCCGTCGTCGTCGGCCATGCCGCGTACAAGGCGATAGCCGTTGTAGGCGACGAAGAACAGCAGCACCTGCCTCGCGACATCGAGGAAGCCGTGCGGCAGGAGCCGCGTCTGGAGTGATCGGACGCGAGCAACCATGAGACGCGGTAAGCAAGCCTATACGGGTCCCGCGACGTTTGTGGAGTTCCTAACGGTCCTTCACGACGAGCAACGCGCACCGTGGCCGAAGACCCGTCCGACGCCGAAGCGCAGCCCGATCTCGGTCGCGCTCCGACTCCGTACCCGCGTCCAGCCGCCCGGGGCGCGCTCGACGCAGCCGCTGCCACGGACCACCGCCCAGTACGGCGTGAACCTGACGCGGACGACGCGGTCGCCGGTCGTCGTGAAGCCGCCAGGCGAGATCCGCGTCGCTCCGGTCGCCCGCGCGCCACGCACCTCGAACAGGCGCCAATGAGCCGTCCGTCTCACCTCGCGCAGGTACTGCGGCTGCGAACGGACGATCCGCGCCTCGGCCTCCGCGCTCGCGTCCAGCGCCGCGTCCGGCAGCGCGACGAAGCGCACGGCGGCGTCGAGCAGCCAGCGCCGGTAGCGCTCGGCGGTCAGCGTCCCCTCGTAGAAGACGGCGTTGACCTTGCGATCGAGCTGGCGCTCCCAGCCGCGCGCGATCGGGATCCGGTCGGCGACGTAGGAGGCCTCCCAGTGCCGCGCCGTCAGCGGGATCTCGACGCGGTCGGCGGGCCCGGCACGGCCGGCGAGCTCGGTCAGCAACGGCGCGTAGTAGGCGGCCTTCGTCGATGGGTCGCCGGCTGCGTCGATCCAGTCGCGCGTCGCCGGATAGAGCGTCCACCAGGCGAGCGGGAGCAGTGCCGCGACGAGCAGGCCGCGGCGCGCGGGCAGCAGCACGAGCAGCGCCAGTGGCCCGACCAGCAGTGCCCCGAGCCGAGCCGCGTTGCCGCCGAGCGGGCTCGGAATCGCGAACGCCGCGATCAGCACCAGCGCGTACAGCGCCGCGCCCGTGCGCAGCGGGCCCCGCGGCGCCAGTGCGAACGCCAGCGCCGTCGCGGCGAGGGCCGGCCAGAAGCTCGAAGGGACGAATGGCTCGCTGCCGCCTTCGGGGAACATCAGGACCATCGCTGCTGTGGTTGCCGCTGCTGTTGCGCCTGCCGTGAGCCATGCCGCTCTTACGCGGTGGTCGCGACGCGCGACGGGGGATGTTGCAGAAGCGCCTCGCCGCGTCCCGCCGCCCAGCCAGCTTGCGGCGGCTGCGAGGGCGAGGAAGAGGGCTGCGACGGGGCTGCTCGCGGCGGTGGCGATGCCGAGGGCGGCGGCTGGGGCTCGGCGGGCGGTGGTGGCGGCGACGGCGGCCCAGATCGCGAAGGCGGTGCCGAGGACGAAGGGGATCCGGCCGCTGATCGTCGCGGCCCCGAGCGCGAGCGCGAACCACACCGCCGCGGCTTCGCCGTGGGTGTGCCTGCGGATGAGGCGGTGGAATCCCGCGGTCGCGGCGAGCAGTGCGATGACGCCGACGAGGCGGACGCCGAACCAGTTGCCGAGGGGTGGGAACAGGACGCTGTAGCCCGGCAGATGGTGGCCGCCGTACCAGCTGTTGTCCCAGAGCAGGAAGCCCGCGCGATCGAACAGGTCGGCGCGATACGTCTGCGCCGCGAGGTCCGTGGTCGCCGGTGCCGCCGCCAGGTAGACGGCGCCGATCGCGGCGGCGAGCAGGAGGGCCGGCATCGTCGGCGCAGGCTACGTGGCGCGGGCCGTGCCGGCCGCGCCGGTACCGTCGGCCTCGATGCGCGCCCGTGTTCGCCGAATCCGTCAGCGGCTGGCCGAGGTCTACGGGATTCCCTCGCTTCCGCCGCACTGCGATCCGATCGCCGAGCTCGTGCTCACGGTCCTGTCGCAGTCGACCAACGACCGCAACCGCGACGTCGCCTACCTGCGCCTGCGCGAGCGATTCGAGGACTGGAGAGACGTGCGCGACGCTCCGGTGCCGCTGATCGAGGAGGCGATCCGCCCGGGCGGCATCTCGAAGGTCAAGTCGGCGCGGATCGCGCAGATCCTCGCGGCGCTGCCGACCGACGCCGACGGGGCGCCGACGCTCGCCGTGCTGCCGACGATGCCGGTCTCCGAGGCCCGCGATCTGCTGACGGCGCTGCCCGGCGTCGGCCGCAAGACCGCCGCCTGCGTGCTGCTGTTCAGCTTCGGTATGCGCGACGTCCCGGTCGACACCCACGTCGGCCGCGTCTGCGCCCGGCTCGGGTTGCTGCCCGCGTCCGGCAGCGCCGACGCGATCCACGACGCGATGCTTGCCCTGACGCCACGCGGCGCCGAGCTCGAGCTGCACGTCAACCTGTTGCGCCACGGCCGCCGCACCTGCCACGCCCGGCGGCCACAGTGCTCGGCCTGCGCGCTCGCCCGGATGTGCCCGCGGCTGGGCGTCGAGAACGCCGCCTGAAGCGGCAGGTTGCTTGAGCGGAGGCAGAAGATCTGCTATAACTCCGCATAGATTTTTCGTACCGCAACGTTGAGGAGCAGCAGCACATGGCAAAGACCATCGGCATCGACCTCGGCACGACGAACTCGTGCATGGCCGTCCTTGAGGGCGGCGAGCCGACCGTGATCGAGAACGCCGAGGGCGGCCGTACGACCCCGTCGGTCGTCGCGTTCGCGCAGTCGGGCGAGCGCCTCGTCGGCACCGTCGCCAAGCGGCAGGCCGTCACCAATCCGCAGAACACCGTCTTCTCCGTCAAGCGCTTCATGGGCCGCAAGGAGGCCGAGGTGCGCGAGGAGGAGTCGATGGTCCCCTACAAGGTCGTCCAGGGCCCGAACGGGGATGCGCGAATCTCCGCCGGCGGCAAGGAGTTCAGCCCGCCCGAGATCAGCGCGATGATCCTCGGCAAGCTCAAGGCCGACGCCGAGGCCTACCTGGGCGAGCCGGTCGACAGCGCCGTGATCACGGTTCCCGCGTACTTCAACGACGACCAGCGCCAGGCCACCAAGGACGCCGGCAAGGTCGCCGGGCTCGACGTCAAGCGGATCATCAACGAACCGACCGCGGCGTCGCTCGCCTACGGGCTCGACAAGGAGTCAGACCAGACGATCCTCGTCTTCGACCTCGGCGGCGGCACGTTCGACGTGTCCGTGCTCGAGATCGGTGACGGCGTCTTCGAGGTCAAGTCGACCGCCGGTGACAACCACCTCGGCGGTGACAACTTCGACAAGGCGGTCGTCGACTGGCTGGCGGCCGAGTTCAAGCGCGACCAGGCGATCGACCTGACGCAGGATCCGATGGCGCTGCAGCGTCTATTCGAGGCGGCCGAGAAGGCCAAGATCGAGCTGTCCT
>DASRHW010000007.1:0-6932 GCA_035650375.1 Solirubrobacteraceae bacterium | reverse complement strand
GCGCCTCCAGGTCAGCGGTCTCGGTCTGCGTCATCGGTGTGACGGACTCATCGGTCATGAAACGCGCTCCACGGCCCGCAGCGCGATGTCGCGCCGCATCTGGCGGCCCTCGAAAGTGATCCGGTCGGCGGCAGCATATGCGGCGTCGCGCGCCTGCGCCGGGCCGTCGCCGAGCGCCGTGACGTTGAGCACGCGGCCGCCGGCGGTGACGACCGCCCCACCGGCCAGCGAGGTCCCCGCGTGCGTGACCTCGGCGTCGCCGCCGACCTCTTCGAGCCCGGCGATCGCGTCGCCGCTCGACGAGCTCGCCGGGTAGCCGCGGCTGGCGAGCACGACGCTCACGGCCCAGCGTGCGTCCCACTCGAGCACAGCTCCCGCCAGGCCCCCACGCCGGGTCGCCCGCAGCATCAGATCGAGCAGGTCCGAGCGCAGCCGCGGCAGCAGCGCCTGCGTCTCGGGATCGCCGAAGCGGACGTTGTACTCGATCACGCGGGGGCCGTCGGCGGTCATCATCAGCCCCGCGTAGAGAATCCCGTGGAAGGGCGTGCCGCGCCGCGCCAACTCGTCGACGATCGGCTGATGAACGATCGCCGACAGCTCGGCGACGCGAGCGGCGTCGATGCCTGGGACAGGCGAGTAGGAGCCCATGCCGCCGGTGTTCGGGCCCTCGTCGCCATCGAAGATCCGCTTGTAGTCCTGGGCGCCGTCCATCGGAAGCGCCAGCTCGCCGTCGCAGATCGCCAGCAGCGACAGCTCCTCGCCGAGCAGGTGCTCCTCGACGATCACGTCGACGTCGCCGAAGACGTGGCGCTCGAGCATGTCGGTGAGCGCCTCGCGCGCGGCGTCCTCGTCGGCCGCGATCACGACGCCCTTGCCGGCCGCGAGGCCGTCGCACTTGATCACCGCCGGGTAACCGGTGATCGCGGCCATCCCCGCGTCGACCGCCTGCACCCGCGTGTAGCCGGCTGTCGGCACGCCGGCGGCCGTCATCACCTCCTTCGCGAACGCCTTCGACCCCTCGAGTCGCGCGGCGGCGGCGACCGGTCCGAACACCGCGATGCCAACGTCGGTCAGCGCGTCGGCAAGCCCGGCGACGAGCGGGACCTCCGGGCCGACGACCACGAGATCGGGGTGCTCGGCGAGCGCAAGCGTGACGAGCCCCTCGACATCACCCGCGCCGACGAGCGCCGTCCGCACGTCGCGCGTGATCCCGGCGTTACCGGGCGTGCAGACGATGTCCGGAGCCTGCGGCGAGCGCAGCAGCGCTCGAACGATCGCGTGCTCACGGCCTCCCGAGCCGACGACGAGGACCTTCACCGGCCGCTCAGAGGTTCGCGATGAAGTCGTCGATCGGAATCGCGACGAGGGTCTCGTAGCTGCCGGTCCCCCGCGAACCCATCTCGACCGATACCCGGGCCATCGTCGCCTCGTCCGGCGCCTCGACGACGTTGACGAAGTCGTACTGGCCGAGCGTCGCCCACTGCGCCTTGACCGACGCGCCGAGCTGCTCGATCTCCTTGTTGACCTCGCGGATCCGTGACGGGTTCTTCTTCACCGTCTGGACGCCGTCCGGGGTCAGCGTCGTCAACATGATGTAGGTCGGCATGCCCGGGAGTGTCGCACGACCCGCCCACCCTGCCGCCCTCAGACGACGGCAGTCGCCGGCGCGCCGGCACGCTCGAAGACGAGGTCGCCGCCGGCGACGCCGACCTGGACCGTGTCGCCCTCGTGGAACGTCCCATCGAGGATCGCCAGCGCGAGCCGATCGACGAGGTGCTTCTGGATCACCCGCTTGAGCGGGCGAGCGCCGTACGTCGGGTCGTAGCCGAGGTTGCCGAGCATCGTGCGCGCGTCGTCGGAGAGGATGACGTCGATCCCGCGCTCGCGAACCCGGTCGAGCACGCGCTCGACCTGGATGTCGACGATCGAGCCGATCTGCTCCCGATCGAGCGAGTGGAACTCGATGATGTCGTCGAGCCGGTTGATGAACTCGGGCTTGAAATGGCCCTCCGCCCCAGCCCGTCCCCCGGGGATGTTCGAGGTCATGATCAGGACCGTGTTCTTGAAGTCGACGGTGCGGCCCTGGCCGTCGGTCAGGCGGCCGTCGTCCATCACCTGCAGCAGCACGCCGAAGACGTCGGGATGGGCCTTCTCGATCTCGTCGAGAAGGACGACGCTGTAGGGCCGTCGGCGGACCGCCTCGGTCAGCTGGCCGCCCTCGTCGTAGCCGACGTAGCCGGGAGGAGCGCCGACGAGCCGCGACACGGCGTGCTTCTCCATGTACTCCGACATGTCGATGCGGATCATCGCGTCGGACGAGTCGAACATGAACTCGGCCAGCGCCCGTGCCAGCTCGGTCTTGCCGACGCCGGTCGGCCCGAGGAAGAGGAAGCTGCCGATCGGGCGGTCGGGGTCCGACAGCCCGGCACGCGAACGGCGCAGGGCGGCGCTGACCGCGGCGACCGCGTCGTGCTGGCCGATGACGCGCTGGTGCAGGCGCTCCTCCATGTGGATCAGCTTCTCGACCTCACCCTCCATCAGCCGGCTGACGGGGATCCCGGTCCAGCGGGCGACGACGTCGGCGATGTCGGCGACGGTGACCTCCTCCTGGAGATAGCGGGTCGCGACCGGCGCCTCGTCCTCGCGCGCCTGCGCGTCGGCGAGCGCACGCTCGAGCTCGGGGATCTCGCCGTGGCGCAGTCGCGCGGCGGCTTCGAGGTCAGCTCCGCGCTCGGCGCGCTCGAGCTCGCGATGCGCCTGCTCGAGCCGCTCCTTGAGCTCGGAGACATCACGGATCGCGTCCTTCTCCGTCTGCCATTCGGCCTTCATCGCGGCGCTCTGCTCGCGCAGTTCGGCGAGCTCGCGCTCAATCGCCTCGCGGCGCGCGACCGACGCGTCGTCGGACTCCTTGGCCAGCGACGTCAGCTCGATCTCGAGCTGCAGCACGCGCCGGTCGACCTCGTCGATCTCGGTCGGCAGCGAGTCGATCTCGATCCGCAGCCGCGACGCCGACTCGTCGACGAGATCGATCGCCTTGTCGGGCAGGAAGCGGTCGGCGATGTAACGGTACGAGAGGGTCGCCGCGGCGATCAGCGCGTCGTCGCGGATGCGGACGCCGTGGTGGACCTCGTAACGCTCCTTCAGGCCGCGCAGGATCGCGATCGCGTCCTCGACCGAAGGCTCGCCGACCATCACCGGCTGGAAGCGCCGCTCGAGCGCCGCGTCCTTCTCGATGTGCTTGCGGTACTCGTCGAGCGTCGTCGCACCGACGGCCCGCAGCTCGCCGCGGGCCAGCATCGGCTTGAGCAGGTTGGCGGCGTCGACGGCGCCCTCCGCGGCGCCGGCGCCGACGATCGTGTGCAGCTCGTCGAGGAAGAGGATCACGTGGCCCTGGGCGTCGGCGACCTCCTTGAGCACCGCCTTGAGCCGCTCCTCGAACTCGCCGCGGTACTTCGAGCCGGCGAGCAGCGCGCCGATGTCGAGCGCGATCACGCGGCGGTCGCGCAGCGACTCCGGGATGTCGCCGGAGACGATCCGCTGCGCCAGGCCCTCGACGATCGCGGTCTTGCCGACGCCGGGCTCGCCGATCAGGACGGGGTTGTTCTTCGTCCGCCGCGACAGCACCTGGATCACGCGGCGGATCTCGTCGTCACGCCCGATCACCGGGTCGAGCCGCCCGTCCTCGGCGGCCTCGGTCAGATCGCGGCCGAACTTCTCCAGCGCCTGGATCGTGTCCTCGGGCGACTGGCCCGTCACGCGGTGTGGCCCGCGCACCTCGGCGATCGCCCGCAGCAGCGTGTCGTGCGTGGCGCCGGCGGCCGCGAGCGCGTCGACCGCATTGGCGAGCGCGAGCAGCAGGTGCTCCGTCGAGATGTACTCGTCCTTGAGCTCGCGCATCTCCTGCTCGGCGGCGCGCAGCACGGCGAGGAGTGCCGGCGAGGTCGCCGGCTCGGCCGGCTCGGTCAGCGTCGACAGCGTGTCGAGCGTCTCGTTGAGCGCCGCGCGCAGCGGCTCGACGGCGACGCCGAGCTTGCGCAGAACGGGGACGACGAGCCCGTCGGCCTGCTCGAGCAGGACGGCCAGCAGATGGGCCGGCTCGACCTGTGCGTTCCGGCGGCCGGCAGCCAGCGCGAGCGCCGCGCTCAGCGCCTCTTGGGACTTGATCGTGAAGCGATCGGCCTGCATACAGATCTAAGTGTACTCGACTTAGATCTTGCGGTCAACCGCCGTATTCGCGGGGCGGGCGGACCCCGCTCGCATCAGCGCGAGTCGCGCGTCGGCCCGTCGTCGCGCTGGACCGGGATCCGGAACGGCGAGCGCGCGTCTTCGGCACGGACCAGCTCCTGATTGCCCTTTGGCACGTGCACGATCTCCGCGCGAACGCGCTCCCGCAGCAGCTCGAGCCGCTCGATCTCCTGCTCCAGCTCGGCGGCGCGGCGGTCGAGCGCCTCGACCCGGCGCTGCGTTCGCTCGAGCTGCGCCTCGAGCTCGAGCACGCGCTCGACGCCGGCCAGGTTGAGGCCCGCGTCGTTGGTCATCTCCTGGATCCGCCGCAGCCGCTCGACGTCCGCGCTCGAGTACAGCCGCGTTCCCTTCGGCGAGCGCTGCGGCTCGATCAGCCCGCGCGCCTCGTACATCCGCAGCGTCTGCGGATGCATCTCGGCCAGCTCGGCGGCGACGGAGATCATGAAGACGCCGCGATCGGCCGAGACCTCGATCTTCGTCGTGCGCCGCGTCACGCGTCGACTACTCACGCGGGACCCGCAGTGAACAACCGCTCGCGCGGGTTGCCGTTCATGACCTCGGAGAGCTTGTCGACGGCCTCGGACTGCTCCTGCGAGAGCGAGGCCGGGACCTCGATCACGAAGCGGTAGTGGATGTCGCCGCGCGGCGAGTCGGACTTGCCGAGCTTCGGCGGGCCTTCGTTGCGCAACCGCTGGACCGTGCCGTGCTTGGTGCCGGGCGGCACGCGCAGCGTCTTGCGCCCGTCGAGCGTCGGCACCTCGACCTCGGCCCCGCGGATCGCCTCGGGGATCGTCAGCGGGACCTCGACCTCGACGTTGTCGCCACGACGCTTGAAGATCGGCGAGGCCGCGACGTGCGTGACGACGAACAGGTCGCCGGGAGGGCCGCCGTTGCGGCCCTCCTCGCCCTTGCCGGCGAGTCGCACCTTCGAACCCTCGCGGACCCCGGCGGGGATGTTGACCTTGTAGCGCTTGATCGTCCGCGTCGCGCCGCTGCCCGAGCACGTCGGGCAGACATCCTCGATCACCGTGCCGCGGCCGTGACACAGCGTGCACGGCTGTGAGATCGCGAACGGGCCCTGGCCCTGCACCTCGACGCCGCGACCCTGGCAGCGCGGGCAGGTCGTCGGCGCCGTGCCCGGCCTGGCGCCGGTGCCGTGGCAGGTCGCGCAGATCGTCGTCGTCGGCACCGACAACGGGACCTGCGCGCCCTCGATCGCCTGCTCGAACGAGATCGAGACGTCGACCTCGAGGTCGCGACCGCGCTCCGCGCGCGGACGCTGCCGGCGAGCGCCGCCACCCGCGCCACCGCCGAAGAGGTTGGAGAGGATGTCGCTGACGGAGCCGGCGTCGAAGCCGCCGAAGCCGCCCTGTCCGCCGCCGGCGCCGCCGAACAGCGAGCTGAGCCCGCCGCTGTCGTACTGCTTGCGCTTCTCCGGATCGCCGAGCACGTCGTACGCCGCGGAGATCTCCTTGAACCGCGCCTCGGCCTTCGGGTCGTCCGGGTTGCGGTCGGGATGCCACTCGCGCGCGAGCTTGCGATAGGCCTTCTTGACCTCCTGCGGCGTCGCCTTGCGGTCGACGCCGAGGACCTTGTAGAGATCGGGCTCGGCCATCAGGCCGCTACCACCACTTTCGCGGCCCGGAGGACCTCGTCACCGAAGCGATAGCCGGCTTGGTAGACCTCGACGACGGTGCCGCTCGCCACGCCCTCGATCGCGGCGGTCGCGACCGCCTCGTGCAGGTGCGGGTCGAACGTCTCGCCCTTCGGCGAGTAGGCCTCGATCCCGACACGCTGCAGCGCGCTGAGCATCTGCTGCTGGACGAGCCGGATCCCGTGTGTCAGGTGGTGCTCGTCGTCGTCGCCCTCCTCGGCCTCGGCGTGCGCGAGCGCGCGCTCGAAGTCGTCGAGCGCCGGCAGCAGCTCGCCGGCGACACGGCGCATGCCGTCGCGGGTCGCCTTCTGCACGCGCTGCGCGTTCTGCTTGCGAACGTTCTCGAGCTCGGCGGCCTTGCGCAGGGCGAGGTCCTGCCAGTCGGGCTCGACCGGCGCCTCCGCGACAGCCTCACCCTCCGCTTCGGCCACCGGCTCGCCGTGAAGCTCGCCGCCGTCGCCCGGCCCGGAGGAGGACAGGACGTCCTCCTCCGGCGCGCTCTTCGGGTCCTCGCTCACTTGCCCTCGTCCACGACCTCGGCGTCGACGACGTCCTCCTCGACGACGTCGCCCGTCGCGTCGGTGGCATCGCCGTTCTCGCTCGCGGCCTGCTGCTGCGCGCGCTCGTACATCGCTTCGCTGACCTTGTGGAACGCGGTCTGCAGCGTCTCGGTCTTGGCCTTGATCTCGGCCGCGTCCTCGGACGCCAGCGAGTCGCGGACCTCCTTGATCGCCGCGTCGATCTCGGCCTTGGACGCGTCGTCGACCTGCTCGGCGAGCTCCTTGAGCTGGCGCTCGGCCTGGTAGGCCGCGTTCTCGCCCTCGTTGCGCGCCTCGGCGAGCTCTCGCGCACGGCGATCGTCCTCGGCATGGGTCTCGGCGTCCGAGACCATGTTCTTGATCTCCTCGTCCGAGAGCCCCGAGCCGGCCTTGATCTCGATCTTCTGCTCCTTGCCGGTGCCGAGGTCCTTCGCCGAGACGCCGAGGATGCCGTTGGCGTCGATGTCGAAGGCGACCTCGACCTGCGGGATCCC
>DASRHW010000006.1:0-27903 GCA_035650375.1 Solirubrobacteraceae bacterium | reverse complement strand
ACGGACGCCTGCCCGGCGAGCACGTGCGTCAGCACGACGCGCTGGATGTTGCCGCCGGAGAGGGTCGCGATCTGACGGTCGGGCGCGGCCATCCGCAGCTGTGCGCGCTCGTCGAGCCCACTCGCCTGGGCGCGCAGCCTCGACCAATCCATGCCCGAGCGGCGCGAGCCGTTGCTGCCGTTCTGGCTGCCGTGCCCGTTGGTCCGCTTCATCGCGGCCAAGGCCATGTTCTCGACGATCGACAGCCCCGGAACGATCCACTCGGCGACCGGGTCCTCCGGCACGCAGGCGATCCCCGCGCGCAGCGCCATGAGCGGGTCGGCGCGCTTCAGTTCGACGCCGTTGACGGCGATCGATCCCTGGGTCCAGTCGATCGCGCCGGCCACGGCTTCGGAGAGTTCGCGCTGGCCGCTGCCGGCGACACCTGCGACGCCGAGGATCTCGCCCTCGTGGACGTCGAGGTGCAGGCCGCGCAGGCCGATCCGCCCGCTCTCGCCGGGGACGTGGAGGTCGCGGATCGTAAGCGTCGCACGGTCGCGGCTGGTGTCGGCGCGCTCCGACGGCAGCGGCGGCACGGCGCGACCGACCATCGCCTCGACCAGCTCCGGGTCGTCGATCGTGCCGGGCTCGACGCCCTCGACGACGCTGCGGCCACCGCGCAGGACGCTGAGCCGGTCGGCGACCTGGCGCGCCTCGCGCAGCTTGTGGGTGATGATCAGCACCGAAAGGCCCTGTGCGCGCAGGCTCTCCATCTGCGCGAACAGCCCCTGTGCCTCCTGCGGCGCGAGCACGCTGGTCGGCTCGTCGAGGATCAGGATCCGGGCGCCGGCGACGAGCGCCTTGGCGATCTCGACCTGCTGGCGCTGGGCGATCGGGAGCTCGCGCACGGGGGCGTCGGGATCGACCTCGAGCCCGAGCCCCGAGGCGACCTCGGCGAGGCGCTCGGACACCGCACGGCGCGGGAAGCGCGGCCCGCGCGCCGGCCAGCCGAGCGCGACGTTCTCGAGCACCGTCAGCGCGGGCACGAGGCGGAAGTCCTGGAAGACCATGCCGAGGCCGGCGTGACGGGCATCGATCGGCGAGCTCAGCTTCGCCGGCGCGCCGTCGATGTCGATCCAGCCGCTGTTCGGCTTGTAGACGCCGTAGAGCATCTTCATCAGCGTGCTCTTGCCGGCGCCGTTCTCGCCGAGGATGCAGTGGATCTCGGCCGGGAAGACCTTCAGGTTGACGTTCTCGTTGGCGACGACGTCGCCGAAGCGGATCGTCAGCTCGTGCGCCTCCAGCAGTGGGTCCGACGGCGTGCGCTCGACGACGGCGTCGATCAGCTCGGGGCCGACGGGACCGGTCTCCGATGGCCCGCTCACCAGTCCATCCCTTCCTCGCCGATCGTCAGCATTCGCTCGAGCACGCGGCCGATCGCGACCTCGACGTGGCTGCGGGACTCGGCGATGTGGCGCTCGAGCAGCTCGACGACCGCGGTGTTGCCGTCGAGCGCCGCGATGGTGATCTCGAGATGCTGGGCGATCGTCGCCTCGATCCGGCCGGGCCAGATGAAGTCGTGGGCGCGAACCGGCCTGATCCGCTCGCAGACGCGGTTCAGTGCGTCGACGAGCTCGGCGTTGCCCGATGCCGCGGCCAGCCGGCTGTGGAAGTCCTCGTCGGTGACGACGAAGTTGGCATCGCCGTCGGGGGCGTCGGCGGCGAGCTCGGCCCACTCGGTCCGCAGCTCGGTCAGCGCTTCGTGCGCCGGGTGTGACGCGTCGGCGGCGTTGACCGCGGCGGCGCGGACCGCGAACAGCTCGAGCGCCATGCGCACGTCGTAGAGCTCGTGCATCGCCCGCGCGGTCGGGTGATTGATCCGGTAGCCGCCCTCGGGGTGGCGCTCGACGAAGCGCTCCGCGTAGAGCCGCAGCAGCGCCTCGCGGACCGGCGTGCGCGACGTCGACAGCCGCGCGGCGACGCGTCCTTCGCCGAGCCGCATACCGAGCGGGATGTCGCCGCCGAGGATCCAGCCCTTGATCTCGCGGTAGGCGGCCTCCGACGCGGACTGGCCGGGGGGTGACTCGGCGGGGAGGTCGGAAGCGGGGCCCCCCTCCGGCCTCATCTGAGTCCTCCGGGACCCGCTCATGCCACGGCCTCGGTCGCGCCGAGCGCTGTGAGGACGGCGTCGGACGAGGCGACGGCGCCGAAGACGCCGCCCTGCATCGTCACCATCTTCAGCGCCGCCTGATGGTTGCCGGGGTCGGTCGCGCCGGTGCAGTCCGACAGCAGCAGGCACTCGTAGCCGCGGTCGTTGGCGTCGCGCATCGTCGTGTGGACGCAGACGTCGGTCGTGATCCCGGTGAAGATCAGGTGCGTGACCTTGCGCGAGCGCAGCAGCAGATCGAGGTCGGTCGCGTAGAACGCGCCCTTCCCGGGCTTGTCGATGATCAGTTCGCCGTCGATCGGCGCGACCTCGGGAACGATCTCCCAGCCCGGCTCGCCGCGGACGAGGATCCGGCCGCACGGGCCCTCGTCGCCGATGCCGGCGCCGATGCGCTGCGAGCGCCAGCGTTTGTTCGGCGGGCAGTCGGCGAGATCGGGGCGGTGGCCCTCCCGCGTGTGGATCACGGTCGCGCCGACGGCGCGCATCGCCGCAAGCACCCGCGCCGTCGGCTCGAGGCCGGCCCGCGTCAGCGACAGGTCGTAGCCCATCTGGTCGACGTAGCCGCCCGGGCCGCAGAAGTCGGTCTGCCAGTCGATCAGGATCAGCGCCGTGCTTTCGGGGCGCAGCGGACCGTCGTACGGCCACGGGTATGGATCGGCGTCGACGAGGCTGTATGGAGAGTCGTACACAGTGTCGGCGAACCTATGGCGGAGGCGACACGCCGCTCTCTGCCTCGCGGTCCAGACTTCGAGCGACCCGCGTCGACCGCCGGTCCAAGGGCCGGTTCTTCACGCCCGATCGGACGGTGACCGGATAGGGTCGCGGCCATGCCAGCCCGCCATCGCGACCGCGGCCGGACGCGCGCGATCGTCCTCACCGCGCTGCTCGCGAGCAGCGCGACGCTCGCGAGTGCCGCAGGAATGTCGATCGCCGGCGGCGACGTCACGCTCAAGCACAAGGCCAGCGGCTTCAGCATCAAGGCGCCGAGCGGCGCGAAGCTGACCGTTCGCAAGGGCGTCTACGTGATCAAGGCGAAGGGCTTGACGGTCAGCTTCTCTCGCTCGATCACCAGCACGACGCCGTCGCAGTTCGGCACCGCGCTGCTCGGCCAGCTCGGCGGCAAGGTCGTGTCGCGCTCGGCCGGCAAGCGGCAGTTCACCGCCGAGGTCGACGTCGGCGCCCGTCGTGAGACGTTCATCGCCAAGCGCGCCGGCACCGCTGTCGTCGTCACGACCGGGACCTCGGCGACCAAGGCTCCGGTGGCGCTGGCGAGGATCAAGCGCATCGCCTCGTCGGCCCGTGGTGGTATCGCGCTGCGCCCGCCGAAGGCGGCGACGGTCGCGCCGCTGGAGATGCGCAACTACCGCGCGCCCGACGGCGGTGCCACGGCGGAGGTGCCTGCCGGGTCCGACTGGCAGATCGAGAGCTCCCAAGGCGCGATCGCCGGCTTGAGCACGCGCGGTGCGTTCGTGCTCGGCTACTCGGTCAACATCTTCCTGCCGTCGTCGGTGCCCAACGGTGGCGCCGGCACGACGGCGCTCGTCTCTCCGTACCTGTCGGCGATCGGCGCGCTGCAGAACATGCTGCCGCGACTGAGCTTCGCGCAGGGCGTCAGCGACGTCCGCGTGACGAAGGTGATCCAGGACGCGGTCTTCCCGACGTACACCTCGTCCGAGATGCTGCTGATCGACTACCGCGTCAACGGCAAGGCGTGGACCGGCGCGGTGACGGTCGCGACCGACAGCCCGGAGAAGTACGGCAACTTCATCTGGAACTTCTACTACAGCGGCATCGGCGTCCCCGCCGGCACCAGCTCGGCCGTCGGCCAGGCGCTCCTGCGCACGTGGCGGACCTGGAACCCGAGCGGCGCGATCGCGCAGCGGACGCAACAGGCACGCCAGCTGATGAACGAGACCAACGCGATCTGGCAGCAGACCAGCGAGTTCCGCTCACAGACCGCCGACCGCCAGGCACGCGACGTCGGCTGCCTGCTCAGCGGCTACTACCACATCGAGGACAACTCGCGGAAGTACGACCTGCCGCCGCTGCCCTGCGGCCAGATCTATACGAAGAACTGAGCCGCCGGGCCGTCCCGCGGCCCGGCGATTCACCGCGCCGTCACACCGCCCGGCGAGGTCGTGCTAAACCACGACGTCCGATCGCCGAGCCTCAAACCGGGACCGCCGGGCCCTACGCAGGCGGCCACGAGGGGCCACGATTGGGAGTGCAACCCCCAAACAACAGCTGGGAGCTGCTGTGAATTCCTTCCAGGCGATGTCGTCCAAAAAGGCGATTGCCCTGATCGGCCATGACAACCGTAAAGCCGACCTGCTCGAATGGGCGGCGTACAACCGCGAAACGCTCGCCCGCCATGACCTCTACGCGACCGGGACGACCGGCGGGCTGCTCGCCAAGGAGCTCGATCAGCCCGTGCACCGCTTCCTCAGCGGGCCGCTCGGCGGTGACCAGCAGGTCGGCGCCGCCGTCGCCGAGGGCCGGATCGACCTCGTCGTCTTCTTCTGGGATCCGCTTGAGCCGCACCCACATGACGTCGACGTCAAGGCGTTGCTGCGGATCGCCGTCGTCTACAACGTCCCGATCGCCTGCAACCGCGCGACGGCCGACTTCGTCCTGTCGAGCCCGCTGATGGGCCGGGAGTACCAGTCGACCGCTGCGGCAGCTTGATCGGGGAGTTGCCACCGTCTGGATCCCGTGGAAGTATCGCCTGTGACAATCCGGGCGGGAAGTGAAAGGACGCACCTACATGGACGCACTGAGCAAGCAGTCTCGGGAGACCCAGGTCGTGATCGGCGGTACAGCGCTGTTCGTGATCCTCTCGTTCTTCAACTGGCAATCGTTCAAGGTCGAGATCTTCGGCCAGACGGTGGGCGGGTCGTGGTCGCTGTGGCACGGGCTGGGCGTGATCGCGGCGTTGGTCGCCATCGCCCTGCTGGCCTGGGAGGTGGCTCGCCTGCTCGACGTCAAGCTCGACTCCGTAGCGTCGCCTGCGTTGGTCTCCGTCGCGCTTGCGGGAGTGCTCGTCGTCGTCACGATCGTCAAGTTCCTGCAGGCCAACGAGGGACGGGCGTGGCCTGCGTGGGTCGGGCTGCTCCTGTCGATCGTGATCGCTGTCTTCGCATGGAAGCGCGGACAGGACGAGGGTGTGCAGATGCCCGACATCTCCGCCGCGCGTGCCTCGGGCTCGACGTCGACGAGCTCGCCGCCGCCCGCTGCGGCTCCGGCTGCTCCGGTCGCGCCTGAGCCGCCGGCCGCCGCGCCCCACGAGCAGGAGCCGCCCGCCCCGGTCTGAGGACGGTCGTGCGCCGGGCGGTCGCTATGGCCGCCCGGACGCAGCCCCGGCGCCCGGCGCCGGGGCGAAGCGGACGCTGAAGCGCGCGCCGCCGAGCGGCGCATCGCCGACCTCGATCGCGGTTCCGTGGTGACGCGCCTGTTGCGCCGCGAGCGCCAGGCCGAGCCCCGAGCCCGGATCGTCGGCCTGCTCGTCGTGGACGAACGGCTCGAAGATCCGTTCGCGATCGCCGATCGCGACGCCGGGCCCGTCATCGTCGACCTGGAGCAAGCCCGCCGTCGTCAGCGTCACTTCGACGCGCCCGCCATCGCGGCCGTGGCGGACCGCGTTCTTGACGAGGTTGTCGACGAGCAGTCGCAGGCCGGGCTCCCAGCCGCTGACCGTCACCGCCGTCTCCGGCAGCTCTGTTCGCAGCGCCGTCCGCGGATGCGCGGCGGCGGCCGCGGTGACGACGCCGTCGACGACGTCGGTCAGGTCGACCTCCTCATGCTCGAACGGCTGCGCGTCGCCGCGTGCGAGCGCCTGCAACCCGTCGAGCAGGGCGACCAGCCGCTGCTGCTCGCTCAGCGCGTCGGCGATCATCGCCGAGCGCCGCTCGGCAGACAGGTCCGGGTGGCGCCCGAGCGTGGACAGGGTCGCCTGGACGCTGGTCAGCGGTGTGCGCAGCTCGTGGCCGGCATCGGCCGCGAAGCGACGTGTCGCCGCCAGCGCCTGCTCCCTGTCGCGGGCTGAGCGCCCGAGCCGCGCCAGCATCGCGTTGAAGCTCGCGGCGAGCGACCGCAGCTCGCCCGGCCCGCTGTCGGGCACGCGCCGGTCGAGGTCCTCGTCGGCGGCGATCCTGGACGCGACCTCGCGCAGGCGCGTCAGCGGGCGCAGCACGAGATCGGCAGCGAGCCAGGCACCGAGGCCGGCGATCGCCAGCGCGATCAGGCCCAGTGCCGCGAGCCGGCGGTTCAGCGCCGACTGGCGGCGCTCGAGGCCGGCCAGGCTGGAGACGATCTCGAGCCGGGCCAAGCCGCCGAGGTTGGGGTCGCGCAGCGTCGTGACGTAGGAGCGGAAGTCGACGCCGCCCGCGGTGAACGTGTGCAGGCCGGTCGGCAGGCGCGTGCGCGTCGGCAGCGGCGCACCGGTATCGAGCAGCACCGTCTTGCCGATCACCAGCCGAAGCGAGCTGTCGGTTGCCGCGAGCACGTCGTTGAGTCGCTGGTCGTCCTGTGGGATCTCCTTCTGCACGGAGGCCCGCGCCGTCACCCGTGACAACTCCGCCGTGCGCCTGAGGCGGTCGTCGAACGCGCTGCGTGACGAGCTCGAGACCTCGTGCGAGGCGACCGCGCCGGCGATCGCCAGCACGATCGCGAGAGCGGCGACGATGCCGAGAGTCAGACGGCCGCGGAGGCTGCGCACGGCGTCAGACTCGCAGGACGAAGCCGACCCCGCGCACCGTGTGGAGCACGCGCGGCTTGCCGTCGGCCTCGAGCTTGCGGCGCAGGTAGCCGACGAAGACGTCGGCGACGTTGGTGCCGGGGTCGAACGTGTAGCCCCACACCTCTTCGTGAAGCTGAGCGCGGTCGAGCACTTCCCCCGGATGCCGGAGGAACAGCGACAGCAGCTCGAACTCGCGCCGCGTCAGCTCAAGCTCGCGTTCGCCGCGACTCGCCGTGCGGGCGCTCGGGTCGAGCCTCAGGTCGCCGACCTCGATCGTTCCGCCATCGGCGGTGGGCCGGCGGCGCAGCAGCGCGTGCAGCCGTGCGATGACCTCCTCGAGCGCGAACGGCTTGACGACGTAGTCGTCGGCGCCGACCTCGAGGCCGCGAACGCGGTCGTCGACCTCGTCGCGTGCCGAGAGGATGCAGATCGGAATCTCGTCGCCGCGCTCGCGCAGCGTTCGCACGACCTCGAGCCCGTCGAGGTCGGGCATGCCGAGGTCGAGCAGCATCACATCGGGCGCGACGCGCTCGGCAGCCTCGAGCGCCGCCCGCCCGCCGGAGGCAGGGACGACCGTGAAGCCTTCGAGCTCGAGCGCCGCGCCGACGGCGCGGAGGATGCCACGGTCGTCGTCGACCAGCAGGACGACGGGCCCGCCCGCCTGCTCAGTCACGCCGAACGGTCTCGCAGTCCTTCGCGACGACGTCGACGACGTCGGCGACGACGCGATCGCGACGGCCGGCTCCACAGGTGACGCGGTCGATCTCGCCGTCGCTCGCCTGGATCACGTCGTTGCCGTCGCCGCCGATCAGGATGTCTAAGCCGGGGCCGCCGAGGAGCGTGTCGTTGCCGGCGCCGCCGAGCAGCGTGTCATCGCCGGGTCCGCCGCGGAGCGCGTCGTTGCCGGCGTCGCCGGCGAGCGCATCGTTGCCGGGGCCGCCGAGCAGCGTGTCGTTGCCGTCGCGGCCCTGGATCGTGTCGTCGCCACCGCGGCCGTTGATCAGGTCGGCCAGAGAGGTGCCGACCAGCGTGTCGGCGCGCGGCGTCGGCTGCGTCGTGCTGCCCGGCTTCGGTACGTCCGGCTTCGCGATGCCGCTGGCCGCGCCCATCGTCGCGGCGAGTGCGAGGCTCGCGGTCGCAAACAGGATGAGGGTCAGACGGCGCATGCTCCAAGGATGCCGCAGTGCGGCGATTCAGGACAGACCACGGCCGAGCTCTCATGGATCTCTCACGAAGCGTGAGGACTTCCTGAGAGCGATGCCACATCGCTGTCCCGAGCGGCGAACCTCCTGGCGACACGTCCTGTCGTGCACACCAAGGAGGAACGGCATGCAACTACGAAAGACAACCATCGGCGCGGCTGCTGCGCTCGCCCTCGTCCCGGCGACAGCATTCGCCGCGACGATCAACGGCGGTCCCGGCAACGAGCGTCTGCGCGGAACCAACGTCGCCGACACGATCAACGGCAACGGCGGCAACGACCACATCTGGGGCTTTGCCGGCGATGACGCGCTGACCGGCGGTCCCGGCAACGACCGCATCTTCGGCGGCGGCGGCAACGACACCATCGCCGGCGTTGCCGGCAACGACTGGCTCAACGGCGGTGCTGGAGACGACGTCGTCACCGGTGACGTCAACGGCGCCGGCGACCTGACGTCGTTCGACCGCATCTTCGGCGGCTCGGGCAACGACAAGCTCTACGGCGGCGACGCCCGCGACCGCGTCTACGGCGGCTCGGGCAACGATGAGTCCCACGGCCAGAACGGCAACGATCTGATGGCCGGCGGAACCGGCGACGACGTCCAGTACGGCGAGGCCGGCAACGACACGATCTTCGCCAACCTCGGCCAGGACACGTCATACGGCGGCGAGGGCGACGACACGCTCTGGGCGCTGGCTCGTGGTGACGTCACCCCCGGCCCCAACGGCGAGGTCGACGCGGTCGGCGACACGCTTGACGGCGGTCCCGGCAACGACACGTTCCGGACCCGCGACGGCGAGGTCGACAAGATCACCTGCGGTGACGGCACCGACGTCGCGCTGCTCGACACGGTTGACGTGATCACCGACGCGACGGTGGCGAACCCGAACGGCTCGTGCGAGCGCGTCGTCCGCGTAGCGGTCGGCGTCAAGAAGCACGGCAAGCGCGGCAATCAGCACGCCGAGCAGGGCAACGACAAGTCCGAGAACGCGCAGCAGGCGCCGAAGGACGAGCACAAGCAGTCCTAGCGAGCTCGGCGACGGCGCGGCGCGCACGGGAGGCAGCGCCGCGCCGTTTCGAGTGCCCGGCCGGGCTTCGGCTCGGCCGGGCAGTCGATCTCTCAGTAGCTGTAGCCGCCTCCGGTGGTCGGCGTCGTCGGTGCCGGGCTCGGGCTTGCCGCCGGGTTGATGAGCTTCTTGCCCGTCGGCGTCACCAGGTACCAGAGCGATCCCACGCCCTCGCCGCGCGTCTGGCCCTTCGCGGTGTCGGCGGCGTAGCGGTACAGCGGATGGCCGTAGTAGGTCACCTGCATCGACCCGTTGCCGCGCTTGAGCGTCCCGACCTTCGAGCCGCTGACTCCGCTGCCGGCGGTCGGCTTGCCCGACGTCAGATAGGGCGGCCACGTCTTGGCGCAGGCGCCGGTACAGGCGCTCTTGCGAGCGGTGTCCTTGGTGAACATGTACAGCGAGCGCCCGGACGCGTCGACGACGTACGTGCCGAGCGCGCCGGTGCGCACCTGCAACGTGGTCTTCGAGGCTGCCGTCCGGGCCGCCGGGGTCGGTGGCGAGGCGGCGAGCGCCGGCGCGGCGAGGACAACGCCGGCCGCGGCAAGCGCGATCGTCAACGGTGACCTGGACATCTGCGCGACTCCTTGTTCGTGGGCAGGATGCTGCCCGTTAGGACGTCGCGGCGGCGCCGGTCCTTCCCGTCGTCAGCGCTTCACTCTCGTCGACGCCAGCACGAGCGCGACCTTGGTGCTCGCGGTGCGGCGCGTACCGGCGCGGGGGTTCGAGGACTTCACCCGCAGACGCTTGCCGTGCCGCGGCTTGGTGACCTTGCCGACGCGGCAGTGGGCGCGCTTCAGCGCGGCCGTCGCGCCTGCCAGGGTCCGGCCGGAGAGCTTCGGCACGACACAGCGGACGACGGGCTTGACGATCGGCAGCGGGATCACCGGCGTGGTGATCATGGTGGCAGGGGGAGTGGCAGGTGGCGACGCGGGCGGTGTCGCGATCACGGGCTGCCCGATCAGCGCCGTCATCGCCTTGCCGGCGTCGAGCCGCCCGCCGGAGACGGTGGTCGTGGCCAGCGCGGAGACGGGGTCGGTGTTCTGCAGGATCGCGTTGCGGACCTGGGTGACCGTCGCCGACGGCACCTGCGAGAACAGCAGCGCCGCGGCGCCGCTGACCATCGGTGTCGCCATCGACGTGCCGTCGAGGAAGGCGGTGCCCGTCGTCTGCCCGACGGGGGCGATGCAGTTGAAGACGACGTTGTCGACGTGAATCCCGTCGCCGGCGTCTGACTGCGATGAGCCCGAGGACGGGATCGAGTACTCGAGGCCGACCTCGGTCGCCCCGGCGGGAACGTCGAAGTCCCACTCGAGACGGCCAGACCCGGTGATCGGGCCCTCGAGCGGCGGGCCCGGGTCGACGAAGCTCGAGCCCTGCATCGGCCCGAACGCGAACGAATGCCCGTCCTTCATATTCGCCTTGACGTCGAGCGAGACCCTGCACGTGGACGTCGCCGGCACCGTCACCGCGGTCGAGGCCGCCGAGCGGGTCGTGCCCGTCAGCTGGGCACTGCCGATCGGCGAGTTGGCGATGCCGAACGACGTCAGCGGCGACTCGTTCGTGCGGCTGAAGCCCGGTGAGGACGTCGTCCAGCGCGTCCCGAAGTCGTTGCTCTCGAAGTCGTCGCTGAACAGCGGTGTCGCGAAGCTCGGATAGGTGCTGAGGATGTCCGTCCCCGGCGCGCCGAGGTCGACGGTGGTCCGGCCCCAGTTGGAGAAGCTCGCGAGCCCGTCTGACTGGGTCGTCGCGGCGACGCAGACCACGTTGTCGACCGCCCCGGGGGCCGGCGTGTTGATGCACGGGTAGCTGCGATACGGGCTGCCGCCGTCGTTGTCGACCCCGAGACCCGTGTTGGGGTTGCCATTGCCGGCGGCGATCACGAACAGCACCTGCGGGTTGGCGGCGATCGCGTTGTCGATCGTCGTCGACTGCGGCCCGCCGAGCGAGAGGTTCGCGACGCGCGCACCGTGCTGACCGGCGTAGTTGATCGCATCGGTGATTGCGGAGAAGGGGCAGCTCTGCGCGTGGCTGCAGACGCGCAACGGCATGATCCGCACGTTCTGGGCGACGCCGGTGACGCCGATGCCGTTGTTGCCCGCCGCGCCGATGATCCCCGCGGTGTGGACGCCGTGGCCGCCGCCGACAAGGTCGTCGTCGGTCGGATCGCTGTCGTCGTCGACGAAGTCCCGACCCGGGGTCTCGACCGAGGCCAGGTCGGGATTGTCGTCGCGGTAGCCGCTGTCGATGTCGGCGACGATCGTCGAGGGCGTGCCGACGGTGTGGTCCCACGCGGAAAGCACGTCGATGTCGTCGCCGCTGACCGAGGCGCCGCCGCCGTTGACGCCGAGACCGAGATTGCGGAGGCCCCACTGCTGGCCGAAGAGCGGGTCGTTCGGGACCGCTGCCGGCTGCAGCACGAGATCGCGCTCCGCCGAGCGCACGTCAGGATCGGCGCGCAGCGCCGCGATGGCCTCGGTGACTGTCCGGCCCGACGCGGGCCGCAGCAGCTGGAACGCCTTCGCGCCGAGGGCGCGGACGACGGTCGCGCCGGCGTCGGCGCGGGTGTCCTGGCGGTCGGACGGGCCGGCGTCGCTGTCGAAGACGACGATGAGACGATTGGGGACCGCCGCATCGGCGGCGGGAGCGTGTGCCGGCCGCGCCGCTTCGAGACGCGACTGCAGTGTTCGCTGGTTCGGCGCCGCCGTGGCCACGCCGCCGCCCAGCGCGGCGGTCGCGAACAGCGTCGTCAGCAGAAGCGAGAGCCGCCGCATACGTCGATTATCGGCTCAGCGGGTACAAGGCTGTCGCTTTCCGGCTGCGGGCTTCGCCGCCGGGGCCGCCGCGACGTGCCCCAGAACGACGAGAGGCCCCGGAATCCGGGGCCTCTCGAGATACTGCGAAGTGTCGGTGCTCAGAGCGCCGAGACGTTGACGGCCTTGGGGCCCTTGTCGCCCGGCTCGGCGTCATAGGACACCTTGGCGCCCTCGGCGAGCGAGCGGTAGCCCTCGCCCTGAATCGCGCTGTGATGCACGAACAGGTCCTTGCCGACCTCGTCGGGCGTGATGAAGCCGAAGCCCTTCTCGTCGCTGAACCACTTGACGGTTCCTGTAGCCATCTGTGTGACCTCCAACTCGTGTGACGGTGCAAGCGGAGGTGGCTGATGAAGCTACGACTGCTAACCGCACATGCGGGTATCGAGCGAATGCACTCGATCTGAAGCTTTCAGCTTAGTGATACGACGCGCGCGGCGTCGATCCGTGCAATCGGCTACCCTTCTTAGGGCACCCTAACTAGACGGGAACGGGACGAGAGCATGGGCCGATACACAGGACCGGTGGAGAAGCTGTCGAGGCGCGAGGGCGTCGACCTCTGCCTCAAGGGCGAACGCCGCCTGGCGGGCAAGGGGGCGCTGCAGCGCCGCGGCGACGCGCCGCCGGGCCAGCACCCGCATCGGCCGCGCAAGGAGTCGGTGTACGGCAAGCAGCTGCGCGAGAAGCAGAAGCTCAAGCGCTACTACGGCGTGCGCGAGAAGCAGATCCGCCGCTACCTCCAAGAGGCCGTTCGGCGCAAGACCGACGATCAGGTCGCGGGCGAGCGGCTGCTCGTCGCGCTCGAGCTGCGGCTCGACAACGTCGTCTACCGGCTCGGGCTGGCGACCACGCGGCCGCAGGCGCGTCAGCTCGTCGGCCACGGCCACGTCATCGTCGACGGCCGCCGCTGCGACATCGCGTCGCGCCGCGTCGCGCCCGGCTCGCAGGTGGCGATCGCGATCAACGCCCCGGTCGCCGAGCTGGCGCGCGAGGCGACGGCGCTCGTCGGACGCGTGCCGGCGTGGCTCGAGGCCGACCACGACGCCCTCGCCGGGCGGGTCCTGCGCGAGCCGACGCGGGTCGAGGTCGACGCCCCGGTGGAAGAGCAGCTCGTAATCGAGCTCCACGGGAGGCGATGATCGTGCAGCCGCCGCCGTTCGAGGTCGTCAGCGGCTTGGAGCACACGAGCCACGGCGCGATGGCGCTGGCGCTCGCGGCGGAGTTCGACGACGTCGAACTCGACGACGTCGAGGCGGCGCTGTTCGCGCTGGCAGGTCAGATGCGATCGATCGCCGACGCGCCGGACGAGCACCAGCTTGCGCTCGTCGGGGACGTGCTCGCCGACGAGCTGTTCGTGACGGTTCGCGCCGCATCGACGCTCGACGACCTGCTGTTTCATCGCGTGGCGATCAGCGGCCGGGGCCAGGGCATGGTCTGCGCGCTGGTCGCCGTCGAGGCGGCGCGGATCGCCGGCGTGCCGCTGGGGATCGTCGCGTCGAAAGGCGGCGTCTATGTGGCGCATGCCCGTGCGTCGGCGCCGCTCGTGCTCGTGCCGACGCGCGGCTGGCTCGCGATCGACGCCCGCGAGCTCGACGACCCGGACCTCGCCTGGCACTGCCCACACGAGTCGGCCGGGATCGTGCTCGGCATCGTCCTGTCGCGCGCGCGGCGGATCGGGTTGCTCGACGTCCAGCTGCGTGCCGCGCAGATGTGCATGGCGCTTCCAGTCGACGAGGACGAGCACGACAAGCTGAAGCTGCAGCTCGCCCACGTGCGGGCGCGCTTGAACTAGCCGGCTACGAGCGCAGCGAGCGCTGCATCAGCACGGTGTCGAGCCAGCGCTCGTGCTTGAAGCCGACGCCGGTCAGCCGGCCCGCCTGCTCGAAGCCGCAGGCGCGGTGCAACGCCACCGAGGACGGGTCGTCGCTCACCGCGATCACGGCGACGATCTCGCGCAGGCCGGCAGCCGAGGCGTCGTCGAGGAGCCGCTCGAGGATGGCGCGTCCGATGCCGTTGCCGCGCGCCGTGTGCGCGACGTAGACCGAGCTCTCGGCCGTGTTGCGATAGGCCGAGCGCGGGCGGTAGGACGACAGATATCCGTAGCCGTCGACGGCTCCGTCGCGCTCGGCGACGAGGAACGGCAGCCCTGCGGCGGTGACGGCCGCGATACGAGCGGCGATCTCGTCGGCACTCGGCGCCTGCTCGTCGAACGTCGCGGTACTCGTCGCGACGTAGTGCGCGTAGATCTCCGCGATTCGCGCGGCGTCCGCCGGCTGGGCCGGGCGGACGATCATCGGGCGCGCCCGTCGCGGATCGGCATCGGCGCGGATCATGCCATCCGCGGCGACGGGATCGCCGGGCGGCGGGATCGGAGGCCGGGCCTCGGATAGCCTGCGGCGACGCTTCGCGGGACAGCAAGGACGTGGTCGAGATGGACGAGCGCTACTGCACCGTCGGGGACATCGAGCTCTGCTACGAGAGCTTCGGCGATGAGACCGACCCGACGCTGCTGCTCGTGATGGGCCTGGGCATGCAGATGGTCGGCTGGCGCGAGGACTTCTGCCGCCTGCTCGTCGCGCGCGGCTTTCGCGTCGTCCGTTTCGACAACCGCGACACGGGCCGCTCGACGCATCTGCGCGAACTGCCGGTGCCGACCCGCCGGCAGCTGCTGATGCGGCGCGTCCGCGCCGGCTACACGCTTGCCGACATGGCGGCCGACGCGGTCGGGCTGCTCGATCACCTCGGTGTCGAGCGTGCCCACGTGGCCGGCGTCTCGATGGGCGGGATGATCGCCCAGACGATCGCGGCGCGCCACCCCGAGCGCGTGCTGTCGCTGACCTCGATGATGTCGAACACGGGCAGCCGGCGGCGCGGCCAGCCGCGGCTGTCGACCTACCCGGTGCTGCTGCGCGCGGGGCCGGACGAGCTCGAGCCGTACGTCGAGCATGCGCTGGCGATGACGAAGCTGATCGAGTCGCCGGGGTTCGAGATCGACGTCGCGGACGTCCGGCACGTCGCCGCCGTCAACTGGGAGCGGGGGCGGGACCGTGGCACCGTGCCGCGCCAGCTCGCGGCGATCATCGCCAGCGGCGATCGCACGGCCGAGCTGCGCACGATCCGGGCGCCGACGACCGTGATTCACGGCGACCGCGATCGCCTCGTCAGGATCTCCGGCGGCCGGGCGACCGCCGCCGCGATCCCCGGCGCGCGCATGCTGGTGATCGAGGGGATGGGGCACGACCTCCCGCGCGGGGCATGGCCGCTGATCATCGACGCGATCGCCGAGGTCGCGGCGCGCGCGACCGCGGGTCAAGCGGAGGCCGGCGGGGCATACTGATGGGATGTCGTTTCTCTCCCGTGACAAGTCCCGCATGATCGATCCGGAGCGCGCACTGCCCGGTCGCGAACAGGAGATGCCGGTCCCTGCGCGCCACTTCGTGCTCGACGCGCCGCTGAAGCCGCCGTTCCCCGCCGGCACCGAGCAGATCGTGCTCGGCCTCGGTTGCTTCTGGGGCGCCGAGCGCCTGTTCTGGCAGACCCCGGGCGTGTATACGACCGCGGTCGGCTACGCCGGCGGCTCGACGCCGAACCCGACCTACGAGGAGGTGTGCTCGGGCTCGACCGGCCACACCGAGGCCGTGCTCGTCGTCTTCGATCCGGCGCAGGTCTCGCTCGAGCAGGTCCTGCGCGTCTTCTGGGAGGGCCACGACCCGACCCAGGGCATGCGCCAAGGCAACGACGTCGGCACCCAGTACCGCTCGGCGATCTACACGACGTCGGACGCTCAGCGCGCGGTCGTCGACGCATCGAAGGCGGTTTACGAGCGTGAGTTGATCGCCGCCGGGCACGGCGCGATCACGACGGAGATCGCGCCGGCTGGGCCGTTCTACTACGCCGAGGACTACCACCAGCAGTACCTCGCGAAGGTGCCGAACGGCTACTGCGGGCTCGGCGGCACCGGCGTCAGCTGCCCGATCGGGCTGCCGACGGCGTAGATCGAGTCGTCCAGAGCCGTTCTCAGGCGGCGGCGCGCGCCTCGGCCGCCTCGGCGAGGTTCACGCGTGCGCGGACGAGCAGTGACTTGATCGCGCCGACCGTCGTGTCGAGCGTCGTCGCGAGGTCCTCGTACGAGAGTCCCTCGAGCTCGCGGATCAGCAGCGCCGAGCGCTGCTGATCCGGCAGCCCGCCGATGTCGGCGACGATCGCCTCGAACTCCTCGCGCGCCTGGGCGTGGCCGGCGACGTCGAGCGCCGACGGGTGCTGCTCGGACAGCTCGTCGGTCTGCGGCACCTGACGACGCAGCACGTCCATGCAGCGGTTGTGCGCGATCCGGTACAGCCACGGCTTCAGCGTCATCGCACGGTCGTCTGCCAACAGCGCCCGGTGCGCTCGCAGGAAGACGTCCTGGATCACGTCCTCGGCCTCGTCGCTGCCACGCAACACGCTGCGGGCATAGGCGAGCAGGCGCTCGCGGTAGCGGGCGACGATCGCCTCGTACGCACCGGCGTCGCCGCCGCGGAAGCGCGCTACGAGCGTTTCGTCCGAGCGCAGGCGCAGCAGGCTCGGCCCCTGTACGGGGTGGGCGCCGCGAATCGGGACAGCGCGAAGGGTCATCGCCGGCTTCATTCCCGCGTTGACTGCCCAGTCCTGCCTCGGGGCTAACGCGTTTGGACGAAATGATTCGTCCGTCGCCGCAGACCGAACGAAACGCCGCACGCCGTGGGCGTGGCGACGACGGCCGGCTAGTGGCGCCAGTGGCCGCCGTGCTCGGCTTCGTAGGCCTGATTCCGGCGCCGCTCACCGGCGACGGCAGCGGCGATGACGGCGATGATCCCCTGTACGAGGACGGGGAAGACGACGCCGAAGACGATGATCAGCCCGAACGTGGCCTTGAACGCGGTGAGCGCGAGCACGCCGGCATCGTATCCCAGCGCCGCGGACGGTGGCACGTCGGGCTTATCCGACCCCATTGGTAGGATTAGCCCCCATGATCTTCACGACGAAGGCTGAGTACGGCGTACGCCTGCTCGTCGAGTTGGGGCGCCACGGCGAGGACCAGCCGGTCTCGCTGAAGGCGATCGCCGAGGCCGAGGGGCTGCCGCTGGCCTACCTCGAGCGGATCGTCGCACTGCTGCGCAAGGCCGGTCTCGTCGACAGCACGCGCGGTGCGCACGGCGGCTATCGCTTGGCCCGCCCGGCGAGCGAGATCACGATGGATGAGGCGGTGCTCGCGCTCGAGGGCGTGGTCGCGCCGATGTCCTGTTTCGTCGACGACCGCGACGGCGACGACGTCGAGCGCAAGGGCGTTCTCTGCTCGCACCAGGCCGACGCAGGCCACGGCTGCGCGACGAAGCTGCTGTGGACGAGGGTCCAGGGCAGCGTCGTCGACGCATTGAGGCAGACGAGCCTCGCCGAGCTCATCTCTTTCTCTTCCCCCCGCGAACCCGAACTGGTGACCATCGATGGCTGAACTGCAGATCCGCAACCTTCACGTCGCGGCAGGCGACAAGCAGATTCTCAACGGCGTCAACCTGACCGTTCACAGCGGCGAGGTGCACGCGCTGATGGGCACCAACGGCTCGGGCAAGTCGACGCTCGCCAACGCGATCATGGGCCATCCCGGGCTCGAGGTGACCGAGGGCGAGATCCTGCTCGACGGCACCGACATCACCACGTTCGACCCGGACCAGCGCTCGGTCGCCGGGCTCTTCATGGCCTTCCAGTACCCGGTCTCGATTCCCGGCGTGACCGTGACGAAGTACCTGCGCATGGTGATCAACGCCCACCGCCAGGCGCGCGGCGAGGACGAGATCTCGCTGAAGGACTTCCGCAAGACCGTCGAGGCGGCGATGGAGCTGACGAGCGTCCCGCGCGAGTTCTCGAGCCGCTACCTCAACGAGGGCTTCTCGGGTGGCGAGAAGAAGCGCATGGAGATCCTCCAGCTCGCGCTGCAGAAGCCGAAGATCGCGATCCTCGACGAGACCGACTCGGGCCTCGACATCGACGCGCTCAACGTCGTCGCGAACGGTGTCAACACCGTCGGCGCATCATCGGAGATGGGTGTTCTGATCATCACCCACTACCAGCGGATCCTGCACATCATCCAGCCCGATCGCGTCTCGATCATGGCCGCCGGCCGGATCGTCAAGGAGGGTGGGCCCGAGCTCGTCACCGAGCTCGAAGAGCGCGGCTATGCCTGGATCCACGAGGAGGTCGAGGCAGCCGCCTCCGCCTGATGGCCGGGACCGCTCGATCTGGCAATCGGGGCCCGCTTCCCACAGCCGCGCGGTTGCGTCCAGCAGCCGAAGCGGCCGCGCTGGTCGGGACCGAGAGCTTCCCGACCCTCGCCCACACCGGCGTGGCCTACCTCGACTCCGCGGCGACGTCGCAGACGCCGCTGCCGGTGCTCGACGCGATGGACCACTACTACCGCGAGGCTCGCGCCAGCGTCCACCGCGGGGTCTACCCGCTCGCGGTCGAGGCGACGGACCTGTTCGAGGCCGGCCGCGACGCCGCCGCCGAATGGCTGGGCTGGGAGCCGGCGACGACGATCTTCACGCGCAACGCGACCGAGGCGATCAACCTCGTCGCGTTCACCTGGGGGCGCGCCAACGTCGGTGCCGGCGACCGTGTCGTCGTCACCGGCATGGAGCACCACTCGAACTTCGTTCCCTGGTGGATGTTGTGCCGCGAGGTCGGCGCGACGCTCGAGGTCGTCCCCGTCGACGCCGACGGCGAGCTGATCCTCGAGGAGTTCGACGCGATCCTCGCCCGCGGCGACGTCAAGGTCGTCGCCGTCGCGCACGTCTCGAACGTGCTCGGCACGATCAACCCGGTCGCCGAGATCGTCCGGCGGGCGCGCGTCGCCGGCGCGATCACCGTCATCGACGGCGCCCAGGCGGTGCCGCAGATCCCCGTCGATCTGCAGCAGATCGAGCCGGACTTCTACGCCTGGACCGTCCACAAGGCCTACGGCCCGACGGGGCTCGGCATCTTGCACGGCCGTCGCGAGCTGCTCGAGGCGATGCCACCGTGGCTCGGAGGCGGTCACATGATCGCGTCGGTCACACTCGAAGAGATCACGTGGGGTGAGCTGCCGGCGAAGTTCGAGGCCGGCACGTCGCCGATCGCCGAGGGTGTCGGCCTCGCCGCCGCGGTCGGGTTCCTGCGCGGTCTCGGCATGGACGCCGTCCGCGAGCACGAGCGCGAGCTCACGGCCTATGCGCTCGAGCGGCTCGCGGATGTGCCGGGGCTGACCGTCCACGGCCCCGCTCGGGCCGAGCGCCGAGGCGCCGTGATCTCGTTCGCGCTCGACGTCGCGCACCCCCACGACGTCGCCGAGATCCTCGGCCGCGAGGGCGTCTGTGTCCGTGCCGGCCATCACTGCGCGCAGCCGCTGATGAAGCAGCTCGGCACCAGCGCGACGACGCGTGCGTCGTTTGGCGTCCACACGACGCGCGACGACATCGACCGACTGATCGCCGGGCTCAAGACCGTGCGCGGGGTGTTCGCCTGATGGACGACCTCTATCGCGAGAACATCCTCGAGCACTACAAGCGCCCGCATAACTGGGGCCCTCCGGCTACGCCTGACGGCGCGGCGGTGGCCGAAGCCGAGCCCGAGGGCTACCGGACCTTCGAGGACCGCAACCCGCTCTGCGGCGACGAGCTGAAGGTCTATCTCAAGGTCGGCGACGACGGCGTCGTCGAGGATCTCCGCTTCGACGGCCACGGCTGCGCGATCAGCCAGGCGGCGGCGTCGATGGCCAGCGACGAGGTCAAGGGGATGAAGGTCGACGAGCTGCTGCGGCTTGACCGCGACTTCATCCTCGAGCTGCTCGGGATCGACATCTCGGCGACGCGGATGAAGTGCGCGTTGCTGAGCCTGAAGGTGATCAAGGGCGCCGGGCTCGGGCACGCGGTCGCGTGGGAGGACGGCACGCCGCCGTCCGAGGCCGAGCTGCGGTGAGCGAGTCGATCGAGGTCTGCCGCGAGGACGAGCTGCCGCCCGGCGCGATCCGGCTCGTCGAGTGGGACGAGATCGAGATCATGGTCGTCAACTGCGGCGGCGAGCTGCTGGCGATGGAGGACCGCTGCTCGCACGACGACGGCTCGCTCGCCGAGGGCGATGTCGACGTCGCTGCCTGCACCGTCGAGTGCCCGCGCCACGGCGCCATCTTCGATCTGCGCACCGGAATCCCGAAGACGCTGCCGGCCTATGTGCCCGTCGAGTCGTTTCCCGTCACCGTCGCCGACGGTGTCGTCCGCATCGAAGTCGACTGAGAGTCGCCGCCGCCCGGGCCGGCGGTACAATTCCTTCCGGATCAATCGGATTTCCGAGGAGTCACATCAGCCCTATGGCAACACCCGACGTCATCGCCGAGCAGGATGCCCTCAAGGGCATCAACGCGGACTACACCGAGCGCTACGGATTCCATGACGCCGAGAACTACCTGTTCAAGGCGCCGAAGGGGCTGACGCGCGAGCTTGTCGCGAAGATCTCGGAGTTCAAGTCGGAGCCCGAGTGGATGCTCGAGTTCCAGCTCAAGGCCTACGACTACTTCATGGCTCGCCCGATGCCGACGTGGGGATCTCCCATGCTCGCCGAGGTGGACTTCGACGACATCCACTACTTCGTCCGCGCCAGCGACAAGTCCGAGCGGTCCTGGGACGACGTTCCCGACGACGTCAAGAAGACGTTCGACCGCCTCGGCATCCCCGAGGCCGAGCGCAAGTTCCTCGCCGGCGTCGGCGCGCAGTACGAGTCCGAGAGCGTCTACCACCAGGTCAACGAGGCGCTCGAGGCCCAGGGCGTGATCTTCATGGACATGGACACGGCGCTGCGCGAGCACGAGGATCTCGTCCGCGAGCACTTCGCGACGATCATCCCGCCGAACGACAACAAGCTCGCCGCGCTCAACAGCGCCGTCTGGTCGGGTGGCTCGTTCGTCTACGTCCCGCCGGGCGTCCAGGTCGAGATGCCGCTGCAGGCCTACTTCCGCATCAACACGGAGAACATGGGCCAGTTCGAGCGGACGATCATCATCGCCGACGAAGGCTCCTACGTGCACTACGTCGAGGGCTGCACGGCGCCCACGTACTCGTCGGACTCGCTGCACTCGGCGGTCGTCGAGCTGATCGCCAAGCCCGGCGCGCGAATCCGCTACACGACCGTGCAGAACTGGTCGAACAACGTCTTCAACCTCGTCACCAAGCGCGCGGTCGCCGAGACCGACGCGACCGTCGAGTGGGTCGACTGCAACCTCGGTTCGAAGCTGACGATGAAGTACCCGTCCGTCTACCTGATGGGCGAGCGCGCCCACGGCGAGATCCTCTCGATCGCCTTCGCCGGTACCGGCCAGCACCAGGACGCCGGCGGCAAGATCGTCCACGCGGCGCCGAACACGACCTCGAACATCTTCGCCAAGTCGATCTCCAAGGACGGCGGCCGCTCCTCCTACCGCGGCCTGCTCGAGGTCGCCAAGGGCGCGCACGGCTCGAAGTCGAAGGTCGTCTGCGACGCGCTGCTGCTCGACGAGACCTCGCGCTCGGACACCTACCCGACGATCCGCATCGGCGAGGACGACGTCAACGTCGGCCACGAAGCGACGGTCTCGAAGGTCGGCGACGAGCAGATGTTCTACCTCCAGTCCCACGGGATCTCGGAGGAGGAGGCCGGCAAGCTGATCGTCAACGGCTTCATCGAGCCGATCGTCAAGGAACTGCCGATGGAGTACGCGGTCGAGATGAATCGCTTGATCGAGCTTCAGATGGAGGGCTCGATCGGTTGAGCACTCCCTGGCAGGATCTCGATCTACCGACCTTCAAGGGACACCCCGGCTGGGAGTTCACCGAGCTCAAGGGCTTCGAGCTCGACAGCTTCGTCACCGCCGGCGGCGGTGACCTCGCGGCCGCCGACAGCGCCGACCTGATCTTCGGCGCCGAGCTCGCGGGCACGCGGCTGACGCAGGTCGATCACGCACATGAGCCGGTCGCCGACGCGGGCCCCGAGCCGGGACGGGCGCTCGTGATGCCGCTGTCGCAGGCCGTGGAACAGCACGGCGACCTCGTCGACGCGCACCTCGGCTCGCTCGTCGCCGCCGGCGAGAACGTCTTCACCGCGCGCAACGCGGCCGAGTGGGCCGGCGGCGCCTTCGTCTACGTCCCGCGCGGCGTTCGCGTCGAGGAGCCGATCGTGCTCTCGGCGATCCAGGCCGAGGAGGGAAGCGCGCTCAACTGGCGTGTCCTCGTCGTGCTCGAAGAGGGCGCCCAGGCGGAGATCTGGGAGCAGTGCGCGAGCACCGCTCCCGGCCTGTTCACGACCGTCGTCGAGCTCGTCGTCGGCGCCAATGCGGGGTTGCGCTTCGTCTCGGCCCAGAACCTCGACGAGCGCTCGCAGATCTTCGGGACCCAGCGCGCGCGCGTCGCCGACGACGGCCGGATCGACTGGGTCGTGCTCGGCTTTGGCGGCGGCCAGGGCAAGGTCTTCCAGAACACGATCCTCGCCGGCCGCGGCGCCGAGGGGAACGTGACCGGCGCCTACGCGCTGCACGGCCGCCAGCATCTCGACTTCGACACGACGCAGGAGCACGCCGCTCCGCACTGCACGAGCAACCTCGCCTTCCGCGGCATCCTCGCCGGCCGCTCGTCGGCAGTCTGGCGCGGCATGATCAAGGTCGACGAAGGCGCGCAGGAGACCGACGCGTTCCAGGAGTCGCGCAACCTGCTGCTGTCCAAGCGCGCCCACGCCGACGCGATCCCCGGGCTCGAGATCCTCGCCAACGACGTCCGCTGCACGCACGCCGCGGCGATCGCTCAGGTCGATCCGGAGCAGCTGTTCTACCTCCGCGCCCGAGGCCTGTCGCTTGAGCTGGCGTCTCGTCTCGTCGTCGAGGGGTTCCTCGCGGAGCTCGTCGAGCGCTTCGAGGAAGGACCCACCCGCGAGGCTCTCGCGGCGGCGCTCGAACGGCGGCTCGGTACGGTGCTTGGGTGAGCATCGGCGAACCAGGCACGCGCAGCGTCAAGATCGCAAGCGACGAGAGGACCGGATGGTCCTCCGATCGTCCCCGCGGAGGCGATGACCGGCCGCCGCGGCCGGTCGACGTCACGACGCGCTGCCGGCTCCTGACGGTCGCCGACCGGATGCGCTACTCGCCCGGCTCGCTGGTCCTCGTCGTCTCCGCGTCGGCTGCCGACCGCGACCGCTTCGTCGAACGTGTCTTCGAGGAGCAGGGCGCGGTGCTCGGGCTCGACAAGGTTCGCGCGCTCGTCGCCGGCCGTGTCCCTGACGACCAGCTCGAGGAGCGTGCGGCAGCACTGCTGGAAGCCGCGGTGCACAAGCGGCTCGAAGGCGGCCAGGCAGTCGTCGTTCCCGCTGTCGGCATCGACGCCGGCGAGCGCGAGCGCTACGTCCGCGTCGCCCACAGCTTCCGCCGCCCGCGCCACATCATCCTGCTCGAGACGGCGCGCGGAAACGTCACCGACGACGACGCGCTCGTGCTCAACGAGTTGCGCCGCGCGATCGACACCGGCGAGATCGGCAACGAGGGCTTTCAGACGGCGCTGCGCCTCGGTGGCGCGACGATCGACGAGCTGAAGCGGATCGTCTTCAGGCCCGCACCGAGAGACGACGACTAGTTCTCAGGGCACGAGGACGACTTTGCCGTACGCGTGCCCGGTCATCGAGTCGCGATGGGCGTCGGCGGCCTCTGACAGCGGCCGGGCGGTCGTCGGGACGCTGAGTAGCCCGCGCTCGACGAGCTCGGTCAGCTGCAACCTCGCCGCGTTGCGGATCTCGGTGCCGGGATCGGCGCCGGGGCCGCCCCCGAGCATCTTGATGCCGGCTTCGCGGGTCTCGTCTCGGGGCAGGATCGTCGCGATGCGCCCGCGGTCGGGGACGAGCTCGAGCGAGACCGCGAGCGCCTCAACCGTTCCCGCGGCATCGATCGCGGCGTCGAACCCGTCCGGAGCGGCGGCCGTCGCTCGCTCGAGCAGACCGTCGCCGTAGGCGATCGGGGTCGCGCCGAGCGCTCGGATCGCGTCGTGACGCGCCTCGCTCGCCGTCGCGACGACGTGCGCGCCGCGCGCGATCGCCGCCTGGATCGCGATCAGGCCGACGCCGCCGGAGCCGCCGTGCAGCAGGAGCGTGTCGCCGTCGCCGACCGCTGCCGCCTCGAGCGTATGGATCGCCGTGGCGCCAGTCAGCAGCAGCCCGCCGGCCTCCTCGAAGGACAGTCCGGATGGCTTCGGCACGAGCGACGACGCCGGCGCGATCACGTGGCCGGCGGCCGCTCCGCTGAGCGGATAGCCGAGCACCTCGTCGCCGGCCTGCAGCGGTCCCGCCGCGCCGGTGGCGTCAGGGCCGACGGCGACGACGACGCCCGAGGCCTCGAGCCCGACCGGCAGCGGCAACCGCGCCGGCTCGGCGCCCATCATCCCGCTGTAGAGCTTCCAGTCGATCGGGTTGACGCCGGCGGCACGAACCTCGACGAGAGTCTCTCCGGGGCCGGGCGCGGGCAACGCCACCGTTTCCGTCTGCAGGACCTCGGGCCCGCCGTACGCCATGGCTGCGAGGCGGGTCGTCTGCTGCGGAACGGTCATGCCGGGCATCGCCCGATGATCGTAGACCTAGATCGCCGCGCGGCGGCGAGCGAGCTCGCTGCGCTGAACGGCGTTCGCGCTCGCCGCGATCGCCCGGTCGTAGGCCTCGCGCGCGGCGCCGGCGTCGCCCGCGAGACGGTGGAGCTCGGCGTCGGTCGCGTGCAGCGGCACGTACGAGCGCAGCCGCGGGTCGGCGAGCAGCGGGTCGATCAGCTGCCGCGCGCGGCCGCACGCGCCGGCGAGCGTGAGCGCCGCCGCGCGATTGATCTCGATCACGGGCGACGGCTGGGCCTGCGCCAGCAGGCCGTACAGCTCCGCGATCTGGTTCCAGTCGGTTCGCTCGAAGCTCGGCGCGAGCACGTGCAGTGAGGCGATCATCGCCTGCAGCTGAAACGGTCCCGCGTTGCGCAGCCCGATGGCGCGTCGCAGCACGTGGTTGCCCTCGCCGGCCAGCGCGCGGTCCCAGCGCGTCCGGTCCTGCTCGGCCAGCCCGACGAACGCGCCGTCTGCGTCCGTGCGCCCGGGGGCGCGCGCATCGGTCAGGAGCATCAGCGCGAGGAGCCCGAGCGCCTCGGGCTCATCCGGCATCAGGACCGCGAGCAGTCGTGACAGGCGGATCGCCTCCGCGGCGAGGTCCGGCCGGCCGAGCGCGTCGCCGGCCGTCGCCTCGTAGCCCTCGTTGAACACGAGGTAGAGCACGTGCAGCACCGTGTGCAGCCGGCCCGGCAGCTCATCGCCGTCCGGCATCCGGAACGGAATCCCGGCGGCCTCGATCTTGTGCTTGGCGCGCACGAGGCGCTGGGCCATCGCCGGCTCGGTGACGAGGAACGCGCGCGCGACCTGGGCCGTCTCGAGACCTCCGACGGCGCGCAACGTCAGCGCCACCTGCGCCTCCTCCGACAGCGCCGGGTGGCAACACGTGAAGAGCAACTCGAGACGGTCGTCGGGCATCGAGCCTGGTTCCTCCGCGGCGGGAACGGGAAGCGCCGCGAGCGCGTCGGCGCGAGCGACCTGAGAGCGCTCGCGGCGCAGGCGGTCGATAGCGCGCCGCCGTGCCGCCACCGCCAACCACGCGGCGGGGTTGCGCGGGACGCCGTCGCGAGGCCAGGCATCGGCTGCCTGGGCGAAGGCGTCGGCGGTCGCCTCCTCGGCGACCCCGACCCCCACATGCCGCGCCAGCCCGGCGAGCACGCGCGCCCACTCGTCGCGGAACGTCCGCTCGAGGGCCGCGCGCGCGTCGGCCGTCACTCCGCGGCGGCCCCTTGCGGCACGGCCGCCGCTGCCGCCGCGAAGTCGAACACCGGGCGAATCTCGACCGAGCCGTAGTCGAGGCTCGGCATCTTCGCCGCCCAGGCGATCGCGGCGTCGAGATCGGGCACGTCGATGGCGTAGTAGCCGCCGAGCGCCTCCTTCGTCTCCGCGAACGGTCCATCCGTGACGACGCCGTCCTTGCGAACGGTGGTCGCGGCGCTCACCGGATGCAGCGCGTCGCCGGCGAGGAAGGCGCCGGACTCGCGCAGCGCCTCCGTGAAGCTGTTCCATTTCGGCATTTGCGCGTTCGATTCAGGCGAGCCCATCGCGGGCGCCTTCGCCGGGTCGGTGTAGATGAGGAGCAGGTACTGCATGTGAGCCTCCTGGTTCGTGGTGATCACGAAGCTCGTCGCAGCTTGATGCGCGGAATCGACACCCGTATCCGAGTTGGCGCGTTGGCGCTCGCCGAGTGCGGCTAGCGGACGTGCAACCCCGAGGCGGCGAACTCGTCGCTGAGGTCGAGCTCGCGAGCGATCTTGTGCACGTCGCGGGCCTGGTCCGCGACGACGAAGGTGATCCCGACGCCGGTGGCGCCGGCACGGCCTGTGCGGCCGATGCGGTGGACATAGTCCTCGCGAGCGCCGGGGGCGTCGAAGTTGATCACGTGCTTGATGCCGTCGACGTCGAGCCCGCGGGCGGCGACGTCGGTTGCGATCAACGTCGTCGTCTCACCGGTCGTGAAGCGGCGCAGCGCCTTCTCGCGCTGGCCCTGCGTCTTGTCGCCGTGCATCGCGTCAGCGGTCACGTCCTGCGCGCGCAGGCGCTTGACGAGCCGGTCGGCGCCACGCTTGGTGCGGACGAAGACGAGCGTGCGGCCCCCTCGGACGTCGCGCAGCTCGCGAACGAGCGTGTCGAGCTTCGCCGTGTGGTTGACCGCGAGGAAGCGGTGCTCGATCTCGCCGCGCTGCTCCTGCGTGCGCGTCTCCTCGTGGCGGCGGGGGTTCGTCGTGTAGGCCTTGGCGAGCTTCTCGACCGCCTGGTCGAGCGTCGCCGAGAACAGCATCGTCTGACGCTGGCTCGCGCACTGCTTGACGATCCGGTCGACGGCCGGCTTGAAGCCCATGTCGAGCATCCGGTCGGCCTCGTCGAGGACCAGCAGCTTGACGTGCGCGAGCGTGATCGCGCCGCGCTGGAGCAGGTCCTCGAGCCGGCCCGGCGTCGCGACGAGGATGTGCGCCTTGCGGGCCAGGTTGCTCTGGCGCTCGATGCCGGCGCCGCCGTAGACGGCGGCGATCGAGAGCGCGCGGGCGTGGGCGATGCCGCGCACCGCCTCGACGATCTGCGACGCGAGCTCACGTGTGGGGACGAGGATCAGCGCCGCGGAGCGGCGGTCGGTGGCCTCGATCAGGTCGACCATCGGCACGCCGAAGGCGAGCGACTTGCCCGAGCCCGTGGGCGAGCGGACGAGCAGGTCATGGCCGGCGAGCGCGTCGGGAAGGACGCGGCTCTGGATCGGAAACGGCTCGACGATCCCGGCCGAGGAAAGCGCTTCGACCACGGCGTTGGACACGCCGAGCGAGGCGAAGGACTGCTTGGACATCTGGTACTCCTTCTGCGGCGGCGCATGCGTGCGCCGCGCTGCGATTCGGGAAGAGATTCGACCCGGATCGCGGAGCGCTCAGAGACAAGAACCTCGCGGGCGACATTGCCCGCACAACCATCACGGTAGCAGGTACTTTTTCAGCGATGAGCGAGAGCGCCCGGCTGGAGGACCTGCGTGCTGAGGCCGCGTATGCGCGGCAGAAGCTCGATCTCTACCGGGCGAAGTCCTACGGTGCGCGGCCGACGTCGGCCCAGCGGCTGCGCGATCTCACGCGGGCCGCCGAGCAGGCGCAGGAGCGCCTCGCGCACGCCGAGCGAACGGCACGCGCGGCGGCCGAGCCGGCCGGCGACTAGTCGGGCCGCCGCGTCAGAACCTGGAAGATCGACAGGAAGCCGGTGTCGAAGCCGTCCTGCGAGACGCGCAGGTAGAGCCGCCAGACGCGCATCCGCTCGGCGCCGACGAGCCGCTCGGCCTCGGCGTGGTTGGCGTCA
>DASRHW010000005.1:0-18557 GCA_035650375.1 Solirubrobacteraceae bacterium | reverse complement strand
TGCCGAACAGCGGCACGTCGAGCTCGTCGGCGAGCTCACGCCCGCCACCCTCGCCGAAGATCGCGAAGCGCTCGCCGCCGGGCGTGACGAACCCGGCCATGTTCTCGACGACGCCCATGATCTCGAGGTCGACCTTGTGCGCCATCTCGGCCGAGCGCCGCGCCACCTTCTGAGCAGTCGCCTGCGGCGTCGTGACGATCAGGAAGGTCGCCGCCGGGAGCAGCTGCGCAAGCGTCATCGAGACGTCGCCGGTCCCGGGCGGAAGGTCGACGAGCAGCACGTCGAGCTCGCCCCAGGCGACGTCCTCGAGGAACTGCGTCAGCGCCTTGTGCAGCATCGGCCCGCGCCAGACGACCGCGGCGTCCTCCTCGACGAAGAAGCCGATCGACATCACCTTCACGCCGAGCGCCTCGAGCGGCGCGATCTTGCGTTCGGCGGTGACCGGCGGCCGCTGCCCGCCGAGCCCGAACATGCGCGGGATCGAGTAGCCCCAGACGTCGGCGTCGAGGACGCCGACGCGCTTGCCTTCGGCGGTCAGCGCCATCGCGAGGTTGGCGGTCAGCGTCGACTTGCCGACGCCGCCTTTGCCGGAGCCGACGCAGACGACGTTCTGGACCTGTGCCAGCGCGCCCTCGGGCAGGCCGCCGCGACCGAGCTTCTTCTGCAGGTCGCTCTTCTCGCTGTCCGACAGCACGTCAAACGAGACATGCACGGAGGTGACGCCCTCGAGCGCCCCGACGGCGTCGACCACGGCGGTCGAGAAGTGGTCGCGAATCGGGCAGCCCGGCGTCGTCAGCGACACCGTGACGGCGATGCTTCCGTCGGCCTTCGCATCGATCGAGCGGACCATCCCGAGTTCGACGATGTCCTTGCGCAGCTCGGGGTCGATGACGGCCCGCAGGGCCTGGAGAATCTGCTCACGAGAGGGCACAAGCCCATTCTAGGCTGCGCCGATCGGGCTCAGGTGGCCGCGCGCGCAAGCCACAACCGGGGCTGCTCGAGCTCCGTCCAGGTCGGCAGCAGCTCGGGTCCGCGCCACGCCCGGTTGAGGCCGGTGACGCCCCGCTCCGCGACGACCTCGTCGCAGAAGCGCTTGCCGACCTCGTACTGGCGCATCTTCATCTCGAGCCCGAGCAGCCGCTCGACGATCCGCCACGCCCCGGAGCGCTCGCGACGGCGGCGGTCGAGCGCGCTTCGCAGCTGGTCGAGATCGGGCAGCGCGTCGACGCCGGCGGCGTCCATCACGTGCTCGGCGTGGCCTTCGATCAGCGCCATCGTCGCCTGGACGCGGTCGAGCACCGCCCGCCGGTCGGACCCGATCACGGCGGTCATCAGCCCGTCGTCGCGAAGCTGCTCGAAGCGCTCGCGCAGCGCACCGGGGCTCGCCGCGTCGCGGACGGTGCGCAGGTCGATCCGCAGCCGCACGTCGATCGTCTCAAGCAGCTCCCGCGTCAGCCCGGCGATGTGTCCTCGCAGCCAGGGAACCGAGGAGAACTGGACAGCGTGCGTGAGCTCGTGCAACGCGACCCAGCGCAGCAGCGAGCGCTCGTCGACCTCGAGCCTGGCGGCGGCGTCGCGCAGGTTCGGCGCAACGAACAGCAGCCGCGCCGGGCCCTCGGGATCGACCGGCGAGATGTCGTACTGCCCGAGCACGCGCTGTGCCATCAGCCCGACGAGGCCCCCGACCTCCGCCGAGATGACGAGCCCACCGGCCGCCTTGATCGCCTCGTTCATCGCCGTCGGGACCCGCGCACGCGGACGTGACATGCGATCGACGACCGGATCGAGCGTGCTGCGCATGTTCGCCAGGTTGGCGTCGAGCCATGCCGGGCGGTCGATCAGCTCCGGTGGCGGCAGGGCGCTCGCCGGCTGCAGCTGCGTGTAGGCGACGACGCGACGCTCGCTGTCGGCACACAGAGCGGCGAGGTCGTCGGCGAGCTGCGGGCGCCCGGGATCACCTGCGATCCGCACGGCGATGCTGCGCGCGATCGACCAGTCGACCATCCCTTCACCCTAGAGATGAGCCGTCGCCCGTCAGACCCGAGGCAGCCGCGACATCAGTTCGAGCGCCTCCGGCGTGCGCGCCGCCACGACCCCCGAGGGTGCCTCGACCCCAAGCGGCGCGCCGAGCGGGTCGGCCATCGCCGGGAACGCGACCAGGCCGCCGCTCTCGCGGACGATCAGCTGCGCCGCGGCAGCGTCGACCCCGCGGCAGCTGCGCAGGCTCGCCATCCCGTCGACGCGCGTCGCGGCGAGCTGGCACAGCGAGACCGCGATCGAGCCGATCGCGCGCACGCGGCGAACGGCCGGGACGAGCTCATCGATCGCCGCCGCCAGCGGCCGCGGCGACGCCGACTCGATCGCGACGATCTCGAGCCGGCCGTCGTCCGTGCGGCGCTCCGGCAGCGCTTCGATCGGCTCACCGTCGAGGAACGCGCCGCCGCCGCTGCGCGCCCACCACTCCTCGCTGGGGCCGAAGTCGAGCACGTAGCCGAAGCGCACGTCGGCCATCGTCGGGCCGTCGGCGACGGCGATCGACAGCGCGTGGTGAGGTAGTCCGCGCTTCGCGTTCAGCGAGCCGTCGATCGGGTCGATCACGACGCGCACGCGCTCGTCGCCGAAGGACACGGCGCCACGTTCCTCGGAGATCGCCGAGAAACGATGGCCTTCGGCGTAGAGCCGTTCGAGCTCGGCGAAGACGATCGACTCGGCCTCCTCGTCGATCAGCAGCGTTCGGTCGCCACCCTCGCCGGTCGTGCCGGTCTCGAGCACCCGCTCGGCTGAGGTCGGCCGCGAGTCCAGCAGCGCCCGCACGCCCTCCCCCGCCCGGCGGCACAGCGCAAGCCAGTCCGCGGCGAGGACATCCGTGCTCACGGTCACCCGGTCATCCTTGCACCGCTGCGATCGAGACCTCGCTGATAGCGGCGAAACGCTCCCAAGCGGCGCTGGGACGAACGTACCCCGGCTTATCCTTGAACCGTGCTCGGGCTCACTCCGGATCAACGCCGCGCGGTGACCCACAGCCACGGAACGCTGCTCGTCATCGGCGGCGCCGGCAGCGGCAAGACGACGGTCCTCGCCCGCCGCTTCGCCTGGCTCGCCGCCGGCGACGTGCTGCCCGAGGCCGTGCTCGCGATCGCCGGGTCGGAGACGGCGGCCGACGGGCTTCGGGCCGACGTCGAGAGCGCGCTCGAAGGCGGCTACGAGGAGCTCGCGATCTTCACGATGGAGCGCCTCTGCGAGCGGCTGCTGCGCGACGAGGCGATCGAGGCCGGCCTCGACCCGTTCGTCGTCACGCTGACGCCCGCCGAGCGGACCGCGATGCTGCTCGAGCGGATCGACGAGCTGACGTTGCGCAGCCACGACCTCCGCGGCAGCCCGTCGGCGCTGCTGCGCAGCGTCGTCGCGCGGATCGACCGGCTCAAGGAGGAGGCGGTCTCCGCCGCCGACTACGACGCCTGGGCGCGAGCGATCCCCGAGGACGACGATGCCTCCCGGACGCGCGCCGCCCGCGAGCGCGAGTTCGCCGGCCTCTACCTCGACCACGAGCGCATGGTCGCCGCCGCCGGCGCGCTCGACCACGGCGACCTGCTGCTGCGGGCGCTGGCGCTGCTGCGCGAGCGCCCCGACGTTCGCGCGCGCGTCGCCGCGCGCTGGCGCCATGTGCTCGTCGACGACTACCAGGACCTCTCGTTCGCGCAGACGATGCTCGTCGCGCTGCTCTGCGCGGAGCACAGCCAGCTGACTGTGTGCGGCGACGACGACCAGGCGATCCGGCGCTTCCGCGGCGCCGCCGCCAAGAACCTCCGCGAGCTGGCCGCCGACCGCCCCGACGCGACCGAGGTCCGGCTCGAGCAGAGCTTCCGCTGCCCGCCGAGCGTCGTCGTCGCCGCGACCGCCGTGATCGCGCCGAACGGCGGCCGGATCGCCAAGCGGCTCGAGGGCCGTGACGGCGCCGGCGACGAGACGGTCGCCTTCTGGCGCTGCACGAACGAGCACGCCCAGGCGCAGGCCGTCGCCGCCGAGGCCGAGCGGCTCGTCCGCGCCGGCACGCCGGCGGAGCGAATCGCGGTGCTCGTGCGCTCGGTCCGCAACGAGAGCCGGCCGATCGCGGCGGCGCTCGAGGAACGCGGCGTTCGCTACCGGATCGAGGGCGCGGCGGCGTTCTACGGCCGCGCCGAGGTTCGTGACGTGCTCGCCTGGCTGCGGCTGCTCGTCGACCCGAGCGACGCCAGCGCCGTCGTCCGCGCGCTCGCGCGGCCGCCGACGGAGCTGCGTGCCGCCGACCTCGCACGCTGCATCCAGATCGCGCGCCGGCGCAAGCTCGACATGATCTCGGCGCTCCATGCCGCGACCGAGTCACCGCAGCTGCCGCCCGAGGCCCGCGAGAAGATCGCCGCCTTCCTGACGCTGCAGCGGCAGGCGTCTGGCGCGCTCGACACGTCGCGCCCGGATCTCTTCGTGCATCGCCTGATCGAGCGCCTCGGGCTGCGCCGGCAGCAGCTGTTCGCCGCCCAGGCCGACGTCGTCGAGCGGCTGCGGGCGCTGTCGCGGCTGAGCGAGATCGCCGGCGACTTCGTCCAGCGACGGCCGCACGCGACCGCACGCGAGCTCGCGCGCTCGCTGACCGCGGTCGCCGAGGCCGGGATCGGCGACGACGACGATCTCGCCGGCGAGCGTCCCGGCGCGATCCGCGTCCTGGCGATGGACGCCGTCGCGGGGCTCGAGTTCGACCACGTCTTCGTGCTCGGCATGCTGGCGGCACGGATGCCCGGCGCGCGCCGCGAGCTCGTCGAGCCGATTCCCGACGAGCTCGTCCGCGAGCGGCTGCCGCCGGGTACGCGCGAGGTCCACGTCGCCGAGATGCGCCGGCTCGTCCACGTCGCCATGACGCGCGCGCGGCAGGGACTGGTGCTCGCCTACCCGGCGGCGTCGGAGCGCGGCGGCACGCAGCCGCCGTCGCCGTTCGCCGAGGAGGCGCGCGGCGCGCTCGGAGCCGAGTGGCAGGAGCGCGAGGAAGAGCTGTTCGGCCCGGCCGAGTCGCTGCACGCCGCCTATCGGGCGCTGCGCGACGACCTGCTGACCGACGTCTCCAGCGTCGGCGCCAGCCTCGGAGAGCTGCGCTTCGACACCGACCTCGACGTCGCCCACGCGGTCGTCCGTTACCTCGAGCTGGTCAAGCTCGGCGCGCTGATGGAGCGGCCTGCGGGACAATCGGTGGCCGACGCGCTGCCCGACATCAACGCGCGCCTGCTGCAGGCCGTGACGCCGGTGCAGCGCGAGGTGCTGCTGTCCTCGTCGCTCGACGCGGCGCTGCTCGACGCCGAGCGCACCGACAGCGTCCGCGCCGCCGCGCAGGCCGCGCGAGCCGAGCCGTCGCTGGAGCCGTTCCTGCCGAAGCGCGGCGAAGGGCTCGTGCTCAGCGCGTCGGACATCGAGACCTACCGGACCTGCCCGCTGAAGTACAAGTTCGCCCGCGTCCTGCGGATCCCGAGCGAGCCGACGATCAACCAGCGCTTCGGCATCGCCGTCCACCAGGTGCTCGACCGCTACCACCAGCTCGAGGGCGGCGGCGAGCCATCGCTCGACGACCTGCTCGGCCTGCTCGACGGCGCTTGGCGCCGCGGCGGCTTCGGCGGCTCCGACGAGGAGCGCCAGCTGCACGGCAAGGCGGTCGCGGCGCTGCACCGCTACCACGAGCGCTTCGGTGAGGAGGACTCAGAGCCGGTCTGGTTCGAGAAGAGCTTCACGTTCCGGATTGGCAAGCACACGCTGCGCGGGCGCGTCGACCGCGTCGACAAGCTCGCCGACGGCGCCTACGAGCTGATCGACTACAAGACCGGACGCCCCAAGAGCGCGTCGCAGCTGCGCGAGGACGTGCAGCTGTCGCTGTACGCGGTCGGGGCGCGCGAGGCCTGGCAGCTCGACGCCGAGCGCCAGACCTACCACTACGTCCTCGACGACGCGAAGGTCCCGGTGCCGACCGACGAGATCGACCGCGATTGGATCACCGAGACGGTGATGACCGTCGCCGACGGGATCGCCGGGCAGGGCTTCGAGCCGACGCCGTCCTACGCCGCCTGCTCGATCTGCGACTTCCGCATCGCCTGCCCCGCGGCAGAGCGCTAGCTGCACGGGAACGCTGCGGGACCCCGCCGAGCCGCGCGCACACGCGTGCGCCCGGGCCGCCGGGGTGGTATACCCGCTTCAGACCATGAGCAGCCCGGATCTCTACCTTCGCCGTGTGCTCGACGGGGCGCTCGACGCGGTGCTCGAGATCAGCCCCGACGGTGTCATCACGAGCTGGAACGACGCCGCCGCCCGCATGCTCGGCTGGAGCCCCGAGGAGGCGATCGGCGAACGCTTCGATGCGCTCGCGCTCGCACCCGGCCACTGGCCCGCCGTGCGCCAGGCGATCGGGCAGCGAACCGAGCTGATGCTGCACGACCGTGACGGCGGCGAGGTGCCCGTCAACGTCGCCCTGACGAGCATCGAGCTCGAAGGCCGCGCCGGGCTCGTCGCCTTTCTGCGCGACCTGCGGCCACAGCGCGGCGACGACCCCGCGGCACCGGCCGCAGCCTCCGACGATGCCCTCGCCGAGGCCGACGACGCGGCGATCGCCACCGTCGCACGGACGACGCGGCGCTTTGCCCGCAGCGCCGACCCGGACGAGACGCGCGAAGCGATCTGCGCCGCGGCGGTCGAGGCCTGCGACGCGACGATCGCCTACCTCGCCGAGCCCGACGAGGACCGTGGCGGGCTCGTCGTCACCGCCGTCGCCGGCGCCCAGCTGCGCGATGGCGTGACCGTGCTGCCGTTCGACACGCCGTCCGCGGCGATCGAGGCGCACCGCAGCGGCAAGCCGGTGTTCGTCGCCGATCTCGCCTCGACGCCGTCGCCGCGGACGCGTGCGCAGGCGCGCGCGCTCGGGACCGTGTCGGGCCTGGTCACGCCGATCGTCCGCGACGGCGCCGGCACGTGCGTGCTCGGCGTCACCTGGGAGCACCGCGTCGGAACCGCGGATCGGCACACGACCGTGATGCGGCTGCTGGCCGACGAGGCGGCGATCGCGCTGTCACGCAGCGAGCAGCTGCGTGTGCTCGAGGCGCAGGCGCGGACCGACCCGCTGACGGGGCTGCCGAACGTTCGCGCTTGGGACGAGGCACTCAGCCGCGAGCTCGCCAGCTCCTCGCGTGACGGCCGCCCGGTCTGTGTCGCGGTCACCGACCTCGACGACTTCAAGGGCTACAACGACTCACGCGGCCATCCCGCGGGCGATCGCCTGCTGCGGCTCGCCGTCACCGCTTGGCAGCAGTCGCTGCGCGCCGGCGACATCCTCGCCCGCTCCGGCGGCGACGAGTTCTCGGTGCTGCTCCCCAACTGCCGCGTCGAGGGCGCCGTCGTGCTCGCCGAGCGCCTGCGCACGTCGACGCCGCTCGGCCGCTCCTGCTCGGTCGGCGTCGCCGCCTGGGACGGCAAGGAGTCAGCGCAGGAGCTCGTCGCCCGCGCCGACCGCGCGCTCTACGAGGCGAAAGCGCTCGGAAGAAACCGCGTCATCGCGCAGTAGAGCGCGCACAGACATCCCGGTCGCCCCGCAGCGCCGCCCGAGAAGCCGAGGACGTTCTGCGGCGCCGCCCAGCAAGGACGCGGTCCCGAAGGAGGACTCCGTACTTCGAGGGGCGAGGACACAGCTGGGTGGATGCCGCAGGACGTCCGCCCACGGAAACCGCGCCCTAGCTGTCGCCGGGGCCCTTCTGCTGCCGCAAGAACCTCTGGAACTCCCGGGCGATGACATCGCCTGACGGCAACTCATTCGGGTCCATCGACGGCTCCTCCTCGGCGACCTGCTCGAGCCGCTCGACGAACGCCTGGACGTCAGGGTCGCTCTGGACCGCGAGCGAGACCTGGCGCTCGTAGTCGCCGGCCGCCGACTCGAGCTCGGCGGCGTCGACGGTCACGCCGACGAGTGTCTCGAGCCGGCGCACGAGTGCCAGCGCCGCCTTCGGGTTCGGCGCCGCGGCGACGTAGTGCGGGACCGCCGCCCACAGGCTCGCCGACGGGATCCCGGCCTCCTGGCACGCGGCGTGGAGGACGCCGACGATGCCGGTCGGCCCCTCGTAGTTCGACTGGTTCACGGTGCCGAGTCTGTCGGCCAGGCTGTCGTCGGCCGACATGCCGCTGATCTGCACCGGGCGCGAGTGCGGCACGTCGGCCAGCAGCGCGCCGAGCGTGACGACCATCTGCACGCCGAGCGCCTCGGCGAGGTCGACGATCTGGTCGCAGAACGTGCGCCAGCGCATCGACGGCTCCGGCCCTTCGAGCAGCACGAGGTCGCGCGGGGCGCGAGGCACGCGGACTTCGTAGAGCTCGATCGCCGGCCACTCGATCTTGCGCATGCGGCCTTCGGTCAACGTCACCTTCGGTCGCGTCGCCTGGAAGTCGAAGTACTCCTCGGGATCGACCTGCGCAAAGCGAGTCGCCTCGAGCGACGCGCCGACGTACTGCAGCGCGGCTGACGCGGCGTCGCCGGCGTCATTCCAGCCCTGAAACGCACAGACCAGAGCGGGAGCGCGTAGGCCATCCGGACGTCGCTCCCAAATCAGCGGCTGCATCGAGGTCACGGTACATCATGTCCGGAGCCGAACCGCCGGGCATGACCGGCGCGACTTCAGCGCTCGCGCCAGCCCGCGGACGGCCGCGCGAGCGTCAGCGCGAACAGCTCCTCGGGGTCGGTGAACCAGCCGGCGAGTTCCAGCCCCGCGACGGCGAGATCCGCTTCGATCCGTGCGCGCGTGAACTTGGCGCTGATTTCGGTGCGCATCTCCTCACGCGGCGCGAAGTGCACCGTCAGCCCGAGCCCGCCGATCCGGACCTGCTGGCGGCGGCGTGACCGCAGCCGCATCTCGATCCAGGAGTTGTCGGCGTCGAAGAAGGCGACGTGGTCGAATGCCGCCGGATCGAAGTCGGCGTCGAGCTCACGGTTGAGGACGCTGAGCAGGTTGCGGTTGAAGGCCGCGGTGACGCCGGCGGCGTCGTCGTAGGCGGCCTCGAGCACGCGCTCGTCCTTGACCAGGTCGGTGCCGAGCAGCAGCCAGCCGTCCGAACCGAGCAGCGGCGTGATGCCGCGCAGGAAGCGCCGCCGGGCTCCGGGCAGGAAGTTGCCGATCGTGCCACCGAGAAAGCTGATCAGCCGCGGGCTGGCGGGCTCCGCGTCCGGCAGGCGGTCGAGATGGCGTTCGAAGTCGCCGACGAGCCCGTGGACCTCGAGCTCGGGGAAGTCGGCGACGAGTTCCGCGGCACTCGCGCGCAGTGCCGTCTCCGACACGTCGACGGGCACGTAGCGCCGCCACGCGCCGGCCTGCCCCATCGCGGCCAGCAGCACGCGCGCCTTGGTCGCCGCGCCGGATCCGAGCTCGACGAGCTCGGTCGCACCCGTGATGCTCGCGATCTCTGGCGCCGACGCCTCGAGGATCGCCCGCTCGACACGCGTCGGGTAGTACTCGGGAAGCTCGCAGATCTCGTCGAACAGCTCCGATCCGCGCGCGTCGTAGAAGTGCTTCGGCGGCAGCTCCTTGAACGGGCGCGTCAGACCGTCGAGGACGTCTTCGGCGAGCGTGCGCTGATCGTGATCGGCGAGCAGCGCGTCGATGACGATCCGCGGCCGCTCGAGAACGGGTTCCATCAGGCTGCCTCCACGATCCGGATGCCGGAGAAGATCTGTCGCCGCTGCGGCAGATCCCAGTTGCGGAATGTGCGCGTCGCGACGCGGGGCGCCGTCGCCCACGAGCCACCGCGCAGGACGTAGTAGCCGCGGTCGAAGAAGACCTCCGAATACTCGCGGTACGGGTGCGCCACGAAGCCCGGGTAGCCGGAGAACTCGGTCGCCGTCCACTCCCAGACTTGGCCGAGCCCTTGGACCGAGGCCGACGCCCGCTCCCACTCCGCTTCTGTCGGCAAGCGACATCCGAGCGAACGGGCGAAGGCGCCGGCCTCGAACCAGGAGAGGCAGACGACCGGAAGCGCGGGGGATCCCGCGACACACCCCGCATGGGCATGGATGTCGTACTCCTCCTTCCACGCCCAGCCTTCGTCCGACCACCACTCTCGCCGCTCGTAGCCGCCGCCCTCGGCGAACCGCAGCCACGTCGCATTGGTGATCGGGCGCCGGCCGATGCGAAAGCCCGCGAGCTCGACCTCGTGCGCGGGCCGCTCGTTGTCGTAGGCGAAGCCGTCGTCGCCGGCGCCGATCACGAACGGGCCGGGCGGGATCTCGATCGTCTCGAGATCACCGCCGTCCTGATCGTCGAGCGCCGGTTCGCCGTCGGCGAGCAGCCCTCCGAGCGCCATCGCCTGGCGCATCGTCTCGGTGTGCTGGAGCTCGTGGCGAAGCACCAGCTCGTGGAGCTCCGACGGGCCCGTGCGCTCGAACACCGCCAGCGTCCGCGCGCGGACCTCCGCGAGATAGCGCAGCGTTCCGGCGCGGTCGAGCAGCTCGATCTCGGCACGAACCGGGCGCGGCGTCTCGAAGGCGTCGTAGACGGCGGCGAGCTCCGGCCGCAGCAGCGGCTCGCCGCCGAGCCTGTGCACGGCCCACAGATCTTCGTAGGCGGCGATGTGCGCGAGGTCCCACACGAGCGGGCTCATCACCGGATCGACAGGCGTGTGCAACTCGTCGTCGGTCAGGTCGCGGACGAGGTCGAGCGTGCGCTTCCTCGCCAGGTGGAGATCCTCGGCGACACCGACCATCGCCGTGACCATAGCGAACTGCCGAAGCCCCGATCGGCGCCGTGGGAGCGCTGCTGCCGATCCTCGGGCCGACCGCTCAGGGCCCGTCGTCTGCTCGGTCCGAGTGCAGCCTGCGGACGACCGGCATACTAGGACTGTGCCCTCTGCCACGACGCTCGCCGACGTGCTCGCACCGCTGCGCACGGATCCTCGGCATACGGCCGTCCTGCTCGACGTCGACGGGACGCTGGCGCCGATCGTGCGTCACGCCGACGACGCGCACGTGCCCGAGCCGACGCGTGCGCCGCTGATCGAGATCGCCAAGCGCTTCGGTGTGGTCGCGTGTGTCAGCGGCCGCCGAGCGCTGATCGCGCGGCGAATCGTGTCGCTCGGCTCGATCGCCTACGTCGGCAACCACGGCGGCGAGCTGCTGCGTCCCGCGGGCCGCGAGCCGGAGCTCGACCCCGAGGTCGCGGCCTACGTCCCGCGGATCCGTGCCTTCGCCGACGCCGCCTGGACCGACGAGCTGCACCGCCTTCGGGTCCGCTTCGAGGACAAGGGCCCGATCGCCGCCTACCACTGGCGTGGCGCTCCCGACGAGGCCGCCGCGCAGGCGGCGATCGCCGACCTCGCCGACCAGGCGACCGCCGCGGGGCTCGCCACGCATTGGGGTCGCAAGGTGCTCGAGGTGCGGCCGCCGGTCGCCTTCGACAAGGGCCGCGGCGTGCTGCGGCTGCTGGCCGGAACCGACGTCGACGCTGCCCTGTACTGCGGCGACGACCTGACCGATGTCGACGCGTTCTCGGCGCTCAAGGCCGAGCAGGAGGGCGGTCGCCTGACGACGGCGTTCTGCGTCGGCGTCCGCTCCGACGAGACGCCCGAAGCGCTCGAGCGCGGCGCCGACCTGCTCGTCGACGGCCCGCCCGGCGTCCGCGACGTGCTGCTGGCACTGCTCGCCTGAGAGCGAGCCGACCACCGTGCGCTTCGTCGACTTCCTCCGTGTGACCGTCCTGCTCAGCGCCGCCGCGGCCTCGCTGCTCGCCGTGATCTGCGTGTTGGGAGCAGCGTCGGAGGGCAACACGACGGTCGTGTTCCTTTCCGCGGGCTGGTGGACGATCGCATCCGCAATCGGGTTGCTGCTCGGGCGGCGAGCGGCGGTGACGCCGCCGATCGGGCGCCTGCTGGCCGAGGCCCGCGCGGCGACGATGATGCCCGAGCACAAGCCGCTGGCGACGATCGCCAACCGGCTCTGGCCGCTGTTGCTGTCGAGCGCCGCTGCAGCGGTCGCCGCGTTCTTCGCGCCACAGGTGGCCGGCATCGCCGCCGGGTTCGCGATCGTCTGGGCACTCGCCTGGCGCCAGCAGGACGCCGCGGTGCAGGCGATCGAGGAACGTGACGGCGTCACCTTCTTCGTCGAGCAGAGCTCGCCGGTGCGGCCGATGTCGCTGGTGCGGATCCCGGGCTTTCGCCGCGAGATCCCGACGATCCCAACTGCCGGCTCCGCGAGCTAGGGCGCACGATGATGCCCGCGCCGCACGCAGGAGGCGTCCGGTGAGCACGGGCGCGAACGTCGACGTGCTGATCGTCTCGCTCGGCTCGACGACCGGGCTGCGACGCGCCGACGACGCCCTCGCCGCTTCGCTGCGACGCGCGGGAGCGACGGTCGCGGAGGCGCGTGCGGCGGACCAGCGCCAGCTGCCGACGCTGGCCTTGACCGATCTCGTCTGGGCTCGCGCGGCGCGGCGCGCGGCGGGCGAGGCGCTCGAGCGACATGCCCCTCGCGCCGTGATCTACTCGACCAGCACCGCCGCGCTGCTGTGGCCGCGACCGGGAGCGATCCGCTATGACGCGCTGGCGACGGCGAACCGGCCCGGGCGGCACGGCGTCTGGCAGCGCCCGCTCGAGCGGCGCCGCCTCGGCCAGGCGCCGCTGTTGCTGCCGTGGACGCCTGATCCGAGCCACTCCAGGGCACTCCCGCTGCCGCCGCCGATCGACCCCAGCGGGCCGCCGGGGGCGAAGGACATCGCGGCGATCACCTACGGCGCCAACCCCGGCAAGAAGGGGATCGACCACGTCCTCGCCGCCTGGGCCGCCGCGCGGGGGCCCGGTGACGAGCTCATCGTCGCGGGGCTCGACGCACCGCCGGAGGGAGCGCCCGCCGGCGTGCGTTTCGCCGGCCGCCTCGAGCGCGACGAGTATCGCGCGCTGCTCAGGCGCGCCCGTGTCTACGTGACGGCGCCGCGACGCGAGGACTTCGGCATCGCTCAGCTCGAGGCGCTCGCCGACGGCTGCGTGCTCGTGACGACACCGGCGCCGGGCCCGTACGCGGCGCTGCCGCTGGCGCGCGCGCTCGACCCTCGCCTCGTCGTCGAGCCGCACGAGCTCGCCGGCGCGCTGCGGACGGCGCTGGCTGGGCCACCTCCGGGCTACGCCGTGCGCGCAGCCGCCCTCGTGGCGCCCTACGCGACCGACGCCGTCGACCGGCTCGTCGCCGAGCGGCTCCTGCCGGCGCTGCTGGCGATGCCGCGCTGAGCGCGGGCGGTCAGCGCGCGCGCTTGCGCAGCGGCGCGAACTCGGCCCACGGCAACGTGTTCGCCACCGCCGCCGGTCCGAGCCAGGCGCGACGAGCCGTCGCGACTCCCCAGCGCACGTTCGCCAGCGTCGTCGTGCGGTGGGCGTCGGAGTCGATCAGGATCGGCACACCGGCCTGCGCCGCCGCGCGCGCATGGACGTCGTTGAGGTCACGGCGGTCGGGCGCGCCGTTGATCTCGAGCATCGTTCCCGTGCGCGCGGCGGCCTCGATGACCGCGTCGACGTCGATCGCGTAGGCGGCGCGCTGCTCGATCTTCCGGCCCGTGAGGTGCCCGATCGCGTCGCACGACGGATGCTCGCACGCGGCGATCACCCGCGCCGTCATCTGCTCGGCGGGCATCGCGAATCGCGTGTGGACCGAGGCGATCACCCAGTCGAGCTCCGCCAGCAGCTCGTCGTCGTAGTCGAGCGCCCCGTCGACCCCGATGTTCGACTCGGTCCCGATCAACAGCTCGATCCCATCGAGCGTCGCGTCGACCGCGCGCACGCGATCGATCTGGCGTCGCAGCTCGTCGGGCGAGACGTCGTTGCCGAAACCGTGCGACGCCGAGTGGTCGGTGATCGCGATGTACTCGTAGCCGCGATCGAGCGCGGCCCGCGCCATCTCCTCGATCGTGTTGTGCCCGTCAGAGGCGACGGTGTGCATGTGCAGATCGCCCTTGAGGTCCTCGACGGTCACCAGCGGCGGAACCTCCGTCAGGTCCAGCTCGCCACGATTCTCGCGCAGCTCCGGCGGCACCCAGGTCAGCCCGAGGCGCTCGTAGACCTCCTCTTCGCTCGCGCAGCGCAGCGTCTCGCCGGTGGCGTCGTCGAGGATTCCGTACTCGCTGACGTGCAGCCCGCGCCGTACCGCACGCTCGCGGACGCCGACGTTGTGCGCCTGCGAGCCGGTGAAGTGCTGCAGCAGGTTGCCGAACTGCTCTGGCGCGACCACCCGCAGGTCGATCGAGATCCCGTTGTGGGTGCGAGCGCGCGCGGCGTTCTCCCCCGGCGCCGAGCTGGACTCGATCACGTCGAGCGCGGTGAACGCGTCGAGCAGCGCGCGTGTGTCGGTGGCGGCGGCGACGATGTCCAGGTCCTTGACCGAGTCGGCCATCCGGCGAGCGCTGCCGGCGAGCTCGACGCGATCGGCGGCCGGGTGCGCGGCCAGCGCCGCGACGATCTGCTCACCGACCTCGCGTGCGCGGTGCAGCACGATGCGCCCCTGCGGCGCGTCGCCGGCGCCCTGCTCGAGCGCCTCGAGCATCTTCTGCTCGAACGCGGCGCCGAGCCCGCGCAGGTCCTGCAGGCGCTTCTGCCGGGCGGCGGTCTCCAGCGCCTGCAGCGAGTCGATCCCGAGCTCGTCGAACAGCCGCCTGGCGCGCTTCGGCCCGAGCCCCGGCAGCCGTGTCAGGTCGACGAGCCCGGGCGGGAACTTCGCGCGCAGCTTCTCGAGCGCGGGGATCGTCCCGGTCTCGACCAGGGCGACGAGCTTCTCCTCGAGCGTCGCGCCGATCCCCGGCAGCTCCTGGACCCGCCCGGCCCGCGTCAGCGCAGCGACCGACTGCGGCGCGTCGCGCACGGCCTTCGCCGCGCCGCGATAGGCGAGCACACGGTGCACGATCGCCCCGTCGAGCTCGTAGAGGTCGGCGAGCTCGTCGAACGCTGCTGCGATGTCTGCGTTGGAAGGGTCGGCCATGGCTCTCCGGGTAAATTTATGCTTTCGCCCTACCGTCGTCGCTACGCGCCGACGTCCGGGCGACGTCACCTCTATGAACCCCTGGCTCGTCCTGCCGACGTACAACGAGATCGAGAACCTCGAGGCGATCGTTTCGGCAGTCGTGCCGATCCTGCGTGAGAGCTGTGGCCGCGGCGGCTTTCACGTGCTCGTCGTCGACGACTCGTCGCCCGACGGCACCGGAGAGCTCGCCGATCGGCTGGCGGGCGAGCACGGCGAGCTCGAGGTCCTGCACCGCCCGCAGCGCGAGGGGCTCGGGCCCGCATACCTCGCCGGCTTCGCGGTCGCGCTCGCCGGCGGCGCGACGCACGTGATCGAGATGGACGCCGACTTCTCGCACGAGCCGCACGACCTGCCGCGCCTGCTCAAGGCCGCCGACGACGCCGACCTCGTGCTCGGATCGCGCTACGTCCCGGGCGGCGTCGTCGCCGACTGGGGGCTCAGGCGGAGGATCATCAGCCGCGGCGGATCGCGCTATGCGCGCAAGGTGCTCGGGCTCGACGTCGCCGATCTGACGGGCGGCTTCAAGTGCTTTCGCCGCGAGGTGCTCGAGGCGATCTCGCTCGAGACGATTCGCTCGCGCGGCTACGCGTTCCAGGTCGAGCTGACGTACCGCGCCGTCCGGGCGGGGTTCCGCGTCGTCGAGGTGCCGATCGTCTTCCGCGACCGCCGCCTCGGCCGCTCGAAGATGTCGATGCGCATCGCCGCCGAGGCGATGCTGCTGTTGCCTCAACTGCGCAGAGCCGACTCGGGCGCGGCCCGGCGCAGCGCCCGCAGCAGCGGGATCGACGTCAGCACCGACAGCGCGCAGACGCCCCACACCGCCGAGTAGCCCTCGGTCGCGGTGAAGATGCCGCTGAACGCCTGGATCGTGGCGCCGGCGACCAACGGCCCGAGCGTGATCCCGAGCCCGCGGCTGAGGCTGTAGTAGCCGGTCAGCGCGCCGTGGTGGTGATCGGGCATCAGCGGCATCAGCAGGGCAAACGGCAGCGTCATCAGCACGGCGCCGCCGAAGCCGATGATCGGTGCCGATACGGCGACGATCGCCTGGTTGGTCACGAGAAACGGCACCAGCAGACCGAGCCCGAAGACCCACAGCGCCGCCTCCATCACCTGGCCGGCGCCGTGCTGGTCGGCGAGCCGCCCACTGACGATCGCGCCGCCGAGCAGGAACAGCGAGACGCCGCCGACGACGAGCGACGCGAAGGCGACGCCGTGGCCGAGACCGTGCGTGATGTAGAGCACGACGAACGTCTTCAGCGCCGCGATCGCGAGCTCCCAGAGTGCGTTGGCGAAGAAGAACAGCCGCAGCTCGCGGCGCGCGCGAACGAGCTGGAGCACGCCCCGGACGCGTTCGACGAGCGTCGCGTCGTCCTCCTCGTCCTCGCCGATCCCGTTGAGGTCACCGCGGCGGATCACGCCCCAGGAGAAGACCGCGACCGTCAGCGACAGGATCGCCGCGGCGGCGATGAACGGCGCCGGGTGCCAGAGCCCGAACAGCAGGCCGCCGGCAACGATCGCGAGCGCCGTGCCGCCACCGCGCCAGACCGCCTGGTTGCCCTGCGAGCGACCGACGACGTCGCCGGTCACGAGGTCGGGGTAGAGCGCGCGATACGGCTCATAGGCGACGAAGTAGCCGAAGAAGAAGACGGCGACGAGGATCGCGACGAGGCCGAGCGAGTCGGCGAAGCCGAGCAACACGAGCGCCGCGGCGGCCGGCGGCGTCGCGACGAGCATGAACGGCAGCCGGCCGCCGATCGGCGTCCGCAGACGGTCGGACCAGACGCCGACCCACAGCGGCAGGAACAGCGCCATCATTCCCTCCCCGCCGATGATCAGGCCGATGATCGTCGTCGACGAGCCGAGGTCGCGGGCGACCACGGGGAGGTAGGTGCTGACGACCGTGATCGACAGCGCGAGACCCAGCGTCGGCAGGCCGAGGAGGGCGAGGATCCGCTTCTCGTCGGCGCGGAGCGCTCGCGTGGCCACGTCCGGGCCTTACCCGTTGCCGATGCAACGAACGCGGTACGTTCTACGAGCGCGAGACATCACTACACTTTGTATAGCGCCTCACGCGCGACACTCACGGTGACGGAGAAAGGGAACGGCATGGGCACACTCAACGACGTAACGGACACCTCCTTCCAGGCGGACGTCCTCGAGGCCGACACGCCGATCCTGGTCGACTTCTGGGCTCCCTGGTGCGGTCCGTGCCGCGTCGTTGGCCCCGTGCTCGAGGAGATCGCCGCCGAGAAGGGCGACGCGCTCCAGGTCGTCAAGCTCAACATCGACGAGAACCCGCAGACGGCCGCCGCCTTCGACGTTCTCTCGATTCCGACGATGATCCTCTTCAAGGGCGGTCAGCCCGTCAAGCGCGTCGTCGGCGCCTACCCGAAGCGCAAGCTCGAAGCCGAGCTCGAGCCCGCGCTCGCCTCCTAGGGCGAGCCGGCACGAGCCGCGCCGTCGCTACGTCGCGCGCTCGATGCGAGCGACGACGATCGACAGCGGCCGGCCCTCGATCGTCGCGGCGCCGCTCGCGTCGCCGAGGTCGTAGCCGACGCTGACCGCCAAGGTCTCGCCGGCGACGAAGCCCTCGTGCGCCTGCGCGGCGGCGAGCAGCTCGGCGTCGCCGCCGAGCGCGAGCTCGATCCTGTCGGAGACCTCCAGGCCGGCCGACTGGCGCGCCAGCTGGACGGCGCGGACGACCTCGCGCGCGAGGCCCTCCCGGCGCAGATCGTCGTCGACGTGCAGGTCGAGCGCAACGGCGTGCCCACCTTCGCGCTCGAGCTGGTAGCCCTCCAGCGGCTGCATCCGCAGCTCCAGATCTTCGCTCGCAAGCTGATGCTCGTGGCCGCCGACGTTGACGGCGACCGTCCGTCCTTCGCGCAGCGCGGACGCGACGCCGGCGGCGTCGAGCGCCTCGATCGCCGCGGCAGCCTGCGGCATGTTCTTGCCGAAGCGCGGGCCGAGCGTCCGGTAGTTGGGCACCACCTGGTAGGAGCCGAGCTCGTCGGCCTCGGCGACGAAGCGCAGGCGCTTGACGTTGAGCTCGTCACGGACGATCTCGGCCAGCCGCTCGATCGCCTCACGCTCGCGTCCCGCCGCGACGACGACCGCCTCGTGCAGCGGCTGACGCAGCTTGATCTTCGCCTGGCTGCGGGCGCTCAGCCCGAGCGCGACCGCGGCGCGCGCCGTCGCCATGTCGGCCTCGAGCTCGGGGTCGCGCGGCGCGACGGCAGCGGCGTCGGGCCAGTCGCAGAGGTGCACCGACGGCTCGCTGCCGTCGAGGTTGTCGTAGATCTCGTCGGCGACGAACGGGCAGAACGGCGCCAGCAGCTTGGCGATCGTCAGCAGGCACGTCTCGAGGGTGTCGAAGGCGGCGCTCTCGCCCTCCCAGAAGCGCCGCCGCGTGCGCCGCAGGTACCAGTTCGAGAGATCGTCGACGAGCTCTCCGATCGCCCGGCCGGCACTCGTCGCGTCGAACGCGTCGAGGCGCTCCGTCACGGTCGCCGTCGTCGCCGAC
>DASRHW010000004.1:0-46239 GCA_035650375.1 Solirubrobacteraceae bacterium | reverse complement strand
AGATAGCGCCCGGTCTCATCCTCCACCAGCGACACCGGCGTCGTGCGTGGGGCGCCGGTCCGCCGCCCGCGGGTCTCCAGCAGGTAGATCCCGGGCGGCCCGAGGCCCCGGCGCAGGGCTGCCGTCATCGCCGCGTTGAGTGCACCGCGCACAACCCCACCTGGTGCACCGGAGCGCGCCATGTGCTCATGCTACGCGACGGCCGGCAGGTCAGCCTTGATCGCTCAGCATCCTGGTGCGCCTGGGCCGGCTCGCCGAGTGCTCGTCGACCAGCGCGGCTTCGGCGGCGCCACGGATTGGGTTGATGCGAGTCAGGGGCAGCAGTCCGTACGGATCGCGCTCGACGTAGGGAGGCGTCAACCGAGCCCCTGGGCAGGTCAGCGCAGCCGCGCGGGGCTGCCCGTGCAGGTGAAGCCGTACCGCCGGTACTGGCTCTTGTATGCCTTCGCGCAGTACTGGCCGCGGCGCAGGCACTTCGTCTGCCCGCCGATCGTGGCCTTCACGTAGCCGGTGCAGCTCTTTGACGAAACTGCGATGGGTACCGGTGAACTACTGGGCTGCGCGGCCACGGTCGTCGGCACAACGCCAACGCTCAGCGCGGCGATCAATGCAACAACGAACCGACGAGACATTCACGGCCTCCCCACTAGTTGGGGCGACCGTAACGATTGAGCGGCGACGCGGCTAGTGCTCCTGGACACATCAAGACCGGTGCGCACACCGTCGGAGCTTGTCTACGAGCCGACTGCAGCGTCCGGTGTGCTCACGCCCGCAGCTTGTACCCCGTCAGGAACAGCCGCAGGTTGAACGCGAACAGTGCCGTCGTCGCCGCGGTCAGCAGCAGCAGCGAGAGCGCGATGTTGGCCTCGGTGATCCCGAGGAAGCCGTAGCGGACCAGGTTGATCATGTAGTAGATCGGGTTGAAGTGCGTCAGCGTGTGGAACGGCTCCGGCAACAGCGCCGACGAGTAGAAGACGCCGCCGAGGAAGATCAGCGGTTGGAGGATGAACGTCTGCGCGAACGAGACGTCGTCGAACTGCTCCGCGCGGACGCCGACAAGCACCCCGAGCTGGGCGAAGAAGAAGCCGACCAGGAACAGCGACGGGATCAGGATCAGCGGGTGGTGCAGCGGCACGCCGATCAGCACGGCCGAAACCGCGAAAGTCAGCGTCGCCACGAGCGCGCCGCGAAGGAAGCCGCCGAGCGAGAGCGCCATCAGCAGCTCGAGCGGCGAGGCGGGGGAGGAGAGCTGGTCGTCGATCGAGCGCTGGAACTTCTGCTGCAGGATCGATGACGAGTTGTTGGTGAAGGCGTTGATCGCCCACGCCATCAGAATCAGCCCGGGGACCACGAAGACGACGTAGTCGAACCCCTCGAGCGTCTTGATCCGGCTGCCGAGCGCGGCGCCGAAGACCGAGATGTAGAGGAACGTCTCGAGCAGCGGCGCGCCGACCGTCTGGCGCTTGATCTTCATGAAGCGGCTGACCTCACGCCGCACGAGCGAGAAGAAGCGGATCTGCCCGGTCGTCATACGGACTCCGCCTCGACCCGGATCGGCTCGGGCTCTTCCTCGGCTTGCACGGGCTCTACCGCCACGTGCGCGCGCGACAGCTCGCCGCGGCCGACGAGCGCGAGATACGCGTCCTCGAGGCTCGAGACGCCGTACTTGGAGGCGAGCTCTTGGCTGCTGCCCTCGGCGACGATCTCGCCACTGTTGATGAAGGCGATCCGGCCGCAGAGCTGCTCGGCCTCTTCGAGGTAGTGCGTCGTCAGCAGGATCGTCGTGCCTTCCTGGTTGATCCGCTGGACGTACTGCCACAGCTCGAGCCGCAGCTCGACGTCGACGCCGGCGGTCGGCTCGTCGAGGATCAGCAACCGCGGGCGGTGCATCAGCGCCCGCGCCAGCACCAGCCTGCGCTTCATCCCGCCCGAAAGCGTCCGTGTCCTGTCGTTGCGCTTCTCCGTCAGCGAGAAGGCGTCGAGCAGCTCGCGCGTACGCTCGCGGCGGTCGCGCTTGGGCATGCCGAAGTAGCCGCCGTGGTAGTCGAGTGTCTCCTCGACGGAGAGGAACCAGTCGAGGTTGATGTCCTGCGGCGCGAGGCCGACGGCGGTGCGCGCGGCCTGGAAGTGGTGGACGGCGTCGTTGCCGAAGACCTCGATCGTGCCCGACGTCGGCTGCGCGAGCCCGGTCGTGCAGTGGATCAGCGTCGACTTGCCGGCGCCGTTGGGACCGAGCAGTCCGAAGAACTCGCCGTCGGCGATCTCGAGCGAGACGCTCTTGAGCGCCTCGGTGCCGGTGGGGTAACGCTTGACGAGGTCGTGGATCTCCAGGGCAGGTGGTTGCACGGTGCCTCGTTCTAGCGCTTACGACCAGGAGTAGGACATTCGTCCGCAACGGATCACTCCCGCTGAGCATGCGGGTACCGCTGTCCGACTAAGGAAGGAGCGCCACTCGGTCGCTCCAGATTCCGACAGAAGGGGTTGGTCGAGATGGGCTGTCGCACCCGCCGCGTTCATGCGGCAGCTCGGATTCTCGTGGTCGCCCTCTCCGCCGCCGCCGTGGCCGCGGGCGCGGCAGGAGCCGCGGTGATGCGCGGGACCTCGAAGCCCAACATGCTCAACGGCGGCCCGTCCGCCGATCGTCTCTACGGCGAGGGCGGCAAGGACCACCTCTTCGGTCGCGCGGGCGCGGACCTTCTCAACGGCGGCGTCAACGCCGACACGCTCGACGGCGGCGACGGCCCCGATCGCCTGTTCGGCGGGCCCGGCCGCGACACGCTGCTCGGCGGTGCCGACAAGGACCTGCTCGACGGCGCCGGTGGCGCCGACCGGATCGAGGGCGGCGAGGGTGACGACGTCGCCTACGGCGGCACCAACGGCGACACGATGATCGGCGACGCCGGCAACGACACGCTGGTCGGCCTCACCGGCAATGACCAGGAGTTCGGCGGCGACGGCGACGACAGCATCGATGGCGGCGGTGGCCACGACCGGCTGTTCGGCGCCGCGGGCAACGACGCGATCGCCGGCGGCTTCGCGGCCGACGCGATCGCGGCCGGCGACGGCAACGACGACATTCGCGGCGACTCAGGCGATGACGTGATCGACGCGGGCCCGGGCAACGACCACGTCACCGGCGGCAGCGGCAACGATCAGGTTCTCGGCGGCGACGGCGACGACGCGCTCGACGGCGGCGACGGCGACGACTCCGTCTACGGGGGCGCGGGCAACGACTTCGTCGTCGAGGAGCGTTTCGGCGACGACAATGTGCTCGACGGCGGGGCCGGCGACGACTACGTCCACGCCAACCGCGGCAGCGACCGCAACGTCACCGGCGGCGAGGGCAACGACGTCGTGCTCGGTGGCCCCGGCGCCGACGCGATCGACGGCGGCCCGGGCAACGACATCGTCCTCGGCGGTACCGCGCCGGACACGCTCACCGGCGGCGACGGCGACGACGTCCTCTACGGCGGCAGCGCGCCGGACAACTTCCTCTGCGGTCCCGGCTTCGACACGATCTACGTCGAGTCCGACTACGAGGCTCAGGGCCGCGGCCCGAACAAGATCGAGGACTGCGAGCGCGTGATCATCGGCGATCCGAGCCTGTCGAGCGCGCGCTTCGACGGTCTCAACGGAGCGCCGCATCCCGGCCTGCTGGCCGGTGGGCCGCAGGCGTCGGCGATGCTCGACGCGATCGCGCAGCAGGCGGACAACGCGCGCATCGTCGGCTTCGACAAGGACGACACGCTCAACGGCGGCGCGCTGGGCGACATCCTGATCGGCAACGGCGGCGAGGACACGATCGACGGCCGCGGCGGCGCCGACGACATCGACGGCGGCCCCGGCGACGACAAGCTCACAGGTGGAGCGGGCGCCGACCGGATCTTCGGCCGCACCGGCGACGACAAGCTCAGCGGCGAGGACGGCGACGACGAGCTCACCGGCGACCGCGGTCGCGACATGCTCTTCGGCGGCAACGGCGACGACCTGCTCACAGGCGGCTTCGACGACGATCAGCTCGACGGCGGGCCCGGCAACGACACGATCAACGTCAAGGGCGGCGGTGAGGACACCGTCGACTGCGGCCCAGGCCTCGACCGGGTCGCCAAGGATCGCGCCGACCACGTGACGAACTGCGAGGTCGTCGGGTGAGGACGGTGCGCGATCGTCCGGGCGAGGGACGTCATAACGCGCCAGGTTTCTTAAGCTCTGGTGAGTTTGTGTCGATAGGTACATAAACCAGAGCAGGCTTTGGACTCAGGCACCCTCGTCGCGAGGCGGGTCCGCAAAGCCACGGGACTCCACCGGAGTTCGCCGGGCTACCGAAGTGCCACCACGCCCCCGATCGCTGCCAGAGTGCGGCCGCGTGGCGACTCAAGGAATGTTGCAGGGGCTGCTCACCCATCAGGGAGGACCTCGTGTCCAACCCGACATACCGCACACGCAGCCGATGCCTCGGCATCGCTCTGGCCGGGTGCCTCGCCTTTGCCGCTGTCTCCACCGCCGCGCAAGCAGCCCCGGTCAACCTCGCTACTGCAGGCACGTTCGTAGCCCTCGGTGGCGCCACGGTCACGAACACCGGCCCGTCGGTCCTCTACGGCGATCTCGGCGTTGCTCCGGGGACGGCACTGGTCGGCTTTGGGCTTCCCGCTGTCGTCAACGGCGCGACGCATGCCAACGATGGCGTCGCCCAGCAGGCCCAGGCCGATCTGACGACTGCCTACACGGTCGCAGCGGGGCAGCCGGTCTCGCCCGCCAACGACCTCACCGGTACCGATCTCGGCAACAGGATCCTGACTGCCGGCGCCTACCGATTTAGCTCCTCGGCTCAGCTCACGGGTGCGCTGACGCTCGACGCGCAGGGCGATCCCAACGCGCAGTTCGTCTTCCTCGTCGGCTCGGCGCTGACCACGGCCTCGGGCAGTTCGGTGGTGCTGATCAATGGTGCGTCTGCCTGCAACGTGTTCTGGCAGGTCGGCAGTTCGGCGACGCTCGGCACGACGACGGCATTCCAAGGCAACCTGATGGCGCTGGCGAGCATCTCGCTGAACAACGCGGCGTCGGTGATTGGACGGTTGCTAGCACGCAACGGCCAGATCAGCCTGATCAACAACGTGCTCGACGGCTCACGCTGCGGCACGGCCTCCGGCCCCACGACCCCGTCGACCTCCAATCCTGGAAGCGGGTCGACGACCGGCGCTTCGACGGGCGCATCAACCGGCAACAACCCGGGCGGCTCCCGTCGCACCGTCACCCGCGATGGCACCACAACACTGCGGCGTTCACCCGGCGAAGCCTGCACCGACGGGTTCCACGCTCGAGTCACAGGACACCTGATCAAGCGCGTCGTCTTCCGGCTCGACGGCAAGCGCTTCGCCACCCGGACCAGGGCGCCGTTCCGGGCATTCGTCCGCGCCGCGGCCGGCAGCCACAAGGTCAGCGTCCGCGTCACGTTCAAAGACGCCACCCGCGCGAAGACGCTGACGCTGCCGTATCGGGCCTGCGCCGACGTAGTCCTGCGCCCGCGCCGTGGCCCGTCGACGTTCACGGGATGAGCGTCCTCGTCCGGACCATCCGAGGAGCGGCCGGCGGCCGTCGAGCCGCGTGCGCGTTGGCAGCGGTGCTGCTCGCCTCCGCGATCACGCATCCGCTCGTCGCCCCGCCATCCGCCGTCGCGGCGAGGCCGCCGGGGGTGCAGCGGCTCGCGACGCTGCTGCATGACCAGACCGCTCGCTCGTCCCCGAATGTGCATGCGCGGCGGGTGGACTACCTCGCTGCGCATCGGCCGCTGACGGGTGTGCCCACGGTCCTTCCGGTCCTCGGCAAGCCGGTTCGCCGAGGAGGAAGCGCCTGGCTTCATGTCGAGATTCCGGGGCGACCCAACGGCCGCACCGGCTGGATTCAGGCCGCCAAGACACGACGGTCGTCGACGACGTGGCAGCTCACCGTCGAGCTCGGCAAGAGCCGTGTCGTGGTGTACCGAGACGGCCGGGTCGTGCGGCGCTTCACAGCCGTCATCGGCAAACCGGCGACGCCGACGCCGCGTGGCCGGTTCTTCGTCGAGGAGGCGCTTGCGCTCTCCGATCAGGATGCAGGCGGGCCGTTCGCGCTGGCGACGAGCGCTCGATCGACGGTTCTGCAGGAGTTCGAGGGCGGCCCGGGCCAGATCGCCATTCACGGCACGCACAACATCTCGGGCGCGCTCGGGACCGCGGTCTCGCACGGCTGCGTGCGCCTCGACGGGGCCGCGATCACGTGGTTGTCGCAACGCATCGGCGCGGGCGTGCCGATGACGATCACCTCATAGGTAGCTGCACAGCCTCCAGCACCTCAAGCACGCGCACGGCGTCGGCCGCGTCGACGGGCGCCGGCGCGGCGCCGAGCGCCCAGTCGCGCACGCCGGCGTAGAAATCGGCGTAACGGCCGCGATCGAGCGCCAGGGGCTTGCCGTCGAGCAGTGCCGGGGGAGCCTCGCCGAACCCTTCGTCGCCGGGCCGCATTCCGTCGCGAAGCTGGGCCTCCTGCGGGTCGAGCCCGTCGACGGCGAAGCCGCGCTGCAGGCCGCTGACGCGAAACCGTGGCCCGGCGAGTGGCGCGACGGCGCTCATCCACAGGTGCGAGCGCACGCCACCGTGGTGCTCGAGCGCGATGAATGCGTCGTCTTCGACTCTTGCCCCGGGACGGCGTACGGCGAGCTCGCCGTAGACCGACAGCGGCGCGCCGAAGAGGACGATCGCCTGGTCGACGAGATGGCTGCCGAGGTCGAGCAGCATCCCGCCGCCGTCCTCCGGGTCACCCGATTCCCGCCAGGAGCCCGCGTTGACCTGTGGCCGGAAGCGCTCGAAGCGCGATTCCATCCGCGTCGGCGTTCCCAGTGCGCCGTCGGCCAGCAGCCGCCGCAGTGTCAGGAAGTCGCCGTCCCAGCGGCGGTTCTGAAACACGGTCAGGCGCCCGCCCGCGTCGACCAGCCGGCGCGCCTCGGCGGAGGTGGTGGCGAGCGGCTTGTCGACGACGACGGCGAGGCCGCGTTCGAGCCCCGCGAGCGCGATCTCCCCGTGTGTGCGGTTCGGCGTCGCGACGACGAGCACGTCGATCTCGGTGAGCAGCGCGTCGAGGTCGCCGACGACGTTCGCTCGAGGATGCGCCGCGGCGGCCTGCTGCGCGCGCTCGGGTGAGCGCGTCATCACGGCGCTCAGCTCGAGCCCCTCGACAGCCGCGATCAGGGGCGCGTGGAAGACCGCGCCCGCGACGCCGTATCCCGCGAGGCCGACGCGCAGCGTGCGGCGGCCGAACGACCCGCGACTACGCTCAGTCGCGTGCCTCGTCCCCCCGACGGTGTCCCGCGGGGAGCCGCACTGCTGGAGCTGCTGCGAGCGGCCGTCGTGCCCCTGACGATCGGCGACCTCCGCGCCGCCGGCATCCAGCGGCCTGCCAACGCCGTCTACGAATTGCAGCTCGACGGCCACCGGGTCGTCCGCACAGGTGACGGCCTCACCCTGTTCGAGGGCGAGCGCCGCGTCGCCCCGCCGCAGGATCCGCCGCCGCGCGTGCGCGTGCGGCCACGCCAGCAGGACTGAGCCGCACCGTCATCTTCGCCCGGCCTGCGCGCGCTGCCTCCGTGCCAGCGCGTCGATCACGACGGCCGCGAACAGCACGGCGCCGGTGATCATGTACTTGACGGACGACTCCAGGGCGAGCAGGTCCATGCCGTTGGAGATCGAGCCGATCACCAGCGCGCCCAGCAGCGCCGACCACGCCGATCCGCGGCCGCCATAGAGGCTCGTGCCGGCGATGACGGGCCCGGCGATCGCCAGCAGCAGCACGTCGCTGCCGCCGGACGACTGGCTGACGGAGAGGCCGCGTGACGCCGCCATGACGCCGCCGGCTGCCGCCATCGTCGAGGCGATCGCGAAGACCGCGACGCGACCGGCGTTGACGTGAATGCCCGCGCGTCGCGCCGCCTCGATGTTGCCGCCGACCGCGAAGATGTGGCGGCCGAAGCGCGTGCGTGTCGTCCAGAAGCCGAAGAAGGCGACGAAGCCGACCAGGATCAGCACCGCCAGCGGCACGCCGAGATAGCTGTTGAGCTCGGCGACGCCGAAGATGATCGCCGCCGCCGCGCCGGCCACACGCAGCACGAGCAGCGGTGGTCGCTGCGTCTCGAGCCCCGCCGCGACCCGTCGCCGGTAGCCGATGAACGTCATCAGCGCATAGGCGGCGATCGCGACCGCGCCGATGATCCAGCCGACGGTGTCGGAGTAGTACGTGCCGGTGAGGTCGGTGATCGCCGAGTCCGGCAGGTTGATCGTGCCGGTGTCGCCGAGCACCCAGAGCTGCGCCCCCTGCCAGCCGAGCAGACCGGCCAGCGTGACGATGAACGACGGGATCCCGAAGACGGTCACCGAGAGGCCGTTGAGCGTGCCGATCGCGGCTCCGACGACGAGCGCGGCGGCGATTCCCGTCACCGGCGACCAGCCGTGCTTGGTCGTCAGCACGGCCATGATCGCGGCCGTCAGGCCGCTGACGGCGCCGACGGACAGGTCGATCTCGCCCAGCAGCAGGACGAGGAAGACGCCGGTCGAGATCAGGCCGATGGCCGTGATCTGCAGCATCAGGTTCGTCAGGTTCGTCGAGCTGAGGAAACGGTCGTTCTGGGTCTGGAAGATCAGCCAGATGACCGCGAGCATGATGATCACGCGCAGGGCACCGAACTCGCCCTGGGCGAACGCCCGCGCGACGCCTTCGCGCTTGGCCGTGGTCTCGACCCGTGGGGCCTCCTGCGGAGGCTCGGCGACGGCGCTCATGCCTGGTCCTTCCCGTTGCCGTTGCCGTCGTGATTCGCGCCGGTGATCGCCGCGACAACCTCCGACTCGCTCGAACTGCGGCGGTCGAACGTCGCCGCGCGGCGGCCGAGCCGCAGCACGATGATCCGGTCGGCGACATCGAAGACGTCGCGAAGATTGTGGCTGATCACGACCACGCCCAGCCCGCGCTCGCGCAGCCTCCCGATCAGGTCGAGCACCTGCTCGGTCTGGGCGACGCCAAGCGCCGCCGTCGGCTCGTCGAGGACCACCAGCCGCGGCTCGCCGAGCAGCGAGCGGGCGATCGCCACGGACTGGCGCTGGCCGCCCGAGAGCGCGCCGACTTCGGTGCGGACGCTGCTGAGCGTCGTCACCGCGAGCGAGTCGAGCAGCTCGCGCGTGTGACGCTCCATCGCCACCTCGTCGAGCAGGACCCCGGTGGCGACCCTCTCGCGGCCGAGGTAGAGGTTCTCGACGACGTCGAGGTTGTCGCACAGCGCGAGGTCCTGATAGACGGTCGCGATGCCGAGCCGCACCGCGTCCTGCGGCGTGTTGATCGTCACGCGCTGGCCTTCGAACGTGAACTCGCCGCCGTCGCTCGGCTGCGAGCCGGCGATTGCCTTGATCAAGGTCGACTTGCCGGCCCCGTTGTCGCCGACGAGGGCGACGACCTCACCGGCGCCGACTTCGAAGTCGACGTCGGTGAGCGCCTGAACAGCGCCGAAGCGCTTGCTGATGCCCTTCGCAGCGAGGAGGGGCGCAGGCGGTTTCCCGCCTGCGCCGCCCTGGCTCTCAATGCTCTCCAAGGATCCTCCTCGTGCGTTGTTTGCGACTAGGTCAGTCCAGCCGACTTGCACGCGCTGGCGTATGCCTTCGTGCAGATCTGCTTGACGGTGTAGAAGCCGTCCTTGATGACTGTTGACTTGATGTTGGACTTTGTCACAGCCACCGGCTTCAGGATGACTGAAGGGACGTTCGTCGTCTTGTTGTTGGTCTTGCCGGTGATCAGGCCACTCGGCACCTTCTTGCCGGTGGCGGCGGCGACCGCGAGCTGCGCAGCCTTCTCCGCCTCGGGCTTGATCGCCTTGTAGATCGTCATGTACTGCTCGCCCGTGAGCACCCGCTGGATTCCAGCGAGCTCGGCGTCCTGGCCGGTGATCGGCCTGGTGCTGGGCTTGATGCCGGCTGACTTCATCGCGGCGATCGCGCCGCCGGACGTGCCGTCGTTCGCGGCGTAGACGCCGACGAAGCCGTCATTGCCGAGTGCGGTGATCGCCTGCTGCATCTCGGTCTGGGCCTTGTCGGGGCTCCAGTCCGGGGTGTCGTACTCCTTGGCGATCTTGAAGCCGCTCTTGTCGAGCACCGAATGGGCGCCCTTCTTGAACAGCCCCGCGTTGTTGTCTGTCGGCGCGCCGTTGATCATGACCAGGTTGCCGCTGGTCTTGCCCATCGCCTTCAGGCGCGACACCAAGCTCGACGCCTGCAGTTTGCCGACCTGCTGGTTGTCGAACGAGATGTAGTAGGCGGGCTTCGAGTTCAGGATCAACCGGTCATAGCTGATGACCGGCACCTTCGCCTTGTTCGCCTTCTTGACGATCACGGCCGCGGACGCGGAGTCCACGGGGTCAAGCACCATCGCCTTGACTCCCTGGCTGAGCGCCGCATCTGCCTGATCCTGCTGCTTCGACGAGTCCTGATTCGCGTTGCTGTAGACGATCTGGCAGTTCGGACACAGCGCCTTGACCTTCTTCGTGAACAGAGGCTTGTCCTGCGCCTCGTAGCGGGCAGTCTTGGACTCCGGCAGCAGCAAGGCGATCTTCGTCTTGCTGGCCGCGGAGGCCGACTGTCCGGTGGAGCTCGTGCCGTCGACTCCTACGGCGACGAGTGCTCCAGCCACTCCCAACGTTGCGACAGCTGTCGCGACGTAACTCCTCCTCATCGGTTCTTCTCCTCTGTGATGGCAGCTCTTCGAGCTGGATGACACATTGGTGTTTCCCGAATCGCGGTTCCTCAACCGCTTTCGAGCGCAGCGTGACACAACCTGCGGTGGCGGTGCGCAAAAGTTTGCGACGCCGATGATTGCCTACCCGCGGAACGTGAAATCCTCACGCGATGAGCTCAGTCCGCGCCAGCATCTCGATCTCGCTCGACGGCTTCGTCGCCGGGCCCAACCAGAGCCTTGAGAACCCGATCGGCGAGGGCGGCATGCGGCTGCACGAATGGGTCATCGGGACGGAAAGCTGGCGCCGGCACCACGGCCTCGAGGGCGGCGAGCCCGGAGTCGACTCCGACATCGTGGACGAGGTCGCGGGCAACATCGGCGCCGTCGTCATGGGCCGCAAGATGTTCGGCGGCGGCGACGGCTCGTGGGACAGCTCCTGGAAAGGCTGGTGGGGCGACGACCCACCCTTTCACGTCCCGGTGTTCGTGCTGACTCATCACGAGCGCGAGCCGCTGCCGATGGATGGCGGGACCACGTTCTCGTTCGTCACCGAGGGGGTCACGGCGGCCGTCGCGCGGGCGCGGGACGCGGCGGGCGATCGCGACGTATCGATCGCCGGCGGCGCCAGCGCGATCCAGCAGGTGCTCGCCGCCGGGCTGCTCGACGACCTGTGGCTGCACGTGGCTCCGATCGTGCTCGGAGCGGGGGAGCGTCTGCTCGAGAACATCGGCGATCCGCGGCTCGTGCCGACGGCCGCCATCGCGTCGCCCGGGGTGACGCACCTGCGCTATCGCGTCGAGCGCTGAGCGGGGCCGTGCGAAGCCGTTGTTGCGACAACGAGCGCTCAATGTGATGAAGTCCGATCGGGCATGGCGGAGATCCCACGCAACATCGCCGAGATCGTCGGCAACACGCCGATCGTCGAGCTGTCGCGCCTCGCGCCCGAAGGCGTGCGCATCTTCGGCAAGCTCGAGGCGCTGAACCCGGGCGGGAGCGTCAAGGACCGGATCGGCATCGCGATGATCGAGGCCGCCGAGGCCGACGGCCGGATCGAGCCGGGCCGGACGACGATCGTCGAGGCGACGAGCGGCAACACCGGCATCGCGCTGGCCTTCGTCTGTGCGGCCAAGGGCTACGACCTGACGCTCTACCTGCCGCAGGGGATGAGCCGCGAACGCGAGGGCCTGTTGCGGCTCTACGGCGCCAACGTCGAGATCACCGAGTCGTTCGGCGGGATGAACGAGGCCGTCGAAGCCGCGCGGGCGGCGGCGCTCGGCGCCGACGTCTTCATGCCCGACCAGTTCTCGAACCCCGCCAACCCGGAGATCCACCGGCGCACGACCGGGCCCGAGCTGCTCGAGGCGCTCGACGGCAAGATCGACGTCTTCGTCGCGGGTGTCGGCACCGGAGGCACGATCACCGGCGTCGGCGAGGTGCTCAAGGGCCATGACCCGGCGACGCGCGTGGTCGCGGTCGAGCCGGCGACGTCGGCGGTCCTGTCGGGCCGGTCGCCCGGCCCGCACAAGATCCAGGGGATCGGCGCCGGCTTCGTCCCGGCGGTGCTCAATCGCTCCGTGATCGACGAGGTGCTGCCCGTCGAGGACGAGGCCGCGATCGAGACCGCGCAGCTCGCCGGCCGGGTCGAAGGCGTGCTCTGCGGGATCTCCGCCGGAGCGGCGCTGTACGCGGCGCTCGAGGTCGCCCGGCGGCCCGAGTCGCGGGGCAAGCGGATCGCGGTGATCCTGCCCGACTCGGGCGAGCGGTACGTCTCCGTGCCGTTCTTCGCACCAGCGCCCTGAGCCGCGGCCGCGGCCCCTGCGCGGGGCTACTGTATGGCCATGTTGGGCAGCAGCACGATCGCCCGCGTAGCCCGCGAGCTCCGTCGTGACATCGCCGCGGCACGCGAGCGGGATCCGGCCGCGCGCGAGGTCGACGAGCGCGGCATCCTGACCGCGTGGCCGGGTGTCCATGCGCTGCTGGCGCACCGCGTCGCCCACGCCCTGCACGAGAACGGCGTCCCCTCGGTGGCCCGCGCGATCGCGTACGCCTCGCGGGCGCTGACCGGCATCGAGATCCATCCCGCGGCGAAGATCGGCCCCGGGTTCTTCGTCGACCACGGCACCGGCGTCGTCATCGGCGAGACGGCCGAGATCGGCGAGGACGTCACGCTCTACCAGGGCGTCACGCTCGGTGGCACCGGCTTCGCCGTCGGCAAGCGCCATCCGACCGTCCAGGACAACGTCACGATCGGCGCCGGCGCGGTGTTGCTGGGGCCGATCACGATCGGCCACGGCGCGAAGATCGGCGCCAACAGCGTCGTCATCCACGACGTGCCGGCGAACTCGACCGTCGTCGGCAACCCGGGCCATCCGGTGCGGATCGACGGCGTGCGCCCAGAAGGGCCAGACGCCGACTGGGTCCAGCTGCCCGACCCGATCGCCGACGCGATCAAGAGCCTGGCGAAGCGGATCGCCGAGCTCGAGCAGGCCGTCGCCGATCTCGCCGGCGACGAGCACGCCGAAGCGGAGATCCACCCGCTGCGGCCGGCCCGCGGGCCGAACCCCACCGGCGGCTGATCGCGCAACGCGAGAGTCGCGGCTGCTCAGAACACCGCGAGCAGCGCGATCAGCGCACCGCCGATCGCACCGCCCACAGCGCCACCCCAGCCGCCGATCTCACCGCCTTCGGCAAAGAAATCACCGTTACGCCACACGCTGCCGACGGCGTTTCCGACCAGCATGCCGACCGGGTATCCGATCGTCAGCCCCAGGAAGGCGAAGAGCAATGCCATGGCCGGGGCGGCCCAGAGCAGGCTGACAACCGACAGACTGTCATCGCTGGTTAGCGTGGTGCCGAATACGCCAAATGCGATCACCCCCAGCGCGACAATCGGCCCGATGATCAGAATGCCCGTTTTGCGGAGCCGGCGCTCGATCTCTCGGGCATGCTCCTCGCGGGCCATCCGCTTGTACTCGTCGGGATGCCGCTGCTCGATGTGGATCCGAAGGCCAGCCTCACCTTTCGGGGTCTTCTGACACCACGGACAGGGGAGCCGGACGTCGTCCATGCGTACCATTTCTAATACCAGACGGTCCGCGTGCGATGCCGCGGGCGCTGCTTGTACGGCTCGCCCTGGCCGCGATTCCAGAGCCACGTGTCGAGCGCCCGCGGCGTCACCGACAGGCGCGCGGCGAGCAGCTCGCAGACGTGGACGGCGGCGGCACGGATCTCGCGCTCGCGCTCATCCATCGGCAGCAGCGCGCCGCTGTCGATGTGCGCCGCAAGCGCCTCGTCGTAGACGAGGACGCCGTCGCAGCGCAGTACGTGGGGGACGAGGTTGTCGGCGAAGATCGTCAGCCGGTCGAGGTCGCCGAAGGTCGCCACGCCGGCCAGCGCCATGTCGCTGCCGACGATCTGCGCGCGCTTGTAGAAGCCACGGTCGGCGAATCGCGCCATGCCCAGCGCCAGCGTCTCGGCGAGCCGCTCGGCCGAGCCGCCGGCAGCGGCGACGACGTCGATCGGCGCGCGGTCACCGAGGAAGCGGCCGAGCTCGCGCAGCGCCTCGGCGTAGAGCGACATCAGCTCGAGCGACGGGTCCTGGCCGAGGATCGCCGCGATCCGCTCCGTCGTCATCGCCCGCAGCTCGGCGTTCGTCAGCGGCCCGGCAGCACGAACGTGATCCGCGAGCGCCCAGGAGACCGTGTAGTAGCCGGAGCTGAACGGGCGCTTGCGCAGCAGCGGGAACCAGCCGGAGCCGAAGTTGATGCTGTCGAGCGCGAGCATGTACGCCGCGACGTCGGCCGGCGAGCCCTCGAGATAGTGGCGCTCGGCGTCGAGCGGGTCGGGCTCAGCCGGCGGTCCGGCGACGTCGTAGGTGCCGAGCCGATCGTGGTCGATACGGACGTGCCGAGCCGTCGCGGAGATCGCCGCGGCGCTCGCTCGGACGTCGTCACAGAGGCCCACCGGCGCAGCGTAAAGGCGCCCGCGCCGCTTCGTATGCTCGCGACAGTGCCCGAGCCTTCCGTGATCGACGACCTGCTCGCCGGCCTCAACGAGCCGCAGCGCCAGGCGGTCGTGCATCCGGCGGGGCCGCTGCTCGTGCTCGCCGGTGCCGGCTCTGGCAAGACCCGCGTGCTGACGCACCGGATCGCCTGGCTCGTCCACACGGAGCGCGCGCGGGTCGGCGAGATCCTCGCGATCACGTTCACGAACAAGGCGGCGCAGGAGATGCGCGAGCGCGTCGAGCTGCTGCTCGGGCATGGAGGGATCCGGAGCCCCCAGATGGGGGCGGAGGCGGGCCCCTCCTTCGTTTCGCGTTCGATGTGGGTGCTGACGTTCCACGCGGCCTGCGCCCGGATCCTGCGCTCCGAGGCGCCGCGGCTCGGCTACACGCGCCAGTACACGATCTACGACCAGGCCGACTCGCGGCGGCTCGTCAAGCGCTGCATCGACCAGCTCGACATCGACCCCAAGCGGTTCACCCCGGCGATGGTCGCGAACCAGATCTCCGCGGCGAAGAACCAGCTGCGCGACGCGGACGCATACGGCCAGCTCGTCGGCGGCTACGCCGAGCAGACGATCGCCGACGTCTACCGGCTCTACGAGACCGAGCTGTTACGGATGAACGCGATGGACTTCGACGACCTGCTCGTGCGGACCGTCAACGTGCTCGAGCTGTTCCCCGAGGTTCGCGCCCGCTACAGCGCCGCGTTCCGGCACGTGCTCGTCGACGAGTACCAGGACACCAACCCGGTCCAGTACCGGCTGCTGCAGCTGCTCGCCGAGGAGCACCGCAACCTGGTGGTCGTCGGCGACGATGCGCAGTCGATCTACTCGTTCCGCTCCGCCGACATCCGCAACATCCTCAACTTCGAGGACGACTTCCCCGACGCAACGGTGATCAAGCTCGAGCAGAACTACCGCTCGACGCAGACGATCCTCGACGCCGCCAACGCGGTGATCGCGCACAACCGGGCGCAGAAGCCGAAGACGCTCTGGACCGACGTCGGCCCCGGCGACCCGATCAAGATCCGCGAGCTCGACGACGAGCACGCCGAGGCGCGCTACGTCGTCGGCGAGATCGACCGGCTCGTCGACGAAGGCGTGTCGCTCGCCGAGATCGCGTGCTTCTACCGCACCAACGCGCAGTCGCGCGTGCTCGAGGACACGCTCGTGCGGCGCGAGATCCCGTACCAGGTGATCGGCGGCACGAAGTTCTACGAGCGCTCCGAGATCAAGGACGCGATCGCCTACCTGACCGTGCTCGGCAACCCCGCGGACGCGATCTCGTTCACGCGCTGCGCGAACGTGCCGCGCCGCGGCATCGGCCAGACCTCGCTGTCGCGCGTGCTGGCGCATGCCGACGCGCTCGGCGTCACGGTCTGGGAGGCCGCCGCGTCGCCGTCGCAGGTCCCGGGGCTCGGGACCGCGGCGATCCGCGCCTTCGAGCGCTTCATGGCGACGATGCAGGCGCTTCGCGAGCGCGCCGAGCAGGGCGTCCCGGTCGGCGACCTGCTCGAGTCGCTGCTGCACGAGACCGGCTACCTCGAGGCGCTCGAGGCCGAGCGCACGATCGAGGCGCAGGGCCGGCTCGAGAACCTCGAGGAGCTGGTCGAGGTTGCGCGCGAGTTCGACGCGCGCGCGGAGCAGCAGGAGGACACGCTCGACGTCTTCCTCCAGCAGGTCGCGCTCGTCGCCGACGCCGACACACGCGTCGACGACGGCGGCATGGCGACGCTGATGACACTGCACAACGCGAAGGGGCTCGAGTACCCGATCGTGTTCGTGATCGGCTGCGAGGAGGGCGTCTTCCCGCACTCGCGCGCGATCGAGGAGGGCAGCCTCGAGGAGGAGCGCCGCCTCTGTTATGTCGCGATCACCCGCGCGATGCGCGACCTGACGATGACGTTCGCCCGCCGGCGCAACGTCTTCGGCTCAGCAATGGCCGGGCTTCCGAGCCGCTTCCTCGGCGAGATCCCGCCCGACCTCGTCGACGACGACCGGCGCATCGCGCCGGCGCTCACCGGCACTCGCCCGGGGAGTTGGTCGTCGCCCGGGCGCTCCCAACAGCAGCAGGGTGACGACACGCCGACGTTCCGGATGGGTGAGGACGTCGCGCACCCGGCGTTCGGCGACGGCGTCGTCACCGGCTCGGAGCCGGGCGGCATCGTCGTCGTGCGCTTCGCGGGAGACGGCGCCGAGCGCAAGCTGATGGCCGAGTACGCGCCGCTGACCAGGCGATGATCTAGGCTGCCCGCCGCAGATGAGCGCGCGTGTGATCGATGGCAAGGCGGTGGCGGCCCGGGTCCGTGGCGAGGTCGCCGCGGACGTCGCGGCGTTCGTCGCTGAAACCGGCCGCACTCCCGGTCTGGCGACGATCCTCGTCGGCGAGGACGCGGCGTCGGCCGTCTACGTCGGCGGCAAGCAGCGTGCCTGCGCCGAGGTGGGGATCCGCGGGTTCGATCACCGGCTCGCGGCCGACACGTCGCAGGACGACGTCGAGGCGCTGCTGCGAACGCTGAACGCCGACCCCGACGTCAGTGGGATCCTGCTGCAGCTGCCTGTGCCGGCGCCGCTCGACGGTGCCCACCTCAGTGGCGTCATCGATGCCTACAAGGATGTCGACGGCCTGACCCCGGTGAGCGCCGGCCTGCTCGCCTCCGGGCTGCCGGGCCTGCGTCCGTGCACGCCGTCGGGCGTGATCGAGCTGCTGGCCGAGGCCGGCGCCGAGCTCGAGGGCGCCGAGGCCGTCGTGATCGGCCGCTCGAACCTGTTCGGCAAGCCGATGGGGCAGCTGCTGCTCGAGGCCAACGCGACCGTGACGATCTGCCACTCGCGCACGCGCGACCTCGCCGATGTCTGCCGCCGTGCCGACGTCCTGATCGCGGCCGTCGGGCGGGCCGAGATGGTCCGCGCCGACTGGGTCAAGCCCGGTGCGACGGTGATCGACGTCGGCATCAACCGGACGACCACGGACCCGCCGAAGCTCGTCGGCGACGTCGCCTTCGCCGAGGTCGCCGAGATCGCCGGTGCGATCACGCCGGTGCCCGGTGGCGTCGGCCCGATGACGATCGCCTGCCTGCTGCGCAACACGCTGGAGGCGGCACGTCTCCAGGCGGCGGGTCAGGCCGAATGATGCACCGCCTGCGCTACGGAGACTGGATCTGCGGCATCGGCGCCGCGGCGCTGCTCGTGCTGCTCTGCCTCGACGACGGCTGGAGCGACCTCGGCTGGCTCGCGATCGCATGCGCCGTCATGGCGATCGCCGCGGGGCTGGCGACGCCGTTGCTGACGATCCTGCGACAGAGCCCTTCCGCGCCGCTGCTCGCGACGGTCGTCGCCCTCACGGGCGGTCTCGCGACCGCCGTGGCGATGGTCGTCGAGGGTGCCGGAGCGGAGCTCGCGGCGGCGCTGGTGCTGGTCCTCGGCGCCTATCTCGGCCTCCACGACGAGCGTGCTCCGGGCGCTCCGCAGATACCGGTCGAGCGCCGCCCGGCGCCGCCCGCGAGCCCGTGAGCGTGGCGATCCGGCCCGCCATGACCGCGCAGTAGCCTTCGCGCCGTGATCGATCGCGACCAGGTTCTGCACGTCGCGCGGCTCGCGCGGCTGCGGCTGACCGACGAGGAAGTCGACCGGATGGCCGGCGAGCTGTCGTCGATCCTCGATCACGTCGAGCGGATCGAGGAGCTCGATCTCGAGGGCGTTCCGGCGACGACGCACGTGATCGAGGTCGGCAACGCGCTGCGCGCCGACGAGCCGCGTCCGTCGCTTCCGCGCGACGTGGTCCTCGCCGCCGCTCCGGCCACGCAGGACGGTGGGTTCCTCGTCCCGAGCCCTCAAGCTGGATGAGCTCCCTCACTGATTTGTCGGCGGCTGCCGCGGCCGCCGCGGTGAACTCGGGCGAGATCGACGCCGGCGAGCTGTTCGAGGCCTATCGCGAGCGCGCCGCCGCCGACGATCTCAACGCCTTCCTCTGGGTCGCCGAGTCGCCTGCTTCGCCCAGTGACGGCCCGCTCGGCGGCGTGCCGCTGGCCGTCAAGGACCTGTTCTGCACCGAGGGCGTGCCGAGCCAGTCGGGCTCGAAGATCCTCGAGGGCTACCGGCCGCCGTACACGGCGACGGTCGTCGAGCAGCTCGCTCGCGCCGGCGCGCCGCTGCTGGGCAAGACCAACCAGGACGAGTTCGCGATGGGCTCGTCGAACGAGAACTCGGCGTTCGGCCCGGTGCTGAACCCGTGGGATCGCAGCCGTGTCCCGGGTGGCTCGAGCGGCGGCAGCGCGGCGGCCGTCGCCGCCGGCCTCGCGCCGTGGGCGCTGGGCACCGACACCGGCGGCTCGATCCGCCAGCCGGCGGCGCTGTGCGGCATCGTCGGCCTGAAGCCGACCTACGGCAGCGTCTCGCGCTACGGCATGATCGCCTTCGCCTCGTCGCTCGATCAGGCCGGGCCGTTCGGCCGCGACGTCACCGACGTCGCGCTGCTCTACCGCCACATGACGGGAGCGCCGGACCCGCTCGACTCGACGTCGGTCGGCCACCAGCACGAGATCGCGCTGCCGACCGCCGAGCGCCTCGACGGGATCCGCCTCGGCGTTCCGGAGGAGCTTTCGGGCGAGGGCATCGAGGAGGGCGTGCTGGCGCGCTTCCGCGAGACGCTCGCGCTCGCCGAGAGCCTCGGCGCGACGGTGCAGCCGTGCCGGCTGCCGCACGCGCCGCACGCGCTCAGCGCCTACTACCTGCTGGCTCCGGCCGAGGCGAGCTCCAACCTCGCGCGCTACGACGGCGTTCGCTACGGGCTGCGGAAGACCGATCCCGCCCAACCCGACGACCTGCTGTCGATGTACACCTCGACGCGCCACGATGGCTTCGGCGACGAGGTCAAGCGGCGCATCCTGATCGGCACCTACGCGCTGTCGAGCGGCTACTACGACGCGTACTACGGCCGCGCGCAGCAGGTGCGGACGAAGATCAGCGAGGACTTCGCCGCGGCCTTCGCCGACGTCGACCTGATCGTCACGCCGACGACGCCGTCCGTCGCCTTCGAGCTCGGCGCCAAGACCGCGGACCCGCTCGAGATGTACCTCAACGACTTCTGCACCGTGCCGATGTCGCTTGCGGGGATCCCGGCGCTGTCGATTCCCTGCGGCCTGAGCGAAGGGCTGCCGGTCGGCCTGCAGCTGTGCGGGCCGGCGTTCAGCGAGTCCCGGATGCTCGATGCCGCCTACGCGCTCGAGCAGGCGATCGGCTTCCAGCGCACGATCCCGGAGGCGTCGTGACCGAGTTCGAGCCCGTCATCGGCCTCGAGATCCACGTCCAGCTGAACACGCGGACGAAGATGTTCTGCGGCTGCGAGCTGTCGTTCGGCGAGGAGCCCAACACGCGCTGCTGCCCGACGTGTCTCGGCCTTCCGGGCGCTCTGCCGGTCGTCAACGCCGGCGCGATCCACCGTGGCCTGATGATCGGCCTCGCGCTCGAGACTGAGCTCGCGCGGCGCTCGGTCTTTCATCGCAAGAACTACTTCTATCCCGACAGCCCGAAGGCGTACCAGATCAGCCAGTTCGACGAGCCGCTGTGCGGGCCAGGGCGGCTGGGGGAGGTGCGGATCCACCGCGTCCACCTCGAGGAGGACGCCGCGAAGCTGATCCACGTCGGCGCGAGCGGCCGGATCGACGGCAGCGACGCGTCGATCGTCGACTTCAACCGCTGCGGCACGCCGCTCGTCGAGATCGTCACCGAGCCCGACCTGCGCTCGGCCGAGCAGGCACGTGAGTGGCTGACGCTGCTCCGCGTGACCCTGCGCCGGCTCGGTGTCTCGGACGTCAACATGGACGAGGGCTCGCTGCGCTGCGACGCCAACATCTCGCTGCGGCCCGTGGGCTCGACTGAGCTGGGGACGAAGACCGAGCTCAAGAACATGAACTCGTTCCGCTTCCTCGAGCGCGGCGTCAACGCCGAGATCGCGCGCCAGCGAGAGATCCTCGCCGCCGGCGAGGCGGTCGTCCAGGAGACGCTGCACTTCGACCCGCGGACGGAGCGGATCACGTCGCTGCGCTCGAAGGAGGAGGCGCACGACTACCGCTACTTCCCGGAGCCCGATCTGGTGCCGGTCGCGATCAGCGCCGAGATGCTCGCGGCCGCGAAGGCCGCGATGCCCGAGCTGCCGGCGGCACGTGCCGAGCGTCTCGAGACGCTCGGGCTGAGCGCCGACAGTGCCAGGCTGCTCGCGTTCCGGCCGGAGCTCGGCGATCGCTTCGAGGAGGCGCTGGCATCGGGCGACGCGTCTCCGGAGCTCGCGCAGCCGCTCGCGAACTGGCTGTCGAACGAGGATGGGGCGGCCGACGCGGCGCCGGCGGCACTGGCGGCGATCGTCGCGATGGTCGAGGACAAGACGGTCACGCGGGACGCCGGGCGCGAGGTGCTCTCGCGTGTCGTCGCCGACGGCGGCGATCCCCGCGCGATCGTCGAGGCGGAGGGTCTCGGCGCCGTCGGTGGCGACGACGAGCTCGGCCCGCATGTCGATGCCGCGCTGGCGGCGAACCCCGACGTGGCCGAGAAGCTCCGCGGCGGCGACATGAAGCCGGTCGGCGTGATCGTCGGGCACGTGATGCGCGAGACGCGCGGCCGAGCCGACGGCGGCGAGGTCACGCGGCTCGTGCGGCAGAAGCTCGGCCTGTAACCGCCGTGGGGCCCGCCTCCGGGCCCCACGTGGGGCCCTCCGGCAACCCTCGAACCCCCTGCAAAACATAGGATTCGCGGGCATCATGCCCCCCGACCGGGGGTCGAAGGCTCCGTGATGGATATTGGCCCGTGGGCCAACCCTTTGCAGGCCCCCGTGGCGCATCATGCTGTCCATGACCGATCGCTCAAATGCCCGGCTCGCAATGGTGCAGGAGACGCGGTTCATGCGGGGGGCAGGTACGCACGGAGCGCGCCGGCCCACCGTTCGTCGCTACCGGCTGGTCAGGTTGGCTCCCCTGGCCGAGCCGGTCGCGTCGCGCCTCTCATCGGTGCGAGCACTCCATGACTAGGACTCGATAACTCACACACACCAAGCTTGCCCTGCGGAACTCCTCCTCGCAGGGCGGGGATGCGCTCTCCTCCGCGCAGCCAGGTGGGCACGCCGGCAGACGCAGCCGGCGTGCCCACCGCTTTTTTCTCCGGGCGCCACGGCCGCGTAGGCGCCATGGCCGGGCGTCTCGCCTCTTTATGATGGGGTGATGCCCAAGAGCCGCCCATCCTGGATCAGCCGTCTGCTCGCGGTGCTGGTGCTCGTCATCGGCGCCTGGATCGTGATCAAGGTGATCATCGGTATCGCCGCCGGCATCGCCGGGATCCTCGTCGTCGTGCTCGCGGTCGTCGGCGTCATCTGGGCCTACAACACACTGACCTCCTAGCGAGGAGCACGGGCACGCCGCCCGCGGGGCCGCCATGCAATATCTGATCATCGCGTTGTCGTTCGCGATCGCCGGCGGCGTCGTCGCGCGGATCAAAGGCAACTCGTTCGTCGTCTGGTTTCTGATCTCGGGTGTCGTGCCGATGATCGGGCTGGCCGCGGCGGTCCTCTATCGCTCCGACGCGGACGAGCCCCGGCGCCGCTGCCCGACCTGCGGGCGGGTCTGCATGCTCTACGACGCGCTCTGCACGCGCTGCGGCACGGAGCTCGAGTACACCACGGATACACTCGGATAATGCGTGCTGTCGACGCCCTCATGGAGTGTTTGAAGGCCGAGGGGGTCGAGGTCATCTTCGGCCTGCCCGGCGGCGCAAACCTCCCGACCTACGACGCGCTCTACGACGCAGGGATCCGCCACGTCCTCGTACGTCATGAGGCCGGGGGCGGCCACGCCGCCCAGGGGTACGCGAAGGCGACCGGCAAGACGGGCGTCTGCTTCGCCACGTCCGGCCCCGGCGCGACGAACATCGTCACCCCGATCATGGACGCGATGATGGACTCTTGCCCGGTGGTGTTCGTCACCGGCCAGGTCCGCACCGACCTGCTCGGCACCGACGGCTTTCAGGAGACCGACGTCATCGGCATCACGATGCCGGCGGTCAAGCACAGCTTCATGATCCAGCACCCGCTGGAGCTCCCGCGGGCGATCCACGAGGCGTTCCATATCGCGAGCACGGGCCGGCCGGGACCCGTCGTGATCGACATCCCGACGGACCTGTCGCGGACCGAGATCCCGTTCGACGGTCCCGTCACCGATCTCAGGCTTCCCGGCTACCAGCCGACGGTCGAGGGCAACGCGAAGCAGATCCGCCAGGCGGCGAACGCGCTCGCGAGCTCGCTGCGGCCGGTGCTCTACGTCGGCGGCGGCGCCGTCAACGCCGGCGCCTACCAGGAGGTGCGTGAGCTCGCCGAGCTCGGCAACTTCCCCGTCACCTGCACGCTGCTGGGCCTCGGCGCCTTCCCCGGGACGCACGAGCAGTCGCTCGGCATGCTCGGGATGCACGGGACCCGCACGGCCAACTACGCGATGGACGAAGCCGACCTGATCTGCGCGATCGGTGCCCGCTTCGACGACCGCATCACCGGCAAGCTGGACGAGTTCGCGCCGAACGCGAAGTTCATCCACATCGACATCGATCCGGCCGAGATCTCCAAGAACGTCCCGGCGCACATCCCGATCGTCGGCGACGCCAAGAGCATCGTCGCGAACCTCGTCGCGGAGTACCGCGCGCTCGACGGCGTCGAAGCGTCGCGGCTCGACGACTGGTGGACGCGGATCCACGGCTGGCAGGCCGAGTACCCGCTGCGCTACGAGGACAGCGAGGGCACCGAGATCAAGCCGCAGCGGCTGGTCCAGGCGCTCTACGAGGCGACGGGTGGCGACTGCGTCCTTTCGACCGACATCGGCCAGCACCAGATGTGGGCCGCGCAGTACTTCATGTTCGACAGCCCGCGCAACTGGATCCAGTCTGGCGGGCTCGGGACGATGGGCTTCGGCCTGCCGGCGGCGATGGGCGCCAAGGTCGGCCGCCCCGACGATCTCGTCGTCTGCCTCAGCGGCGACGGCTCGATCCAGATGAACCAGCAGGAGCTCGCGACCTGCGCGACCGAGGGCATCGACGTCAAGGTCGTGATCATGAACAACGGCTACCTCGGCATGGTCCGCCAGTGGCAGGAGCTGTTCTGGGACAAGCGCTACTCGCAGGTCGACATGGGCGTCTGGCCGGACTTCGTCAAGCTCGCCGAGGCCCATGGCGGCACCGGCCTGCGACTGACCGACAAGACGTCGCTGGTCGAGGACCTGCGGACCGCGCTCGCGACGCCGGGGCTGGTCGTCGTCGACGTCGCCGTCACCCGCGAGGAGAACGTCTATCCGATGATCGCGCCCGGCCAGGCCGCGCGCGACATGGTCGGCTGATGGGCGATCCCGGCACCAAGGAGCTGCTGAGCCTCGACGAGCTCGAGGCGACGGCGCGCCTGCGCACGGGCCGCAAGCATCTGCTGTCCGTCCTCGTCGAGAACAAGCCGGGCGTGCTCGCGCGCGTCGCCGGCCTCTTCGCGCGCCGCGGCTTCAACATCGAGACGTTGACCGTCGGGCCGACCGATGACGAGCAGTTCTCGCGGATGACGATCACGGTCGACGGTGCGATGCACCCGATCGATCAGGTCACCAAGCAGCTGCACAAGCTCGTCAACGTGCTGAAGATCCGCGACCTCGAGCCGGGCTTCACGATCGTCCGCGAGCTCGCGATGTTCAAGGTCGCCGCCGAGGGCACCTCGCGCTCCGAGGTGATGCAGATCGGCGAGATCTTCCGCGCCAAGGTCGTCGACGTGACGAAGCGCTCGATCGTCTTCGAGATCACCGGCACCGCCGACAAGATCGACGCCTTCGAGCGCATGGTGCGCCCGTTCGGCCTGATCGAGACGATGCGGACCGGCGAGATCGCGATTAACCGCGGGCGCAGCGAAACCTGACCGCCCCGTCGCGCAGCGCCGCGACGGCTACAGCGGCGTCGCCAGCTCGACGAACGTGCCGAAGGGGTCGCGGACGAACGCGACGCGCTGGCCCTGCGGCTTGTCGTCGGGCGCCGCGAGCGAGTTGCAGCCGGCGCTCAGCGCCACCTCGTAGGCACGGTCGACGTCGTCGGCGACGAGCGTGATCTGCACATTCGCCGGCGGCCCGTCGAGCCCCGCGCGGCCGATCCCGGCGGAGACGTTGTCGTCGCCGAGCACGTAGGACGCGAACCCGAGCTTCGTCGCACCGGTGTCGAGCTGGGCGTATGAGCCGTCCGGGACCGTGAATTCCTCGCGCAGCCCGAACGTCTGCTGGTAGAAGCGGCTCGCGGCGGGCGGATCGTCGACGTAGGCGATCACCCAGCCGAGCCGCAGTTCGAGCTCAGGCATGCGCGCGCGCCTTTCGCTCGCGGCTGAACTCCCACCACGGCCGGGCCGGGCCACCGTCGGCATAGGACACGGCGGCGACGAACGTGTCCAGCAGACACGGGTCGTGGCGGCGGCCGTCGAGCGCGCACAGGCGCTCGAACAGCTCCTCGGGATCGCGTCCGTGCAGGTCGTCGGGCGTGCGGATATCGAGCCGGCGAAGCTTGTTCGCGACTGCCGGCCCGACGTTCGGGATCGATTGCAGGGCGTCGGTCATGCGGTCAGGATGGCCGATGCGGCGACGGGACGCTTGGAGAAATCGGACGTGACGGTGCGATCACGACCGACGGCGATGCACCGGCCAGCGTCCGGCAGTCGTTGGAGAAGTGAGACTGGTCCGCGTAGCCGGCGTCATAGGCGACGCGGGCGAGCTCGTCACCGTCGCGCGCGGCGGCGAGCGCCCGGCCGAGGCGCAGCACCCGCAGGAGCAGCTTCGGGCCGTAGCCGACGGCCACCGAGACGCGCCTGCGCAGCTGCCGCTCGCTGATCGCGAGCTCGCGGGCGAGCCGTCCGACCGCCGCATCCGGCCGGCGCAGCCGGGTCACGACCTCGGCGACGAGCGGGTCGGGGCGTTCGGCGGCCGCGGCGCGCACGAGCAGCGCCCCTCGCAGCGCGGCGGCAGGATCGGCGTGCTCGTCCAGGGCGGCCGCCAGGCGCGCGCCTTCGTCGCCCCAGACGGCTTCGATCGGCAGCGCCGCGTCGCGGATCGCCTCGGGGGCGACGCCCAGCAGCGAGGCGGCGGCGCCAGGGTGCAGCCGTGCGCCGGCGACGCGGGTCCCCGGTGGCAGCGGAACCAGGAACGCGGACGTGCTGGGGCCGACGAGGCGGGTCCCGCCGGCTTCGATCCAGACGATGTCGATGCAGCCGTCGGGAAGGACCCGCTGCGGTGCCGCATCTTCGGCACGGCGCTCCCAGGTGCAGTCGAGCCATGGCTCGAGCGCCACGGGCGGCGCCTGCTCGCGGTAGCCCATGGGGCGAGCCTACCCGCGGCGCCGGCACTGAAAGCGGCGAAACGACGCGGCCTGTGTTCATAGACTCCGGGGAGATGGGTGCCTTCACCGATCGCGGCGAGGAGATCGCCCTCGACGCGGCCTCTCGGGCCCGCCTCGAAGAGCACATCGGCCAGGCGATCCGGCGCGCGCGATCGGGCGACGGCGGGGTGCTGGCGGCGGTCACGGTGCCGCTGCCATCGGATGTCGATCCCGTCGGGGTGATCGCGGCGTCGCGACGGCCGGGGGAGCCCTGGTTCGCGTTCGAGCAGCCGGATGCCGACCGGTCCGCGCTCGCCGCGCTCGGAGCCGTCGTCGCGATCGAGGCCGGCGGTCGCGACCGGTTCGCCGTCGTGGCAGGCCGGTGGCGCCGTCTCGCCGCCGACGCCGTCACCGACTCGTCGGAGGGGGTGCGCGGTGCCGGCCTCGTCGCAGTCGGCGGCTTCGCCTTCGCCGACGAGGGCGCGGCCGCCGCGCACTGGCAAGGCTTCGCGCCCGCATCGCTGGTCGTTCCGGAGGTCGCGATCGCTCGCGTCGGCGACCGTGCCCGGCTGACCGTCGCGGTGCTCGCGCACCCCGACGACACGGTCGAGGACCTCGGCGCCCGCGTGGCGACGCGGCTGGCGGAGCTCCGGTTCGCGTCGCTGCCGCTGCTCGACCCGAGCCCGGTCGTGGCCGCGCGGGTCGAGAGCGCGATGCCGCCCGAGCACTACGTCGGCGCCGTCGAGCGTGCCATCGAGCGGATTCGCGGCGGCGAGCTCGAGAAGGTCGTGCTCGCGCGCGAGGTGTTGGTGCACGCATCGAGCACGCAGGACCCGGGCGCGATCCACGGGGCACTGCGGGAGCGCTTCGGATCCTGTTACGCGTTCTGCGTCGGGCGCGGCGAGCGCACGTTCGTCGGTGCGACCCCGGAGCTGCTCGTCCGCCGCCGCGGCATGCGCGCGACGACGCTGGCGCTGGCCGGCACCGCGAGGCGCAGCGCCGACCCTGCCGTCGACGATCACCTCGCCGAGCAGCTGCTGCGCTCGGCCAAGAACCGCGGCGAGCAGGCGATCGTCACGCGCAGGATCGAGCGCGCGCTGCGCAGGCACGCGGTCTGGGTCACCGCCGCCGACGAGCCGGTCGTCGTGCGGATGGCCAACGTCCAGCATCTCGCGACCCCGATTCGTGCGCAGCTGCGCGAGTCGGTCGACGTGCTCGAGCTGGTCGCCACGCTGCACCCGACGCCGGCTGTCGGCGGCGAGCCGGCGCAGCAGGCGAGCGAGCTGATCCCGGCGCTCGAAGGCTTCGATCGCGGCTGGTACGCCGGTCCGGTCGGATGGATCGACATCGACGGCGACGGCGAGTTCTGCGTCGCGCTGCGCTGTGCGCTGCTCGACGGGCCCGAGGCGCGCTGCTACGCCGGCGTCGGTGTCGTCGCCGAGTCCGATGCCGCGTCGGAGCTGGCCGAGACCGACGCGAAGCTCGAAGCGCTGCTGCCGGTGCTGGCCTAGATGTCAAGGCGGCTGGACGATCTGGTGCGGCTTCGCCGGGTCCGGGACCGGATCGACCGCGAGTACGCGCAGCCGCTGGACGTCGAGGCGCTCGCACGCGACGCGCACATGTCGGCGGGGCACTTCAGCCGCGAGTTCCGCCGCGCCTACGGCGAGTCGCCGTACAGCTACCTGATGACGCGCCGCATCGAGCGCGCGATGGCGCTGCTGCGCCGCGGCGATCTCAGCGTCACCGAGGCCTGCTTCGAAGTGGGATGTTCATCGCTGGGCACGTTCAGCACGCGCTTCACCGAGCTCGTCGGGATGTCGCCCAGCGCCTACCGGCGCGAGGCGGAGCGGACGACCGCGGGGATGCCGCCGTGCGTCGCGAAGCAGGTCACGAAACCGATCAGGAATCAAGAAGCCAGGTCTCCGAGCCGCGGTTAGCGTGCCGGACATGAACATCACCATCAACGCGACCTTCCTTCCGCACGACGACCCGGACGCATCGCTGGCCTTCTATCGCGACGCGCTCGGTTTCGAGGTCCGCAACGACGTCGGCTACAACGGCATGCGCTGGATCACCGTCGGCCCCGCCGGCCAGCCCGAGATGTCGATCGTCCTCCAGCCGCCGGCCGCCGATCCGGGAATCACCGATGACGAGCGCCGCACGATCGCCGAGATGATGGCCAAGGGCAGCTACGCCCACATCATCCTGGCCACACCCGATCTCGACGAAACGTTCGCGCATCTGCAGGCGAGCGGCGCCGACGTCGTGCACGAGCCGACCGAGCAGCCCTATGGGGTCCGCGACTGCGCGTTCCGCGATCCCGCGGGCAACCTGGTCCGCATCAACGAGCTCAGCTGAGGCGTTCGTCTCCGAGCGCCTCGGCGACGGCGCGCCAGACCTGCCGGTGCAGCGTGACGTTGTCGCCGCGATCGGTGCGGACATGGAGGATCGTTGTCCCGCTCGCCTGCTCGAGGCCGGCGTGCAGCTCGGCGACCGAGGCGACCGCGATGTACGACGCTCCCGCCAGCGCGGCCGCATGCTCGGCATCGAGCTCCGGTGGGGTCGCGACGTGGCGCTCGTAGACGTCGGTCTGGGTCGAGACGGTGAGGAAGTCGAAGATGCCGCCGCCGCCGTTGTCGACGAGCACGATCGTCAGCGGGACGCCGAGGCGGGCGCCGGCGAGCAGGCCGCCGATGTCATGCGCGAAGGCGACGTCGCCGAGCAGTGCGACAACCGGGCCGAGGCGTGCGGCGGCGGCCCCGTAGGCCGTCGCGAGCGTGCCGTCGATGCCGTTGGCGCCGCGATTGGCGAGCGTGCGCGGCGGATCCGGGCGGACCGGCCAGAATGTCTCGACGTCGCGGACGGGCATCGACGCGGCGACGACGAGCGTTGCCTCGGCCGGCAGTGCCGCCCCGAGCGCGGCGGCGACGCGCGGCTCGGAAAGCTCGTCGCCGAGGGTCGTGGCGATCGCCGTGGCCGCCGTGGCGTCGGCTTCGCGCCAACTCTGGAGCCAGGCGTCGTCGCCGGGGGGCTGGGCCTGGTTGGCGAGCGCGCCGAGCGTCGTGGCGGGGTCGAGGCCGAGTGAGAGGCCGACGACGCCGTCGGGGTCGTGCCAGATGCCGTCGGGGTCGATCGCGACCTGCGTCGCGTCGAGCGAGGCCAGCCAGCGCCGCAGCGACGCCGATGTCGGCAGGTCACCGACGCGGATCACGAGGTCCGGTCGCTTGGTATCGGCGAAGCCCTGGGTGCGAAGCAGCGCGTCGTAGTGGGCGATCGCCGCGTCGCCGGCGCGGGCGCCGCTGAGCGGGTCGGCGAGCACCGGATAGCCGGCGGCTTCGGCGAAGGCCGCGACGGCCGCGGGCAGATCCGCGGCGTGCTCCTCGCGGCCGGCGACGATGATCCCTCGCTGGGCCTGTGCGACGACGGCCGCAACCGGGCCGATCGCGTCCGGCGCGAGCTGCGCCGTGGGCGCGATCCGCGTCACGAACGGGCGGCCGTCGGGACGCCCGGACGCGTCGGCGAGGTCGAGCGCCAGGTCGTCCGGCGGGACGAGCGGCTCGCGCAGGGCGAAGTTCAGATGCACCGGGCCTGGCCGGCCGGTGACGCTCGTCCAGTAGGCGCGGCAGGCCAGTGTCCTGATCCAGCGCAGGCGCTCCGGCGTCTCGTCGTGTGTGCCGACGTCGAAGAACCACTTCGCCGCGCCGCCGAACAGCTTCACCTGGTCGATCGTCTGCCCGGCGCCGACCTCGCGCAGCTCAGGCGGCCGGTCGGCGGTCAGCACGAGCATCGGCACGCGCGCCTCGGACGCCTCGATCACCGCCGGCAGGTAGTGGGCCGCGGCGGTGCCGGACGTGCACGCCAGCGCGGCCGGGCGGCCCGTCGCCTTGGCGTGGCCGAGCGCGAAGAAGGCGGCGCTGCGCTCGTCGATGTGGGGGAGGGTCTCGAGCCGCTGCTCGCGCGCCAGCGCCAGCACGATCGGCGTCGAGCGCGAGCCGGGCGAGCTGCACGCGGCGCGCATGCCACAGCGCGCGAGCTCGTCGGTGAATGCGCGCAGAAGCAGGTGCACCGGCGCAGCGTATGGTCCACGGCGTGGAGGATGTCGTGGCGCTGCACGGGTTCGCCGGCACCGGCCGGATCTGGGACGGCGTCGCCGAGCGGCTCGATCCGGCTCGCTTCAGGCTCCATACGCCCGACCTGCCGGGTCACGGCAGCGCCTCGAGGCTGCGTCCGGTGACGTTCGCGACCTGCGTGGATCACGTGCTGGCCGCGGCGCCGGAGCGCTTCGCGCTGTGCGGCTATTCGCTCGGCGGCCGTGTCGCGTTGCACCTCGTGCTCGCCGCGCCTGAGCGGGTGACGCGGCTGGTCCTCGTCTCGGCGACGGGAGGCATCGACGACGACGGCGAGCGTGCGCTGCGCCGGCGACAGGACGAGCAGCTCGCCGACGAGATCGAGCACGAGTCGATCGAGGCCTTCACGACACGCTGGACGGCGCTGCCGCTGTTCGACGGCGCCTCGCCCGAGGCGGTGGCGCTGTGGCGCGCCGACATCGCCCGCAACGATCCCGCCGCCCTGGCGGACGTCCTGCGCGGCATCGGCACCGGCGCGATGGAACCGTTGTGGCCGCGGCTGGGCGAGTTGGCGATGCCCGCTGTCGTCGTCGCGGGCGAACGCGATCCCAAGTACGTCGCGCTCGCCTCGAGGCTGTCGGCGGCGCTGCCGGCCGCGGCGTCGCTTGTCGTCCCCGGGGCCGGCCACGGCCTGCCACGCGAGGCGCCCGGCGAGCTCGCCGCGGCGCTTGCGCTCAGTTCAGGCTGATCCTGTCGTCGTCGTCGTCGTCCTCGTCCTCGTCTGAGTAGGCGTCGGCGAGGATCTCGGGGATCGCGGCGAAGAACCCTTCCTCGAGATCCTCCGACACGGTGACGCGCACGCCGGTCACGTGCAGGTGGTCGCCGTGGGCGTGTGCCTCAGGCGCCACGGTCGCGCCGGCGAGGACGAAGAACGGCGCCAGCGAGAAGTAGTCGAGGCCGAGGAACTCGTGCGGATCGATGCCCGAGCCGTCGAGGATCTCCCAGAGGCGATCGTCGTATTCGGAATGGCCCTGGGTGATGTAGGCGAGCTGGGTCATGGCGCAAGCGTAGTCAGGGCAGCAGGCCCGGGGCCGTGGGAACGGCGATCGATCCGTGCTCGACCGGCAGCACGTCGTCGAGCTCGAGCAGTCGCAGCGTCGCCAGCCCGCAGGGCAGCTCCGTTCGCAGGGCCGCCGCGCAATGCAACGCGGCGGCGATCCCGAGCGGTCCGTCGAGCGTCGAGGCGAGATACGGCTCGGCGCCGCTGGCCCGCACGAGCGCAGCGGCCGCGAGCGTGCCGGAGATGCCGCCGCAGCGCGAGACCTTCAGGCAGACGGCGTCGGCGGCGCCGGAGCCGATCGCTCCCGGCTCGGCGCAGGTCTCGTCCATCGCGACGCGAGCGGTCGTGCGCTCGCGGACGGCGCGCAGCGCGCGGATCCCGTGCACCGGCTCCTCGACGAGCTCGAGCCCGACGGCGTGCAGCGCCTGGATCGAGCGTACGGCCTCGTCGACCGACCAGGCGCCGTTGGCGTCGAGCCGGATCGCCATGCTCGCGCCGGCCGCCGCGCGGACGGCGGCCACGCGCCCGGCGTCGTCGCCGACGCCGACCTTGACCTTGACGCAGGCGAACCCCTCGGCGGCGGCCGCGCTCGCGGCGGCGGCCGCGCCGGCGCGGTCGCCGGCGCCGATCGTCGCGTTGACGGTGACGGCCGTGAGCGGCTCGTCGGCGAGCATTGCCGCCAGCACGCTGCCCTCGTGGCGTGAGCGGCGATCCCACAGCGCGAGGTCGATCGCGGCGAGCGCCTGCGGCAGGTCGGCCTCCGCGCGGCAGGCGTCGAAGACGTCGCTGCCGCTCGGATCGCCGGTGAGCCCGGCGATCGCACGTGCGTAGCGCTCGAGCGCGAGGCCGATCGCCGCCGCCGGCACGCCGTCGTAGGGCTCCAGCGGCGCCGCTTCGCCGCGGCCGGCGATGCCGTCGGAGCCCTCGAGCTCGACCGTGAACAGGTCACGCTCGCGCAGTTCGCCGTGCGCCGTGCGCAACGGCTGACGCAGGGCGATCCGCTCGTGCGCGACGCGCAGCCGCATCAGCTCAGCAGGATGCCGGCCGCGAGCGTGAGCGCGAATGCCAGCTCGAGCCGGCCGGACGCCGCGAGCGCCTCGTTCAGGGTCGGGCCGTCGGTGTGCCCTCGAACCGTGGCGATCAACCGCAGCGCGAGCGGCAGCGTCAGCAGTGGCAGCAGCGTCCAGGCCGTGAGCCCGAGGGCGATCACCGGGAGCGTCGCGTACGCGCCGAGCACGACGCACGCAAACAGCGTCCGCGCCCGCTCGCGGCCGAGCCGGACGGCGACGGTGCGCTTGCCGCTGCGGCGGTCGGTGTCGATGTCGCGAATGTTGTTGACGAGCAGGATCACGGCGCCGAGGAGGCCGATCGGCACCGACAGCGCGAATGCGATCCACGGCAGCTCCTGGATCTGCACGTAGTACGAGCCGGTGACGGCGACGACGCCGAAGAAGATGAAGACGAAGACCTCGCCGAGGCCGACGTATCCGTACGGACGCGGGCCGCCGGTGTAGGCGACGCCGGCGAGGATCGACAGCACGCCGACGACGACGAGCGGCCAGCCGGCGACGACGACGAGGTAGACGCCGCAGAGCGCCGCGAGGCCGAAGGTGACGTAGACGGCCAGCAGCACCTGCCGGGGCGGCACGAGGCCGCCGGCGGTCACGCGGACGGGGCCGATCCGCTCCTCGGTGTCGGCGCCGCGATGCGCGTCGGAGTAGTCGTTGGCGAGGTTGGTGCCGATCTGGATCAGCAGCGCGCCGGCGAGCGCGCAGAGGAAGGCGAAGACGTCGAACTCACCATCGCGGATCGCGAGCGCCGTGCCGACGAGCACCGGCGCGGCGATCGCGGGCAGCGTCCGCACCCGCGCTGCCATCAGCCAGATCCTCACGGGCGGCGGGGGAACTGCGCGAAGTCCGGTGGACGCTTGGCCTTGAACGCCTCGCGGCCCTCGCGCGCCTCGTCCGAGGCGTAGAAGAGCAGGTTGGTGTCGTGCGCGAGCTGCTGCAGGCCCGCCATGCCGTCCTCGTGCGCGTGGAAGCTCGCTTTGAGCAGCCGCAGCGCGAACGGCGACAGCGCGAGCATCTCGTGGCACCACGAGACCGTCTCGGCCTCGAGCCGATCGAGCGGCACGACGGCGTTGACGAGCCCCCAGTCGAGCGCCTTCTCGGCGTCGTACTGGCGGCAGAGGAACCAGATCTCCTTCGCCCGCTTCTGGCCGATCTGGGCGGCGAGGAGCGTCGCGCCGAAGCCGCCGTCGAACGAGCCGACGCGCGGACCGGTCTGCCCGAAGCGGGCGTTGTCGGCGGCGATCGACAGGTCGCAGCAGACCTGGAGCACCTGGCCACCGCCGATCGCGTAGCCCGCGACCATCGCGACGACGGGCTTCGGCAGCCGCCGGATCTGCACGTGCAGGTCGGTCACGTGGAAGCGCCCGGCGCCCGAGCCTGGATCGCTCTCGTAGCCCTGGTCGCCGCGGACGCGCTGGTCGCCTCCGGAGCAGAACGCGTCGGGCCCCTCGCCGGTGAGGATGATCACGCCGACGCTCGCGTCCTCGCGCGCCAGCTCGAAGGCGCGCGACAGCTCGACGACCGTCTGCGGGCGAAACGCGTTGCGGACCTCGGGGCGATCGATCGTGATCTTGGCGATGCCGTCGCCGCTGAGCTCGTAGCGGATGTCCTCGAAGGTGCCGGCGGAGGTCCAGGTGACTGCCATTGGCGAGAGCCTAGATGAGCGAGCGCGCTGATCTAGTCTGCGGGCGTGCTCGTCGAACCCTGGCTCATGCGCGCGGCACGCCGCCGGCCGCGGCACGAGGCACTCCGCGCCGGTGACGGTTCGCTCTCCTACGAGGAGCTCGCCACCGCCGCGCGTCGTGCGGCGGGCAGGTTGCCGGAGCCCGGAGCCTGGGTCGGGCTGGCGATGGCGCCGGGAGCCGGCTTCGCGATCGCCCTGCACGCCTGCCTGCTGCGCGGCACGCCGGCGGTGCCGATCGACGCTCGTCTGGGCGAGCGCACGCGCGACCTGATCGCCGGGCGCTGCGCCGTCGTGCTCGACGAGCTGCCCGAGGGCCCGCCGGCGGACGTCGCCGAGCACGACCTCGACGCGACCGCGATCGTCGTCCACACGTCGGGTACGAGTGGCGAGCCCAAGCCGGTCGAGCTGACGTACGGCAACTGGCTCTGGAGCGCGCTCGGCGCCCACGTCTCGATGGGCCTGCGCGACGACGAGCGCTGGCTGTGCACGCTGCCGCTGTCGCATGTCGGCGGCCTGTCGATCCTCCTGCGCAGCGCGATCTACGCGACGACGGCGATCGTCCACGAGCGCTTCGAGACCGAGCGCGTGCTCGCCGCGCTGCGCACCGACACGACAGTCGTCTCGCTCGTGCCGACGACGCTGGCACGGCTGCTCGACGCCGGGCTCGCGTCGCCGCCGGCACTGCGGGCGGCGCTGATCGGCGGCGCGCCGATCCCGCCGGTGCTGCTCGAGCGCGCGATCGCGGCGCAGGTGCGAACGATGCAGACCTACGGCCTGACCGAAACCTGCTCGCAGGCGACGACGGACGGCCGGCCGCTGTTCTGCACGCGCGTCGCCGTCGCGCCCGACGGCGAGATCCTCGTCAGCGGGCCGACGGTGGCGCCGGCGTCCCGTCGTGACGACGGCTGGCTCGCCACGGGCGATCTCGGCACCTACGACGACGGCGTCCTGCACGTCACCGGCCGCAAGAGCGACACGATCGTGACCGGCGGCGAGAACGTCGCCCCGGCAGCGGTGGAAGCGGTGCTGCTCACCCACCCCGCGGTCGCCGACGCGGCCGTGCACGCGCGCCCGGACCCGGCGTGGGGCGAGGCCGTCGTCGCGACGATCGTGCTTCGCGAGGGTCGCGACGCCTCGCCGGAGGAGCTCGCCGCGCACTGCCGCGGCGTACTGGCGGCATATCAGGTGCCGAAGGCGTTCACGTTCGCCGCGAGACTGCCGCGCACGCCGTCCGGCAAGCTGCTGCGCCGCGAGCTGCGCTGACGTCGGCCACCGCCGCGGCGGGCTCCCGCCAGGGCGCGTAGTGCAGACTGACGGCGTGGACCACGAGCAATACCGCGTCGACAGTCGCGAGCGCTGGGAGGCCGGCGCCGCGGGATGGGCCGCTCGCCGTGAGGAGTTCCAGGCGGCGACCGCCCCGGTGTCGCAGTGGATGGTCGACGCCGTCGACCCGAAGCCGGGGGAGGTCGTGCTCGATCTCGCCGCCGGCGTCGGCGACACCGGGTTCCTCGCCGCGCAGCGGATCGCTCCCGACGGGCGGCTGATCACGAGCGACGGTGCCGAGGCGATGATCGAGCAGGCACAGGCCCGTGCCGCCGAGCTGGGCCTGGCGAACGTCGAGTTCAAGCCGATGGAGGCCGAGTGGATCGACCTCGGCACGGCGACCGTCGACTGCGTCCTCTGCCGTTGGGGCTACATGCTGCTCGCCGACCCCGAGACGGCGCTGCGCGAGACGCGCCGCGTGCTGCGCCCGGGCGGCCGGCTGGCGCTCGCCGCGTGGGATGCGCCCGAGCACAACACGTGGGTCACGGCGTTCGGCGCCGTGCTCGTCGAGCGCGGCTTCGAGCCGCCACCCGACCCGGAGCTTCCGGGGATGTTCTCGTTCGCGCGGCCGGGCACGATCGAGGCACTGCTCGACGCGGCCGGCTTCGCCGACTGGCGCGTCGACGCCGTCGACTTCGAGTTCGAGGCGGCGTCGTTCGAGGAGTGGTGGGAGTACCAGTACGACGTCTCGCCGCTGCTCGCTCGCGCGCTGGCACCGCTCACCCCGGAGCAGCGCGACGACGCCTACGACGGGATCGAGCGGCGCCTGGCGATCTACACCGCCGAGGACGGCACGCTGCGGCTTCCGGCACGCACGCTGGTCGCCGCCGCCGAGGCCTAGCGACTGCCGGAATCGGCACCGCGGCCGGTGCCGAAGCACTAGGCTCCGCGCCCTCATGTACTACGACGACGACGCGGATCTCGGCAAGCTCGACGGCAAGACCGTCGCGATCATCGGCTTCGGCTCACAGGGCCACGCCCATGCGCAGAACCTCAAGGACTCGGGGGTCAACGTCGTCGTCGGCCTGCGCGAGGACTCGTCGTCGGTGCAGCAGGTGCGCGACGCCGGGCTCGAAGTCCTGCCCGTCGCCGACGCCGCCAGCCGCGGCGACATCGTGATGATCCTCGTCCCCGACGAGCTCCACCACGACGTCTACGAGCAGGACGTCCGCGACGGCATCGCGCCGGGCAACGCGCTGTTCTTCGGCCACGGCTTCTCGATCCTCTACGGCGAGATCGAGCCGCCACCCGGTGTCGACGTCGCGCTCGTCGCGCCGAAGGGCCCGGGCCACCTCGTCCGTCGCCAGTACCTCGAGGGCAGCGGCGTGCCCGGCCTCGTCGCGGTCCACCAGGACGCGACCGGAAGCGCCAAGGAGCTCGCGCTCGCCTATGCAAAGGGCATCGGCTGCACGCGCGGCGGCGTCTTCGACACGACGTTCAAGGAAGAGACCGAGACCGACCTGTTCGGCGAGCAGGCCGTGCTCTGCGGCGGCGCATCGGAGCTCGTCCAGGCCGGCTTCGACACGCTCGTCGAGGCGGGCTATGACCCGCAGATGGCGTACTTCGAGTGTCTGCACGAGCTCAAGCTGATCGTCGACCTGATGTACGAGAAGGGTCTCGCCGGGATGCGCTACTCGATCTCGAACACGGCCGAGTACGGCGACTACACGCGCGGCAAGCGCGTGATCACCGACGAGACGCGGGCGTCGATGAAGCAGATTCTGGCGGAGATCCAGTCGGGCGAGTTCGCACGCGAATGGATCGCCGAGAACCGCGCCGGCCAGGAGAACTTCAAGCGCATGCGGGCCGAGCAGGCAGCGACGAAGGTCGAGGTCGTCGGCAAGGAGCTGCGCTCGCACATGGATTGGATCCAGACCGAGTTCTGAGTTCCGGCTTCCGCTGGGCCCCTCGCTAGACTCGGCGATCTCATCGCGACTGGCGTAGTGAGGTGGGTGTAACCACCGGGGAGCGATGAGGGCACCGCACGCCGCACGCCTGGGCATCAAACGTCGTCTACTCTCGAGTCGAGAGGACCTTTTATGTCAGTGCGTGCGTCGATTTCCATTCCTCAGGACCTCAGGCCCGGTGACGGCCGCTTCGGCTGCGGCCCGTCGAAGGTCCGCCCGGCGCAGCTCGAGCGACTCGCCGCCGCGAGCGCGCTCATGGGCACGTCGCATCGCCAGGCGCCCGTCAAGAGCCTCGTCGGCACCCTCCGCGAGGGGCTGTCGGAGCTCTTCTCGCTGCCCGAGGGCTACGAGGTCGTGCTCGGCAACGGCGGCACGACCGCGTTCTGGGACGCCGCCGCCTTCGGGCTCGTGCGCGAGCGCGCGCTGCATCTGACCTTCGGCGAGTTCACGCAGAAGTTCGCTTCGGTCACGCGTGACGCGCCGTTCCTCGCCGACCCGGTCGTCATCTCCGCGGAGCCGGGGGATGCTCCGGAGCCGACGTCGGATCCGAGCTGCGACGTCGTCGCCTGGGCCCACAACGAGACGTCAACCGGGGTTATGGTCCCGGTCACGCGGCCCGCTGGCGAAGCGCTGGTGCTGATCGACGCGACGTCCGGCGCCGGAGGGCTGCCCGTCGACGTCGCCGACGCCGACGTCTACTACTTCGCGCCGCAGAAGGGCTTCGCCTCCGACGGCGGCCTCTGGCTGGCGCTGATGAGCCCGGCCGCGACGGCGCGCGTCGACGAGCTCTCAACGGGGCGCTGGACGCCGCCGTTCCTGTCGCTGCCGACGGCGCTCGAGAACTCACGCAAGGACCAGACCTACAACACGCCGGCGCTGGCGACGCTGATTCTGCTCGCCGATCAGGTCGAGTGGATGCTCGCCCAGGGCGGCCTCGAGGGCTGTGTCGCGCGGACGACCGAGTCATCGAGCCACCTCTACGACTGGGCCGAGGCTTCCGCGTACGCGACGCCGTTCGTCGCCGACCCGGCGAAGCGCTCGCTCGTCGTCGGCACGATCGACTTCGCCGACGAGGTCGACGCCGCGGCGGTCGCGTCGACGCTTCGCGACAACGGCATCGTCGACGTCGAGCCGTACCGCAAGCTGGGCCGCAACCAGCTGCGGGTCGGGATGTTCCCGGCGATCGAACCCGCCGACGTGCAAGCGCTGACCGCCTGCGTCGACTACGTCGTGGAGGCGCTGTGAAGGTCCTCGTCGCCGAGAAGATCGGCGCTTCCGGGATCGAGCTCCTCCGTGCGAGCGGCTTCGACGTTGACGAGGGCGCAGAGCACCTCGACAGCATCGGCGACTACGACGGCCTGCTGATCCGCAGCGCGACGCAGGTCACCGAGGAACTGCTCGAACAGGCCACGAACCTCAAGGCGATCGGCCGGGCCGGCGTCGGTGTCGACAACGTCGACGTCGATGCCGCGACCAAGCGCGGGATCATCGTCGCCAACGCGCCCGAGTCCAACGTCGTCACGGCCGCCGAGCACACGATGGCGCTGCTGCTGGCGATGGCGCGCAACGTGCCGCAGGCGCAGGCGTCGCTGAAGGCCGGCCGCTGGGACCGTTCCAAGTACTCCGGCATCGAGCTGATGGACAAGGTTCTCGGCATCCTCGGCTTCGGCCGCATCGGCCAGCTCGTCGCCGAGCGGGCGAAGGGCTTCGGCATGCGCGTCGTCGCCTACGACCCGTTCATCGGAGCCGACCGCTACGCGCAGCTCGGCGTCGAGAAGGCCGCCAGCTCCGACGAGGTCTACGCGATCGCGGACTTCCTCACGCTGCATCTGCCGAAGACGCCGGAGACCGAGGGCTGGCTCGACGCCGAGGCGCTCGCGAAGTGCAAGGACGGTGTGCGGATCCTCAACGTCGCACGCGGGCCGCTCGTCGTCGACGAGGATCTGCAGGCGGCACTCGACAGCGGCAAGGTCGGCGGCGCCGCGCTCGACGTCTTCCGCTCCGAGCCCGTCACCGAGCATCCGCTGTTCGGCTACGACCAGGTGATCGTGACGCCGCATCTCGGCGCCTCGACCGCCGAGGCGACCGACCGTGCCGGGTATCAGGCTGCCGAGCAGATCGTCGCCGCGCTGACCGGCGGCGCCGTCACGACGGCGGTCAACGTGCCCGCCGTCGCAGCGGAGGATCTCGCCGTACTCGGGCCGTATGTGCCGTTGACCCGTGCGCTGGGCCGGATCGCCGCCGGGCTCGCCGGAGGCGTCGATCGCGTCGAGGTCGAGTATCTCGGCGATCTCGCCGAGTACGACACGCGCCCGCTCGGGGTTGCCGCGTTGCTCGGCGTGCTCACCGGCCACACCGAGGAGGACGTCAACCAGGTCAACGCGCCGTCGATCGCCCGCGAGCGCGGGATCGAGCTGGTCGAGACGCGCCGCAGCCAGGCGCGCGACTTCAACGAGATCGTCCGCGTGACCGTCGTCTTCGGCGATCGCCGCGAGCGCGTCGTCGGAACGACGATCGGTCAGCAGAACCGGCCGCATCTGCTGGCAGCCTGGGGCCAGAACTTCAACATCCAGCTCGAAGACCACCTCGTGCTGTTCCAGTACAGCGACGTTCCGGGGATGATCGGCCGTGTCGGCGCCGCCTTCGGCGAGCACGGCATCAACATCACCGCCGCGTCGGTCGGGTATGGCCGCGACGAGGGTGAGGCCGTGATGGCGCTGACGACCGAGAGCTCGGTGCCGAACGCGGTCATCGACGAGATCGTCGCGACCGACGGCTTCATCGCCGGCCGGTCGGTGTCCGTGGTCTGACAAGGGCGATGCGTCACACGGCCCGCGGCTGGTGGCTGCAGGAGGCGGGTGACGTCGAGCCGCGGGCGGCGCTCGACGGGGACGTCAGTGCCGACGTCGTCGTCATCGGCGGCGGTTTCACCGGGCTGTGGGCCGCGTGGCACCTCTTGCAGCGCGCGCCGGGCATCGCCGTTGCGTTGCTCGACGCGGGAGTCTGCGGCGAAGGGCCCAGCGGCCGCAACGGCGGCTTCGTCGATCACCTCGCGCACGCGGCGCCGCGGCTGCGGCAGCTCGCGGGCGACGACGCCGCGCGGGCGACGATCGAGGCCTCGATCGCGGCCGTCGACGCGATCGGCAACTGGTGCGACGAGCAGCGCGTCGACGCCTGGTTCACGCAGCGGGGCCAGATCATCGCATCGGCGGCGCCGGCGCAGGACGGCGCCGAGGACGAGGCGATCGCGGCCTGTCGCGCGCTCGGCCTCGAGGATGCGCTGTCGCCGATGACGGCCGAGGCGGTACGCGCTCGCTGTGACGCGGCGCCGTTGCGCGGCGGCACGCTCGTGCCGGTGACGGCGACCGTGCAGCCGGCGAGGCTCGGCCGCGGCCTGCGCAAGCGCTTGCTCGGCGCCGGCGCGGCGATCTACGAGCGCTCGCCGGTGACGGGGCTCCGTGACGGCGCGGGCGGCGTCACGGTCGAGACCGCCGGTGGCCGCGTTCGCGCCGGCGCGGCGATCCTCGCCACCGGCGCGTGGTCGGCGGCCGTCGGCCCGCTGCGCGACCGCGTCACGGTCACGTCGAGCCACATCGTCCTCACCGAGCCGGTGCCCGACGTGCTCGAACAGACCGGCTGGACCGAGGGAGAGGCGATCACCGACGGCCGGCGGCTCGTGCACTACTTCCGCACAACGCGCGACGACCGGATCGTGTTCGGCTGGGGCGGGGGGAGGATCGCGTGCGGCGCCCGGATCGGCCGCCGCGAGGAGATCGACGACGCCGTCGTCGCGCAGACGGCGGAGGATCTGCTGCGATTCTTCCCGCAGCTGCGCCAACGTCGCATCGAGCACGCCTGGGGCGGCCCGATCGACGCCTCGCCGACGCACCTGCCAATCGTCGACACGCTGCCGGGCGGCCACACGCACGCGGCATTCGGCTATACCGGCAACGGCGTCGGGCCGTCGCACCTGTGCGGCGAGCTGCTGGCGGCGATGGCGCTCGACGCGCGCGATCCGCTGACGCGGCTGCCGCTCGTCGCGCCGCCGCCGGTGGCCTTGCCGCCGGAGCCGCTGCGCGTGATCGGCGGCTTCGCGATCCGGCGGGCGCTCGACGCCAAGGAGCGCGCCGAGGAGCACGGTCGCAAGCCGTCGCCTTTGGCCACCATGGTGGCGACGGTCCCCGAACGCCTCGGGGTCCACATCGGGCGCTGACTGGTTCGACCGCGCGGCGCTTGCGCACGATCGCTTGACCGCTGTAGGTTCGCGACATGGAAGGCACGGTCGTCACACCATCTGCGGTGCCACCCGACGAGCCAGCCCTGAAGAAGGGAGCGATCAACTACGTCTCGAGCGTGGTGATCGGCGTCGCCTCGACGGCTCCGGGCTACAGCCTCGCCGCGGTGCTCGGCCTGATCGTCGCCGTCGAGGGCATCGGCGTCCAGGCGCCGGCGGTGATGATCGTCTCGTTCATCCCGATCCTCTGCGTCGCCTGGGCATACCGCTATCTGAATCGCGCCGACCCTGACTGCGGCACGACGTTCAGCTGGGCGGCGAAAGCGTTTGGTCCTAGCGCTGGTTGGATCGGCGGCTGGGCCATCATCGTCGCCGACATCATCGTGATGGCGAACCTCGCCCAGATCGCCGGGCTCTACTCGTTCCTGCTCGTCGACTCGAGCGCGACGCCCTCAACGGCCGTCGTGACACTCGTCGGCGTCGTCTGGATCGCCGTGATGACGTGGGTCTGCGTGATCGGCATCGAGCTCAACGCCAAGACACAGCGCTGGCTGCTCACCGCCGAGATCGTCACCCTGGCGACGTTCGCGATCGTCGCCCTGATCCGCGTCTGGACCGAGTCGATTCCCGGCTCGATCGATCCGTCGCTTTCGTGGTTCAACCCGTTCGCGATCGGCTCCTTCGACGCCCTGGTGTCCGGCGTCCTGATCGGCATCTTCATCTACTGGGGCTGGGACAGCCTCGTCACCGTCAACGAGGAGACCGAGGACTCCGACACCGTGCCCGGCAAGGCGGCGGTCAGCGCGACGCTGATCCTGCTCGGCATCTACGTGATCGTCTCCACCGCCGCGCTCGCCTTCGGGGGCGTCGACCGGCTCGCGAACGACGAGTCCGGCGACGTGCTCGGCCTGCTCGCCAACGACGTCTTCGGCTCGAGCCTGTTGGGCAAGCTCGTGATCATCGCCGTGCTCTCGTCGGCCGCCGCATCGACGCAGACGACGATCCTGCCGACCGCGCGGACGACGCTGTCGATGGCGCGCGCCAAGGCGCTGCCGTCGGCGCTCGGCAAGATCCATCCGCAGTACCTGACGCCGCACGTCTCGACGATCTGGATGGGCGCGCTGTCGATCGTCTGGTACGTCGGCCTGACGATCGTCTCGGAGAACATCCTCTTCGACTCGATCGCCGCGCTCGGGCTGATGATCGCCTTCTACTACGGCCTTACCGGGTTCGCCTGCGTCTGGTACTTCCGCCGCGAGCTGACGAAGAGCACGAAGAACTTCATCATGGCCGGCGTCCTGCCATTGGCGGGAGGCCTGATGTTGCTCGGGGTCTTCATCAAGTCCTGCTCCGACCTCTCCAAGCCGGAGAACTCGACCGCCGGCGACTCGTGGCTTGGCCTCGGCCCGCCGCTGGTGATCGGGGTCGGCATGCTGCTGCTCGGTGTGGTGCTGATGATCATCTGGCGCTTCAACGGCCATCCCGAGTTCTTCCGCCTCAAGCCCGAGGTCTCACCGCCAGGCCTGCTCGACGATCCCGCGATCGAAGTGCCGCCGCCGCACGCGGCCTGAGGATCGGTCGCATCAGGCCCGGCCGGACTGGTACATTTGGCGCCGTGTCGCGCCTGCTCGACCTCGGCCTTCTTCTTCTCCTCCCCCGCTAGGGGGATACATGCGTGGCGGCCGCTGAGCCGCAAACCATCGAGGAGAACGCCGTAGGAAGAACGAAAGAAGGCATGCCATGACACCGCAGGACCCGAACCGAGTACTGATCTTCGACACGACGCTGCGCGACGGCGAGCAGTCGCCCGGCATCTCGCTCAACGCCGCCGAGAAGCTGGAGATCGCCCAGCAGCTCGCCCGCCTCGGCGTCGACGTGATCGAGGCCGGCTTCCCGATCGCCTCGCCCGGCGACTTCGCTGCCGTGCAGGGGATCGCGCGACAGGTCCACGGGCCCGTGATCGCCGGCCTGGCGCGCGTCAACCCCGGCGACATCGATCGCGCCTGGGAGGCGGTCCGCGACGCCGAGCGCCCGCGGATCCACACGTTCGTCTCGACCTCGGACATCCACATCGAGCACCAGCTGATGTCGACGCGCGAGGACGTCAAGGGCCTGGCGCGCGCGGCCGTCGCGCAAGCGAAGGGCTACCTCGACGACGTCGAGTTCTCGCCGATGGACGCCACGCGCGCCGACGTCGAGTTCACCGCCGAGGTGCTGCAGATCGCGCTGGACGAGGGCGCGACGACGATCAACATCCCTGACACCGTCGGCTATACGATGCCGAACGAGTACGCCGCCTTCCTGGCGCGCCTCTACGAGCTGGTCCCGGACCTGCGCAACGCGGTCCTGTCGGTGCATTGCCACGACGATCTGGGCCTCGCCGTCGCGAACTCGTTCGCCGGCGTGCTGGCGGGCGCGCGGCAGGTGGAGTGCGCGATCAACGGCCTCGGCGAGCGCGCCGGCAACGCGTCGCTGGAGGAGATCGTGATGCTGCTGCACACGCGTGCCAACGACCTCGATGGGCTGCACACCGGCGCCGTCACGACCGAGATCGCCAAGACGAGCCGGATGGTCAGCCGCCTGACCGGCTACGCCGTGCAGCCGAACAAGGCGATCATCGGCCGCAACGCGTTCGCGCACGAGTCCGGGATCCATCAGGACGGCGTGCTGAAGGAGCGCTCGACCTACGAGATCATGGACGCGACGTCCGTCGGCCTCGACGCCAACCAGATCGTGCTCGGTAAGCACTCCGGCCGCCACGCGCTGCGCGAGGCGCTGGCGGAGCTGGGCATCGTCGTCGAGGGTCGCGACCTCAACGCGGCGTTCAACAAGTTCAAGGAGATCGCGGACAAGAAGAAGCAGGTCAGCGCGATGGACCTCGAGGCGCTCGTCACCGACGAGCTGCGTGAGGCCGTCCCGACCTACGCGCTGGAGTGGTTCGAGGTCCAGGCGTCGTCGCGCACGGCGCCTGCGGCCACGGTCGGCATCCGCCGGCCGGAGGGCGACGAGGTGAGCGGCAGCGGCAGCGGCGACGGCCCGATCGACGCGGTCTTCCGCGCGATCAACGCCGCCACGGGGATCGACCCGACGCTGCGCGACTTCCAGGTCGGCGCCGTGACCGGTGGCATGGACGCGCTCGGCGAGACGAGCGTCGTGCTCGAGCTCGACGGCCAGAACGCGGCCGGGCAGGGGGTGGCGACCGACATCATCGAGGCCGCCGCGATCGCCTACGTGCGGGCGCTCAGCAACGTCGTCCGCAAGGTCGAGGCGCTGGCGTCCGAGCCGCCGGTCGAGCCCTGGCTGAAGTCCGCGACGCCGTAACCGTTCGCGCAACCGTTCGCGCCGCCGTTCGCAATCGCTCGCGCTGCCCCGCGCAGGGGGTGGGCTGTTTTTCCCATGTCATGCATGCGTGGGACAGCCCACCCCCGGGTTTCCAGCAACAGCCGTACGTGATAGCGTACGGCTGTATGTCGGTAGCCGCTGTCGAGTCCGCTCCGCTGATCGGCGCCCGTGTCCGGGCGCTGCGCGACGGCATGGGCCTGTCGCTGCGCGAGCTCTCGGAGCGCAGCGGCGTCAGCGCGCCGATGCTGTCGCAGGTCGAGCGCGGCGAGACGAGCCCGACACTCGCGACCGCGGGCCGGATCGCCGCAGGACTCGAGCTGTCGCTGTCACAGCTGCTGCGCCTCGACGAGGGCGGCGCCGTCTCCGTCGTCCGTGCCGGCGAGCGCCGTGGCGGGGGCAGCGACGGTCACGCCTACGAGGTCCTGACGCCGCCGCTGCCGGGCCTGCGCGCCGAGCTCAGCCGCCACGTGCTGCGGCCGGGGGCCGTGACCGGTGGTGCCGAGGACCCGCCGATGCACGAGCCGGGCGCGCGTGAGACGGCGCTCGTCGATCGCGGCTCTGTCGTCCTCGTCATCGACGGCGAGCGCCACCGGCTCTCGGCCGGCGACTGCGTCACCTTCGACGCCGATCTCCACCACCACTTCGAGAACGAGTCCGCAAGTGAGGACGCGGTTCTGCTGGCCGTCGTGTCAGCCGGCCTGCGCCGCTCGTAACCGGGAATCCACCAGAGAAGGACCGAAAGCCACCATGCCGCAGACGCTCTACGACAAGATCTGGGACCTCCACGAGGTCGCCGAGAACCTGATCTACATCGACCTGCACCTCGTCCACGAGGTCACCAGCGCGCAGGCGTTCGACGGGCTCCGGCTCGCCGGCCGAACGGTCCGCCGCACCGATCGCACGCTCGCGACGGCGGACCACAACGTCCCGACCGACGGCACCGCGGTCGCCGCGATGATCCGCGACGAGCTGTCGCGCGCGCAGGTCGAGACGCTCGAGCGCAACGCCGCCGAGTTCGGGATCCCGATCTACAGCCTCGGCTCGGCCCACCAGGGAATCGTCCACGTGATCGGGCCCGAGATGGGGATCACCCAGCCCGGCATGACGATCGTCTGCGGCGACAGCCACACGGCCACCCACGGCGCGTTCGGTGCGCTGGCCTTCGGCATCGGCACGAACGAGGTCGAGCACGTGCTCGCCACCCAATGCCTGGTCCAGCGCAAGTCCAAGTCGATGCGGATCCGCTACGAGGGCGAGCTCGGCCAGGGCGTCACGGCGAAGGATCTGATCCTCGCCACGATCGGGCAGATCGGCGTCGCCGGCGCCGTCGGCCACGTCGTCGAGTTCGCCGGCCCGGCGATCGAGGCGCTGACGATGGAGGGCCGGATGACGGTCTGCAACATGACGATCGAGGCCGGCGGCCGCGCCGGCATGATCGCGCCCGACGAG
>DASRHW010000003.1:0-5148 GCA_035650375.1 Solirubrobacteraceae bacterium | reverse complement strand
TCCGCGCCGTAGCGCTCGTAGAGCCCGCCGGTGGCCGCGAAGACGCCGCCGGGCTTGGCGACGTCCTCGCCGAAGAAGATCACCCGGTCATCGTGCGCGAGCTCCTCGTCGAGAGCGTCGCGGATAGCGGTACGGAAGTCGAGCGTCGGCATCTGGCTAGTCCTTGAACTCGGTGGCGGGTGCCGGCGTCGGGTAGGGCGATGCGAGCCCCCGCTCGACGATCTGCTCGAGCAGCGCGTCGACCTCGGCGTCGACCTCGTCGACGTCTGCGTCGGCGACGGCGAAGCGCTCGATCAGCGTCTGACGACCGAGCTTGAGCGGGTCACGCTCCTTCCACGCGTCGAGCTCGCCGGGCTTGCGGTACTTGCCCGGGTCAGAGCGCGAGTGGCCGACGAAGCGGTAGGTCAGCGCCTCGATGAACTGCGGCCCGCCGCCGCCACGAGCACGCTCGACCGCGGCGCTCGCCGCAGCCTGGACCGCCCAGACGTCGTTGCCGTCGATCTGCTCGGCCGGGATCTCGAGCGCCTTCGGGCGCGAGAGGATCTGACCGGCGGTGACGTCCTCCCACGGCGTGAACTCGCCGTAGAGGTTGTTCTCGCAGACGAACAGGACCGGCAGGTCGTTGACCTTGGCGAAGTTCAGGCACTCGTGGAAGTAGCCGTGGTTGGTCGTGCCGTCGCCGAAGAACGCGACGGCCACCCCGCCGGTGCGCTTGAGCGCCAGCGCGGCGCCGGTCGCGGCGGCGATCGAGCCGCCGATGATCCCGAAGCAGCCGATCAGGCGGTGCTCGAGATCGATGATGTTCATCGATCCGGCGCGGCCGCCGCAGACGCCGGTCTCGCGACCGAGCATCTCGTCCAGCAGCGCCTGCGGCTCGACGCCGATCGCGAGCGCGTGGCCGTGACCCCGGTAGGTACCGGCGACGCGATCCTCGGCGCCGAGCGCCGAGGCGACGCCGACGGCGACGGCCTCCTCGCCGGAGTACAGGTGGGTCGTGCCGTGGACCTCGCCCTTCTGGAACAGCGACTGGATCGTGTCCTCGAAGCGACGGATCAACCGCATCCGCCGATAGAGGTCGAGGCCCGCCTGGCGCCCGGCCGTGTCGACCTTGGGCTTCTTCACGGTCGTGCTCATGCGAGCGCCTCGGTGGAGGCCTCCTGCGCGGCGACGAAGTCGGCACCACGCACGTATTGACGCCCCGCGACGAGAAGCTCCTCGCCGGGGAAGCGCGTGATGATCTCCGGGCCCTCGGCGGTGACGACGACTTCCTCCTCGATCCGCGCCGCCGAGCGGCCGTCGGAGGCCGCGCAGTACGTCTCGAGCGCGAAGACCATCCCCTCCTCGATCACGATCGGATCGTCGAACGAGTGCAGCCGCGAGATCATCGGCGCCTCGTAGAGGCCGACGCCGAGGCCGTGGCCGAACTGCAGCCCGAAGCACGACTCCTCGTTCGGGAAGCCAAGCTCCTTGGCCGTCGGCCAGACCGCCGCGATCTGATCGGTCGTCACTCCCGGGCGGACGAGGTCGATCGCGTCGTCGAGCCACTCGCGGCACTGCTTGTAGGCGTCGAGCTGCGACTGCGTCGCGCTGCCGATCGAGAACGTGCGGTAGTAGCACGTGCGGTAGCCCATGTAGGAGTGGATGATGTCGAAGAACGCCTGATCGCCCGGACGCAGGAAGCGGTCGGAGAAGACGTGCGGATGCGGGTTGCAGCGATCGCCCGAGACGGCGTTGATCGCCTCCACCTGCTCCGAGCCCATCTCGAACAGCAGCTTCTGCGCGTCGGCGACGATCTGGCTCTCGCGGACGCCGGGGCGCAGCTGCCGGTAGATCTGGTCATAGACCGCGTCGACGATCGCGGCGGCGTGGTCGAGCAGCGCGATCTCGTCGTCGGTCTTGATCCGGCGCGCCTTCTGCATCACCGGCGCCGCGTCGCCGACGGCGATGTTGCGACGCCCGAGCGACGCCAGCGTCTCCATGTCCGTCAGGTCGATGCCGAGCCGCTCGCCCTCGAGGCCGAGCTCGCGCAGCGCCTCGTAGACGTGGCCCGCGAGCAGGTCCGGCACGCCCGTCGCCTCCGGCATCGCGCCACGCATGCTCGTCACGCCCGCGCGCCAGCTCGTCTCCGGCAGCCACGGCGCGTAGAGCTGGTGATTCTTTGCCGCCGACCCGAAGTCCCACAGGATCGGGTCGCCCGTCCGCGGCAGCAACGCGCAGCGCGCGCTCTTGTCACGCGCCCATTCACCGATGTGCGTGCTCGTGACGTAGCGGATGTTGTTCTGGTCGAACAGCAGCACCGCCCCGAGCTCGGACTCCCGCAACGCCGCCTGCGCCCGGCCGAGCCGCTCGGCACGCAGCCGCGGGAAGTCGATCCGCTGCTCCCAGTCGACCGCCATCGACGAGTTGGGAGACGCCACCTTGCGGCGGGCGGCCGGAGCCTGCCTCCCCGAGTTCGAGCTATGAGCAGAACACATCGTGATGCTCCTTCGAGCTAGGAAACGTTGCTAACAGCCCATGGGTTGACGCCGTCCTCCGGCGTCATCATGGTGCCGGCCGGCGGGAACGCCTCGAGGAAGCTGTCCGGCATCGGCGAGTTGCGGAAGAAGTCGTTCGAGCCCTGCGCCGGTGCCCACTTGATCGGCTCCCAGTCCGGCTGGTAGTTGCGGAAACCTCCCGCGAACAGCTCGATCCGGATGCCGCCGTAGTCGCGGACGTAGAGGTAGTTGTTCTCGCCCATGCCGTGCTTGCCGGGGCCGAACTCGATCTGGTGGCCGGACTCGAGGATGATGTCGGCCGCGCGATACAGATCGGCGACCTGATCGACCCAGAACGCCATGTGATGGACGCGACCGCGGAGCTCGGTGGGCTCGTGCAGCAGCCCGACGTCGTGCGCCTGCTCGTTGCTCGACACCATCGCGAAGATCGGGATGTCCTTGTCGGCGCCGAGCACCGTCCACTCCATCAGGCGGAAGCCGAACGTGTCGCGGAACCAGGCCGCGTCGGCCATCAGGTCGACGCAGGGGAAGGTGACGTGGTCGAGGTGCCGCGCGGCGACGCCCCGGCCGACGTACTTCTGCGGGCGGTTCGGATACGTCGAGCGCAGCTCGGGCGGCGCGACGTAGCGATCGACGTCCCAGAAGATCTCCATCTGCTGGCCGGACGGCGCCCTGAACCGGTAGGCCTTGCCGTGACCGATCGTCGGGTCGACCCAGCCCTCACCGACGCCCTGTTCCTCAAGCCGCTCGGCGGCCAGCTGAAGCTCGTCCGGGCCATTGGCGCGCCAGGCGATGTGCCCGAGCCCGACGTAGTCGCCCTGGGTCACCTGCACGCTGTGGTGAAACCAGTCGCCCCAGCCGCGGAGATACGACGACGTGCCGTCGAAGTGGGACTCCTCGAGGCCGAGGACGTCGATGAAGAAGCGCCTGCTTCGCTCGACCTCGGGCGTGAGCATCTCGACATGTGCGAGCTGTGAGACCAGACGAGTGTTCACTGCTTCCCCCTCCTTTGGCCCGCCAGCTCGATGTGCTGGCAACGCCCGCGTTCGAATGACTGGTGACAACCGGCCGGATATTGATTGTCGAAATGGATATTAGACATCGGTATCAGCTACGTACTGGGCTTTTCCGGCCCGGATTACGACACGACGCAGCGGTTGCGGATCGTCCCGAGGCCTTCGATCGTGCCCTCCATCTCATCCCCCGGCTGCAACAGCCGGCCCCAGTGGGCGCCGTTGCCCGGAGGCGAGCCGGTCAGCAGGACGTCCCCGGGTCGCATCTCCGTCGTCGACGAGACGTACTCGATCAGCCGAGCGATGTCGAACACCATCCCACCGGTGCTCGCGTCCTGCATCACCTCGCCGTTGAGGCGCAGCGTCAGATGGAGGTCCATCGGGTCGTCGATGAACGCCGCCGGCACCACGTACGGCCCGATCGGGTAGAAGCCCGGCGCGTTCTTGCTGCGGAGCCAGTCCGTCCCGATCGACGTCACGTCGGGGCGGAAGACGAGGTCGCGGGTCGTGATGTCGTTGCAGACCGTGTAGCCGGCGACGTAGCCGAGCGCGTCCTCGCGCCGCACGTTGCGCGCCGTCCGGCCGATCACGACCGCGAGCTCGAGCTCCCAGTCATGGCGCTCGCCGCGCTCGGGGAGGACGATCGGGTCATACGCACCCGACATCGCCCGCGACAGCCCGAGGAACACATACGGGGTCCCCTCGGCGGCGCGCTTGTCGATCGCCTCGGCCGCGATCGCGTGACGCTGCTCGTCGCTGAGATCGGCGCGCGCCGACATCTCCGGCTCGGCCAGCATCAACTCGATCACGTGCTGGCGATAGTTCGCGCCGGCGAGGAACAGCGCCGGGCAACCCGCCAGCGGGGCCAACGGGCGCAGCTCGGCCAACGGGACCGAGGCCTGCCACGTCGTCGCGTCGTCCGCGACCGCTGACAGCTCTCGCACCGACCGCTCCCAGTCATCGAACAGCGAGCCGAAGCTGACGCCGGGAAGCGGGGCGACGAGATCGTCGCGGACCAGGCCGCAGAACGAGGCGCTTGAGTCGTCAAGGGCGGCAAAGACGCCGATGCCGAACGGTGCGCCGTTGTGGTGCGGGGTCATTGAAGCGTCAGTCTCCTCGGCTCGAGAGAGCCGGCCCGGTGGGCCGGCTCGCTGGCGGACGTACGTGTAGCGGCACATCGACTCGGGCGATCGAGGGCCGGGACGAAACGATATCCAATTTCAGCTCGGATATATTCGGCCCCATGAACATCGCTGTCTTGGGATTGGGAAAGATGGGCGCTCCGATGGCCCAGCGACTGCTGGAGACCGGCCACGAGGTCACCGTCTGGAACCGCACGAGCTCGCGAACGGAGCCGTTGGCGGCTGCCGGCGCGCGCGCCGTCGGGACGCCTGCGGAGGTCTGGCAGTCGACCGAGATCGCGTTGACGATGGTCTACGACGACGACGCGCTCAAGGCCGTCTGCCTCGGCGGCGACGGCCTCGTCGCCGCCGCCCCCGCGGGCGCGCTGCTGATCGACATGTCGACGGTCTCGACCGGCGCCTCGGAGGAGGTCGCGGCGGCGTGTGAGCGGCAGGGCGTCCGCTTCCTGCGCGCACCGGTCAGCGGCGGGCCGGCCGGCGCCGCCAAGGGCGGCCTCG
>DASRHW010000002.1:0-26521 GCA_035650375.1 Solirubrobacteraceae bacterium | reverse complement strand
GTCGCTCGCGCACCTCGCCGGCATGCTGTCGCTGCCGCTCGGCGTTCGCATCGCGACGATCGACGCTCCGGGCGACTTCGACACGCACGACAACCAGCCCAAGGAGCTCGAGGAGGCGCTCGCCGGCGTCAGCGCCGGGCTGGCGGCGTTCCAGGCCGACCTCGAGGCCCGCGGCCTCGCCGATCGCGTGCTGACGCTGGTCTGGAGTGAGTTCGGCCGACGTCCTGAGGCCAACGACTCGAACGGAACGGACCACGGCGCCGGCGGCGTCGCCTGGGTACAGGGCACGCGGGCGCTCGGCGGCGTGCTGTCGGAGTACCCCGACCTCGGCCGCCTCGACCGCCAGGGCAACCTCGGCGTGACGCTCGACTTCCGCCGCGTCTACTCGTCGCTGCTGGAGCAGTGGCTCGGCACCGGCGCCGACGAGGTGATCCCACGTGCGGGGTCGTTCGGCCGCCTGAAGCTGGTTGCGTGATGCTGCCGTTGCTGCTCGCCACCGTCGCGGCGAGCCCGCTGACGCCGGTCGGCGTCGGCGAGCGTGAGTGGCGGATCAGCGCCTACCGCGAGAGCGTCAAGCGCGGCCGCGTCGTCTTCAACATCCACAACTACGGCGAGGACGACCACAACCTCCAGGTCGTAGGCCCGTCCGGCTACAAGTCGGCGATCACGCCCGACATCAAGCCCGACGAAAACGGGACGCTGCGGACGCAACTGCTCAAGCGCGGCACCTACAAGCTGCTCTGCGTCAAGCCCGGCCACGTCGCCAAAGGCATGCGGACGACGATCCGCGTCCGCTAGCGGATCTCGCGGGCGATGTCCGACAGTTCGACGACGTCGTAGAACGCCTCGACGACGTCGGGGTCGAACTGCGTTCCGGCGTTCGCGGCGATCACGTCGCGGGCGCGGTTGGCGTCCATGCCGGGCCGGTAGGGGCGATCGGTCGTCAGCGCGTCGAACGTGTCGGCGATGCAGAACACACGCGCCGCCAGCGGGATCTCGGCGCCAGCGAGCCCGTCCGGGTAGCCGCCGCCGTCCCAGCGTTCGTGGTGGTGGCGAACGACGAGCTTCGCCTCGGCGAGGAAGTCGACATCGCGCAGGATCTCCCAGCCGATGATCGTGTGGCGCTCCATCACCACGCGCTCGACGTCGGTCAGCCGGTCGGGCTTGAACAGGATCGCGTCGGGGACGGCGACCTTGCCGACGTCGTGCAGCAGGAAGCCGAACTCGATCTCGGGATCATGGGCGAGCGCGAGGTCGCCGGCGCGCGCGATCGCCAGGCCGTAGGCGGCGACGCGCTCGGCATGCTTGCCGGTGTAGGCGTCGCGGGCCTCGACCGCGTTGGCGAGCGCGCGGACGGTCGCCACGTAGGAATCGCGCAGGCGTCGCACGTGCTCCTGCTCGCGCTGAAAGCTCTCGGCCAGCGCGGCCGCGTAGCGCCCGAGCTGCTGCTCGGTCTCCTCAGTCTGCTCGGCGAGCGCGGAACGCAGCGTCTCGAGCTCGTGTCGCGCTTCCGTCACGACACGAATCTACTCGCGGCGGCGGTCGGCCATGATGCCTGTCGTGACCGCCGTCGCGCTCTCGCTCGCAGCCGCCATCACGTGGGGCTTCTCGGACTTCGCCGCGGGGCTCAAGAGCCGCCGGCTTCCGGTCGCCGTCGTGCTGCTCTGGGTCGAGTGCTCGGGGCTCGTCGCCGGCCTGATCGCGATCCTCGTCACCGCCGAGCCGTGGCCGGACGGGCGCACGCTGCTGTTCTCGGTCATCGCCGGCGCCTGCGGCCTCGGCGGCCTCGCCGCGTTCTACCGCGGGCTCGCGATCGGGACGATGAGCGTCGTCGCCCCGATCTCGGCGGCGGGCGTGACGTTGCCGGTGATCGTCGGGATCGCGACCGGCGACGCGCTCGGCGCGGTGGTCGCGTGCGGGCTCGTCGTCACGTTCGCCGGCGTCGTGCTTGCCTCGCGCGAGCCGCCGCACGACGACCACGCGCGGCGCCGCGCCGGCCGCGCCGCGTTGCTGCTGGCGCTCGCCGCCGCGCTCGGCTTCGGCGGCTACTTCACGTTCGGCGACGTCGCCGCGGACGGCTCGGTCCTCTGGCTGCTGACTGCCGGCCGCCTGCCGCTGCTGCCGGTGATCTTCTTCGTCGTGCGGCGTCAGGGCCACGCGATGCTGGCGCCGCCGGCCGATCGCCTGCCGCTCGTCGCGATCGGCCTCGTCGACCTCACCGCGACGGGCCTCTACGCGCTCGCCAACACGCACGGCGCGCTCGCGATCGTGGCCGTTGTCGGCTCGCTGTACCCCGTCGTCACGATCCTGCTCGCCCAGCTGATTCTGCACGAGCGGATGTCACGTGTGCAGGGGCTGGGCGTCATCACGGCGATGGCCGGCATCGCGATGGTCAGCGCCGGATGATGCCGCTCGCGCACCTCGGCGGCCCGGTGCTCGCACCGGTGCAACTCGGGCCGATCGTCGTCGTCGCGCTGCTCTACGCGATGCGCGTGCGGACGCTGGCGATGACGCCGCGCGCCGTCCCGGTTTGGCGGCAGGCCTGCTTCTTCGGCGGCCTGACGCTGATCGTCGTCACGCTCGCGTCGCCGGTCGGACACGTTGCCGAGGAGCTGTTCTGGGTCCACATGGCCGAGCACTTGCTGATCGCCGACATCGGCGCGCTGCTGCTCGTGCTCGGCCTGACCGGGCCGCTGCTGGCCCCGGTCCTGCGGATTCGCGCGCTCGGCTGGCTGCGCGTGCTCTGCCATCCGCTCGTGGCGCTGCCGCTGTGGACGCTCGACTTCTACGTCTGGCACCTGCCGGGGCTGTACGAGGCCGCGATCGTGCATCCGTGGGTCCACGCGCTCGAGCACTTCCTCTTCGTCAGCTTCGGCGCCGCGATGTGGATGGCGCTGCTCGGCCCGCTGCCGAAGCCGGCGTGGTTCGGCAACCTCGCGCGGCTGCTCTACATCATCGCCGTACGGCTGATCGGGACGGTCCTCGCCAACGTGATCCTGTGGGACAACGCTGTCCTCTACCGCCGCTACGGGCCCGGCGAGGCGTACTGGGGGATCTCCGCGCACAGCGACCAGGTCGTCGCCGGCAGCGTGATGATGGTCGAGGGCTCGATCGTCACGATCTGCCTCTTCGGCTGGCTGTTCCTGCGCGCCGCCCGCGAGGGCGAGGAGCGGCAGGAGCTGCTCGACTACGCGGCGTCACGCGGTGTCCCGCTCGCGGACAGCCGTGCCGCGCGGGCGGTCGCCGCGGGTAGGGGACAGGAGCTGCGCGAGCGGATCGGCCGCGAGGGCGACGGCACCGCCGCGGAGTGAGCGTCGACCAGCCGCCGTCGTTGCATCTTCGCGTGCGAGCGCAACCTCTGGGTTCCAGGGCGGTTTGCTAGACCAGAGAGCGCGCCGCGATCCGCGTCCGCTCACCGGTCCATGGCTCGCCGCGTCGCGACATCCCTGCTCTCCGCACTGCTTCTGGCAGCGCTTGCCGTCGTGCCCGCGCACGCGTCGCACACGCAGTCGATGACGTTCGAGGCGCGCGACCTGCTCAATCCGGCGACGCGCGAATCGGCCTTCGGCCAGATCGCGGGCCTCGGTGCGCATCGCGTGCGGGTGATCCTCTACTGGAAGGACGTCGCGCCGAGCCCGACGGCGACCAAGAAGCCGAGTTTCGACGCGACCGATCCCGCGGCCTATGACTGGTCGAAGTACGACGCGGCGATCGACGAGGCGGCCGATCGCGGCTGGCCGGTGCTGCTGACGGTCACCGGCCCGGTGCCGTACTGGGCGACGCTCGCGCGTCGCGACGCGCTCACGCGCCCGTCGCCGGCGGAATTCGAGCGCTTCATGACGGCGGTCGCCAAGCACTACGGCGACAAGGTCGCGCAGTTCGCGATCTGGAACGAGCCGAACGACCCGCACTTCCTCAAGCCGCAGTACTTCAAGGGCCAGGTCGCGTCGGCGTCGTGGTACCGCAAGCTGTTCGTCGCCGGCCTCGCCGGGCTCAAGGCCGGCGGGCTGGCGAACCCTTCGGTGCTGTTCGGCGAGACCTCGCCGATCGGCGGGGCCACGACGGTCCGTCCGCTGACGTTCCTGCGCAAGGCACTGTGCCTGAGCACGACCTACAAGCGCGATCCGTCCTGCGGCAAGCTGGCAATGGCCGGCTACGCCCACCACGCCTACACCCGGCCCGCCGGGCCCTACTTCGTCCCGGAGAACAAGGACGACGTCACGATCGGCGCGATCAGCCGGCTCGTGACGGCGCTCGACAAGGCGGCGAAGGCCGGCGCGATCGCAAAGAGCATGCCGATCTACCTGACCGAGTTCGGGATCCAGTCGCTGCCGGACCCGATCGTCGGCGTCAGCCAGCAGAAGCAGGCCGAGTTCCTCGCGCTCTCCGAACGGCTGGCGTGGAATCAGCCGCGCGTCAAGGGCTTCTCGCAGTACCTCCTGCGCGACGACGACCCAGGTACGGGCAGCGATCGCTACGGCGGCTTCGAGTCCGGGCTGCGGTTCGCCGACGGTAGGGCGAAGATCTCGTACCGCTCGTTCCCGGTGCCGCTGGTCGCGCTGCGGACGAGCACGACGAAGGTCTCGCTCTGGGGCCTGGCGCGGCCCGCGGGCAGGCAGACCAAGGTCACCGTCCTCGCCGGCCGCGGCAGCAGCTTCACGCGCTACGCGACGTACACGACCGACGCTCACGGCTACTTCACCAAGTCGGTGCCGTACACCAAGAACCGCGAGTACCGGCTGCGCTGGACGTCGCCGGAGGGCAAGGTCTACACCGGCCCGCCGATCCGGGTATACACCAGGCCTTGATGGCGACCGAACTGTGGCTGCTGCGCCACGCAGATGCCGTTGCGCACGGCTCCCGGGTCGACGACGCCGCCCGCGAGCTGACCGAGCGCGGGAGGGAGCAGTCGGTCGTCGCCGGTGCCGCCCTGCGCGCGCTGGAGGTTGAGTTCGCCGCCGTCTATACGAGCCCGAAGCTGCGCGCCGACGAGACGGCACGCCTGGCCTGCGAGGCGCTGGGCATCGCCGCCCCGATCGTTCACGAGCCGCTGCGCGAGGGCTTCACCGCGGCCGACGCGCTGGCGCTGGCGCGGCAGGTCGACGGCGAGCGGCTGCTGGTCGTCGGCCACAACCCCGACTTCGCGCAGGTCGTCTACGACGTCAGCGGGGCGCGCGTCGCCTTCAAGAAGGCCGGCATCGCCGCCGTCGATCTCAGCGACCGGCTGCTGCTGACGCTGCTGCGGCCTCACGAGCTGCACGCGCTCGCATCCGGCTCATAGCGCCGGCGCGATCTAGCATGGAGCCGTGCCCGAGCTCCCGGAGGTGGAGATCACCGCGCGGCTGCTCGACGCTGCGCTGCGCGGCGCCGCGATCGAATCGGCGGTCGCGCCCGGCGTCAACGCGCTGAAGACGTTCGACCCGCCGCTTCGGGCGCTCGAGGGCGAGCGGATTGAGGCGGTGCGGCGCATCGGCAAGCACCTCGTCGTCGACGTCAGCGGCGACCTCTCGCTGCTCATGCACCTGATGTCGGCCGGCCGGCTGCAGCTCTACGACAAGCGCGCCGGCCCGCGCGATCGCACGTCGCGGCTGCTGGTGCGCGTCGAGCCCGACCGTGAGCTGCGGCTGCGCGAGTTCGGCACGCGGCAGCGGGCGTGGGTCAAGCTGCTGCGCAGCGACGAGGTCGCGACCGACGACGCGATCGCGGGCTTGGGCCCGGAGGCGTGGCCGGATCCGCCGGCCGACCTCGCGGCGCTGCTGGCGCCGCACGGAGCACGGCCGCTGCACGCCGTGCTGCGCGATCAGCACGTGATCACCGGGATCGGCAGGTCATGGGTCGACGAGATCCTCTGGCTCGCGAAGCTGTCGCCGTTCAAGCGCGGCGACGATCTCGGCCCGGAGCAGGCGGCGGCGCTGCGCAGCGCGATCGTCGAGATGCTCGGCGGCGCGCTGGCGCACTACGAGCAGGTCGTCTCGCTGCCGATCCCCGACAAGCTGCCGCTGCCGCTCCAGGTCCACCGCAAGCAGGGCGAGCCGTGCCCGCGCTGCGGTACCACGCTCGAAGCGGTCCACTACGAGGACTACGTGATGTCGTACTGCCCGCAGGAGCAGACCGGTGGCAAGGTGCTGAAGGACCGCCGGCTGTCGCGGCTGCTGAAGTAGCGGTCGCTCCGTTCCCACGCTGCGCAGGTTCGGTCGCGAGCCGCCGTAGGCTGTCGGCGCGATGCCTCCAAGCAACGTCGAATTCATCCATGGGACCGCGTCGATCGCGCCCGATCTGCGGATCCACTACGTCGAGGCGGGCCAAGGGCCGCGGACGTGCGTGCTGCTGCACGGCTTCCCGCAGACCTGGTGGGAGTGGCGACGCGTGATCCCGCCGCTGACGGAAGCGGGCTTTCGCGTGGTGGCGCCCGATTACCGCGGCGCCGGTGACTCGTCGCGGCCGGCCGGCGGCTACGACAAGCGGACGATGGCTGAGGACATCCATCGGCTTCTGCGCGACCATCTCGGCATCGATCAGCCGGTGTTCATGGTCGGTCACGACATCGGGATGATGGTGGCGTTCGCCTACGCGCAGCGGTATCCGGACGACGTTCAGGCGCTGGCCGTCGCCGACGCGGTGATCCCGGGGACGAAGGTCTTCGATTGGGTACGCACCGTCGCATGGCACTTCGCGTTTCACAACGTGGCCGCTCTTCCCGAGGCGCTCGTTGCCGGTCGCGAGCGGTTGTACCTCGAGCACTTCTTCACGACGTTCAGCGCCGAGGGCTGGACGATCGCTGACGAGGATCTGGACAGGTACGCGGCGGCGTACGCACAACCGGAGGCGATCCGTGCCGGCTTCGAGCTGTACCGGGCGTTCGAGCGGGACGCGGCGGACACGCGCGACGCGCTGAAGCAGGCCGGCAAGCTGACGATGCCCGTGCTCGCGATCAGTGGCGCCGCCGGGCAGGCACCGCCCGGCATGGTCGCGGAGATGATGCGAGAGGTCGCCGAGGACGTCACCGACCGGCCGATCGCCGGCAGCGGCCACTTCGTGCCGGACGAGCGCCCGGCAGAGCTCGCTCAGGCGCTGATCGACTTCGCGGCGCGCTAGCCGAACGCCTCGGCGGCGTGTGCCATGACCGCGGCGTTGCCCTCGGTCCAGCCCTGGTGCTGCTCGGTCCGGCGAATCCGCCAGCCGTCGTCGCTGCGCACGAGGAGGTTGACGTAGTAGCCGATCTGACGCTGCACCGGCTGATCGCCCGCGCTGGCCAGGAAGTGCTGGGCAGTCAACGTCGAGACGCATCGTGCCGTGTCGCCGTCGATCGTGATCTGGTGGTTGGCGCTGATGTGCTGCGTCGCGTCGAGCCGGCCGAAGAACCCCTTCGAGCTCACCAGCACGTCGTCGAGCGAGGTCGTCATCACGCCGGCGCTGTCCGGATAGTCGACTTCGACCGGGTCGGTGAAACAGCTGCGCACCAGATCCCAGTCGCGCGTGTCCAACCCGACGGCGAAGCCGGTGATGACGTCGGTGATGGCGGCGCGATCCGCCAGCCATCGCACCGTTTCCGCGAGTTCCTTGTCCATCGGCGGAGCGTAACGACAGCCTTCGCGGCGGGCTGTCGGCGACGGGTCGCTCAGCCGGCGTCGCGGAAGACCTCGGCGGCCGCCAGGTGAAACCCCGGGGGGACGCCGACCGCGTCGAACGTCGCAGCGATCTGCTCCATCTCACCCGTCCAGCGCCAGCCCTTCTCCGCTGCCGCCTCGGCTGCTCGCTGGGAGCGGGCGGCGAGCTGCGGCTGGCTCTCGGACCACTCGCGGTGCAGTGCGTCGGCGACGTCGAGGCGCTCCGCCGTCGCCTCGATCGCCAGCAGCAGCGCGTCGCTGCCCTTCGTCCACGCCGCGTAGGTCATCTTCAGCGCCGACGCCGCCGTCGCCGCTGTCGGCGAGATCACGCGGGCGTCGACGACCGAGCCGTCGAACAGCTTCGCGGCCTGATCGGCACCGCGGCCCGAGAGGTAGAGGCGCGTCGTCCCGGCCGTCCACGGAGGCGGGCCGATGACGCCGCCGTCGACGTACGTGCCGCCGCTCGCGCCGACCACCGCGGCGACCTCCTGCGCCGTGCCCGGCGCGATCGCGTTGGCGTCGACGTAGAGGCCGCCGAAACCGGTGAGCGCGCGTGCGACGCCGACGGCCGCGTGTGGCGGGCAGATCGACAGGATCACGTCGCTCTCGCTAGCGACCGCCTCGAGCTCGCCGACGTCCTCGAGGCCGTGCTCGCCGGCACGGGCCGCCGTCGCCGCGGACCGACCCGTGGATGCCCAGATCACACGGTTGTCTGCGGCCGTGAGCGAGGCCGCCAGCGCCACGCCCATCTCGCCTGGATGCACGACGCCCACGGTGGTCATCGGACCAGTATGCGGATCGGCGAGGCTCTGGTCATTCGTCCGGACCTGGTACAAGGCTCGTTGAGCATGCTCATGTAGCCCAGCATTCGGGGCAGGAGGTTCCAGCCGATGGATTTCTCGACGATGGTCCTGACGATGTGGTTCGATGCCGACGAGTTCTCCTACGAGAGCGAGGAGCGCGTCATCGCGGCGGCCGTCGATCAGTCGCTTCGGGCGTGCGAGCTCGGCTTCAATCCCTGGTACACCGAGCACCACTTCCGCGGTCCCTGGCACAGCTCCCCGTTGCAGCTCGGGGCGTACCTCGCCGCGCAGATCCCGGCTGAGCGCTATCTCGGCTTCGGCGTCCTGTCGGCTCCGTACTACCACCCGGTGCGCCTGGTCGAGCAGATGAACCTGCTCGACCATCTGACGAAGGGACGCACGCTCTACGGGGTCGGCAGCGGCTTCGCCGGGGTCGAGGCGCCCGCGTTCGGCCTCGCCGACGAGCACCATCAGTCGGGCCGCGCGGCGCGCGAAGGGCTCGAGATCATGGACCGGCTGTGGGCCTACGAAGGCGGCGAGCCCTACGAGTTCGAGACCGAGCTCTACCGCGGTCGCGTCGTCAAGCCCGTCGTCCCGTCTCCCTATCGCCGGCAGCGACCGACGATCATCCGCACCGGGCGTCGCGACGAGGCCGTGATCGAATCGGCCCAGCGCGGCCTGCCCGCCTTCCTCGGCACGTTCGGCGCCGACCTCACCACCCAGGCGGCGCTCTACCACGAGCACCTCGCCGGTTCCGGCCACCCGCCGGAGGTGGTCGAGGAGTGCCTGCGCTGGTCGACCGTCGACCTGCTCAGCGTCGTCGTCGCCGAGACCGAGCAGGAGGCTGCCGAGGCCGCGCGTGAGGCAGAGGCCGAGCAGATGGAGCGTCGCCGGCGCTTCCTCGGCAACAGCCCCACGCCCGTCGTCGGGCCGTCGGTCGGCCCGCAGGGCCCGACCGCCGCCGGCTTCGCCAAGGGCACCGACTTCCTGGCCACGATCGCCGGCACCCCCGAGACGCTCGCGGCCGAGATCCAGCGGATCGCCGACCTCGGCATCAACCACGTCCTCGTGCGCTTCATCGGCGAATGGTCGGGCAACACGCGCGCCATCAACGAGACGTCGATGCGCCTGTTCTCCGAGCAGGTCATGCCGCGGTTCACCGAGCGCGCAGCGTCTCAACTCAACGTGCTGTAGGCACCCCACGCTCAGATCGGCGCAGGGCTTAGGCTGATCGGATGCTCGAATCCGGTCAGCCCGCCCCCGACTTCACCCTTCCGGACCAGGACGGCAACCCCGTCACGCTCTCGGATCTGCGCGGCGGCAAGGTCGTCCTCTACTTCTATCCCAAGGCCGACACGCCGGGCTGCACGACCCAGGCCTGCGGCGTCCGCGACCACCGCGGCGACTACGCGTCGGCAGGCGCGACGGTGCTCGGGATCTCGCCCGACCCCGTCAAGGCCGTGAAGAAGTTCCACGACGGCCAGGGGCTCAACTTCACCCTGCTCGCGGACGAGGACCACGCGGTCTCTGAGGCGTACGGCGTCTGGGGCGAGAAGACGAACTACGGCCGAACCTACTTCGGCGTCCAGCGCTCGACGTTCATCCTCGACGAGGAGGGCGTCGTCCGCCACGTGATCCCGAGCGCGTCGCCGAAGACGCACGACGAGGAAGTGCTCAAGGCGCTGCGGGAGCTCACGGCGGCCTGACCGTCATGGGCTTCACCTCGCCGCTGGCCGAGGCGCTCGCCGAGGACGTGCTCGAGCGCTTCCTCCGCTACGTCCGCATCGACACCCGCTCGGTGCTCGACCGCGCGGGGAGCCCGAGCACGCCAGGCCAGCTCGAGCTGGGGGCGCTGCTCGTCGAGGAGCTGCATGCGATCGGGCTCGCGGACGCCGAGCTCGACGACAACGGCTACGTCTTCGCCACGCTCGAGGGCAGCGGGCCGGTGATCGGGCTGATCGCCCACGTCGACACCAGCCCCGAGGTCTCGGGCGCGGGCGTCGAGCCGATCGTGCATCGCGACTACGACGGCGCGCGGATCGAGCTGCCGCGGGCCGCCGTCGTGCTCGATCCGGCCGAGCTCGCCGGCCTCGCGGACAAGGCCGGCGAGGACCTCGTCACGGCCAGCGGCGACACGCTGCTCGGCGCCGACGACAAAGCCGGCGTCGCGGAGATCATGGCCGCCGTCGCCCATCTCGCCGCGCACCCCGAGCTGCCGCGGCCAACGCTGCGGATCGGCTTCACGCCGGACGAGGAGGTCGGCGAGGGCGCGACGCTGTTCGGCGTCGAGCGGTTCGGCGCGCGCTGCGCCTACACGGTCGACGGCTCGACGCGCGGCGAGCTCCAGGACGAGACGTTCTCGGGCTCCGAGGTGCTCGTGACGATCTCCGGCGTCGACGTCCATCCCGGCTTCGCCACCGGCAAGCTCGTCAGCGCGGCGCGGCTCGCCGGCCGCGTGCTCGCGGCGCTGCCGGCCGACCGGCTGACGCCGGAGACGACGTCTGGCCGCGAGGGCTTCATCCATCCGATCCTCGTCGAGGGCGGCACGCCGACGGCGACGCTGCGCTTCATCGTCCGTGACTTCGACGACGAGCTGCTGGCCGAGCACGTCGAGCTGCTGCGGCGCACGGTCGACGAGGTCGTCGGCGCGGAGCCGCGCGCGAGCTACCACTTCGACGTGCGGCCGCAGTACCCCAACATGCGCGCGCATCTGGCGCCGTTCCCTGAGATCGTCGAGCGCGCCGCGCGCGCGATCGCGGCGGAGGGGATCGAGCTGATCCGCGAGCCGATCCGCGGCGGCACGGACGGCTCGATGCTCAGCGCCAAGGGGCTGCCGACACCGAACATCTTCGCCGGCGGGCACGAGTTCCACTCGCCACGTGAGTGGGTCACCGTGCAGGACATGGCCGCCGCCGCGGCGACGCTCGTGCGGCTCGCCGGCGAGTGGGCCGAGTGACCGCAGCCACGGGCGCGCCGCCGGCCGCGGTGGTGTTCGACAACGATGGCTTGCTGCTCGACACCGAGGTCGCGTGGACGCGTGCCGAGCAGGCGCTGTTCCTCGCGCATGGCTCGGTCTTCACGGACGAGCACAAGCGCGACATCATCGGCTCGTCTGCGGCCGTCGCGGCCGTCAAACTCGAGCGGATGCTGGAGATGCCCGGGGAGGGGGCCGCGCTGATGGCCGAGCTGCACGAGCGTGTGATGGCGACGTTGCTCGACGGTGTCGAGCCGATGCCCGGCGCCGTCGCGCTGCTCGACGCGCTGGCGGAGGATCGGCGGCCGACCGCGCTCGCGACGAACTCGCGCCGCGACTTCGTCGCCCGCGCGCTCGAGGTGTCCGGGCTGGCCGGCCGCTTCGACACCGTGCTGACGGCGCAGGACGTCGAGCAGCCGAAGCCGGCGCCTGACATCTACCTCGCCGCCTGCGCGGCGCTCGGCGCCGAGCCGGCGAATTGCGCCGGGCTCGAGGACACGCAGACCGGGCTGACGGCGCTGCGTGCCGCCGGGATGTTCGCGATCGCCGTGCCGTCGCTTCCGGGCGTCGCGCTCGACGGCGCCGATCTGATCGCGCCGTCGCTGGCGGACCCGGCGATCTACGCGGCCTTGGGTCTCGCACGATGATCGCTCTGCCGACGGCATCGATCGACGACTTCTTCGACGCCGTCGACACGTTCCTCTCCAACCTCGCGTCCGTGCGCTGGGTGCCGCTGCTGCTCGGTCTGGTGCTGTTCGGCATCTACCTGACGTTCCGCTCGCGCGCGTACTTCAACGTCCTGCGCGCGGCGTATCCCGACGAGCGGATTCAGTGGCGGCGGATCTGGGGCGCCTACGTCGCCGCCTACGGCTTCAACAACATCGTCCCGGCCCGCGGCGGCGACGTGATGAAGCTGTTCCTGGTCCGCACGTCCGTCCCCGGCTCGACCTACCCGGCCATCGGCTCCTCGTTCTTCGTCGAGGCCGTCTACGACGCCGTGATCGCGGTCCCGGTGCTGATCTTCGCGTTCACCCAGGGCGTCTTCCCGAAGCCCCCGGACTTCTCCTCGCTCGGCGCGTTCGACCTGTCGTTCTTCGCCGGTCACCTGCGCTTCACGCTGTTCCTCGTCACCGCGCTGGCGATCCTGGCGCTGATCGCGTTCGCCGTCCTCAGCCGGCGGATCACGCTCTTCTGGGCGCGCGTGCGCCAGGGCGTGACGATCCTTTTCGACCGCCAGCGCTATCTGCGCGAGGTCTTCGCCGTCCAGTTCTGCGGCTGGCTGTTTCGCTTCGCGGCGTTCTGGTGCCTGCTCGAGGCGTTCGAGGTCGGCGGCTCCGTGCGCAACGTGCTGCTCGTGCTCGGTGTCAACGCGATCGCCTCGCTGCTGCCGTTCACCCCCGGCGGGGCGGGCGTCCAGCAGGCGTTCCTCGTCAAGGTCTTCGGTGGCGGCGCGGCCGCCTACTCGGTCGGCCAGCAGATCGCGATCGCGATCTTCAGCCTCGCGCTCGGCTTCTTCGCGATCGTCGTCATCTTCCGCTTCCGCAGCTTCAGGGAAGTGATCGCCGCCGGCCGCGAGGCCCGCGTCGCCGAGAGCTAGGTGGTTATGCCAGGCCCTGGCGGGCTTCGCGCACGAGCGCGACAGCCTCGGGGAAGACCGTCGCCATCACCGCGCGGATCTGCTCGGCCTGCTGTTCCGGCGTTCCCTGCACGTTGATCCGGTTGATCGCCGCGACCGTCATGTTGACGGCGAGGCCGATCGCGTTGTCGGCCCAGGCGATCTTCTGCGATCCCTGCAACTGCTCGGCCATCTCCGCCAGCCGCCGCTGGAGCTCGTCGGGATCGCCGAACATGCCACCGAAGCCTTCCATGCCGACATCGTAGCTCCGCGGATGATCGGGCCGGCGCCGTTTCGCTGCGATCGCCGACGCCGAGTGCCGCTGCCCCATAGAATCGCCGCCGTGGCGCTTCCGACGACTGTCGACGAGACCCTTGCGTGGGAAGCCGAGCAGCGTCCGCGTGCGGCGATCGTGGCGATCCTTGCCGGCGTCCTGCTGATCGCGGGGGCGCTCGTCACCGGCGTGGCACTGAGCGATTCCCCGCAGACGACGCTGCTCGACGGGCTGCGCGACGCGGCCGGAGCGCCGCCGGCTGACGGCGGGCTGCGCACCGAGATCGCGCTGTTCCTGCACGATCACTCCCTCGTGCTCACGCTCGGCCAGCTGATGTGGGCGCTCGGCGGCCTGCTCGCCGCGGTGACGATCGTCTTCCTCTTCCTCTCGACCCGCGCGCGCAAGCCCGGCATGGGCCAGGCGGCGCTGATCGCCCTCGCGATCGGCGGTGTCGGCTACTTCGCCGGCACGATGACGCGCCAGATCGCGCGTGACATCTCGCTGTCGAACTTCGCCGGCTCGTCGGACCACGGCACGCTCGCCGCCCACGACGCGATGGCGTCTCCGGCCTACGTCGTCGGCTCGCTGATCCTCTACATCGCGATGGTCGCGCTCGCGATCGGCTTCGTGATGGTTGCGCTCAACGCCATGCGGGTCGGCCTGCTGACGCGGTTCATGGGCGTGCTCGGGATCCTCTCCGGCCTGCTCTTCGTGTTGCAGGTCACGGCACTGCCGATCGTTCAGGCGTTCTGGCTGGTCGCGCTCGGCGTGCTGATCTCCGGCCGTTCACCGCGGGCGGCGCCGCCGGCCTGGGCGAGCGGCAAGGCCGAGCCGTGGCCGTCGCGCCAGGAGCTGCTCGAGGCGCGCGCCGAAGGCGGCGGCTAGCGAGCGATCGCGATGGCGGCGCGCGAGCCAACGCTCGAGCAGAGGCTCGACGAGCTGCTGGACGTCGAGCGCTTCGATCCGCCCGCGGCCTTCGCCGCGGCAGCGAACATCAGCGAACGTGAGCAGGTCGGCGACGCGGTCGCGGTCTGGGCGCGGCGGGCCGAGCAGCTGCTCGATTGGGAGTCCGGCTGGGACAGCGTGCTCGACGACTCGCGGGCGCCGTTCTACAAGTGGTTTCCCGGCGGCACGCTGAACGCGTCGCACAACTGCCTCGACCGTCACGTCGACGCCGGCCGCGGCGACCGCGTCGCCTACCACTGGCGCGGCGAGGAGGGCGAGGAGCGCGACCTCACCTACGCCGAGCTGCTCGCCGACGTCCAGCGGCTGGCCAACGCGCTCAAAGGCCTCGGCGTCGCGAAGGGCGACGTCGTCGGGATCTATCTGCCGATGATTCCCGAGGTCGCGGTGGCGATGCTCGCCTGCGCGCGGATCGGCGCCGTCCACAACGTCGTCTTCGGCGGCTTCAGCGCCGAGTCGGTCGCCGAGCGGATGGCGTTCTCCGACGCGAAGCTGCTGATCACCGTCGACGGGGCGCGCCGCAAGGGCCGGACCGCGGCGATCAAGCAGGCGGTCGACAGCTGCATGCCGGAGCTGCCCTGCGTCGTCGTGCGCCATGCAGGCGACGACTGCCCGATGGGCGACAAGGACGTCTTCTACGACGTGGTCGTCGCGGCGGCCGACGCCGTCTGCCCGGCCGAGGCGTTCGACGCCGAGACGCCGCTGTTCGTGCTCTACACCTCGGGCTCGACCGCGGCACCGAAGGGCATCCTGCACACCACCGGCGGCTATCTGACGCACGTCGCCTGGACGCACAGGACGGTCTTCGACCTCAACGCCGACGAGGACGTCTACTGGGCGGCGGCCGACGTCGGCTGGATCACCGGCCACTCCTACATCGTCTACGGGCCGCTGCTCAACGGTGCGACGTCGGTGATGTGGGAGGGCGCGCCGGACTACCCGCACAAGGGCATCTGGTGGGAGCTCGTCGAGCGCTACGGCGTGACGATCCTCTACACGGCGCCGACCGCGATCCGCGCCTGCATGAAGTGGGGCGTCGAGCACGTCGAGAAGGCCGACCGCTCCTCGCTGCGGCTGCTCGGCACGGTCGGCGAGCCGATCAACCCGAAGGCCTGGCTGTGGTACCGCGAGGTCGTCGGCGAGGGACGCTGCCCGATCGTCGACACGTGGTGGCAGACCGAGACCGGTGGGATCATGATCACCACGCTGCCGGGGGCGCAGCACACCAAGCCAGGCTCGGCAGGCACGCCGGTTCCGGGGATCGACGCGGCCGTGCTCGACGAGGCCGGCGAGGAGGTCCACGACGGCGGGCAGGGCCTGCTGGCGGTACGCGAGCCGTGGCCAGGCATGCTGCGCACGCTCTATCGCGACGACGAGCGCTTCGTCGAGACGTACTTCAGCAAGTGGCCTGAGCAGCCCACGACCTACCTCGTCGGCGACGCCGCCCGCCGTGACTCCGACGACGGCTACTTCTGGATCATCGGCCGCGTCGACGACGTCATCAACGTCTCCGGACACCGGCTCTCGACGGCCGAGATCGAGTCGGCGATCGTCAGTCATCCGAAGGTCGCCGAAGCGGCGGTGATCGGCCAGACCGACGAGCTCACCGGGCAGTCGATCGCGGCGTTCGTGACGCTCGCCGGCACCGAGGATGAAGGCTCCGACGAGCTGATCGAGGAGATCCGGGCAACGGTCGCAGGGCACATCGGCAAGTTCGCTCGCCCCGGTCGGATCATCTGGTCCGGAGACCTGCCGAAAACGCGCTCGGGCAAGATCATGCGGCGGTTGCTGCGCGACATCGCCGAAGGCCGCGAGCTCGGCGACGTGACGACGCTGCGCGACCCCGACGTGATGGCGCAGCTCGAGCAGAAGATCAAGCAGCGCCAGGCCGACGGCGACGAGTAGCCGGAAATTCGTTGTCGTAGCCGGCGGCAGTTTCGGGTAGGAGGCGGCTGTGCCCCCTGCGCTGCTGCCCGAAGTCGCCGCGCGCGCAGAGGAGTTGCGCGCGATCTTCGACGAGCCGGCGCCGATCACGGTCGGCATCGAGGAGGAGGCGATGCTGCTCGACGCCGAGACGCTCGACCTCGCTCCCGTCGGCCTCGCGGTCGTCGCGGCCGCGGCCGACGGCGCCCTGCTCAAGCGTGAGGCGCCGGCGGGGCAGGTCGAGGCGGCGACCGAGCCCGCCGCCGACGTTCCGGCCGCGATCGCCGCTGTAGCGGAGGGCCGCCGCGCGCTGCTGGCCGCCGCGAGTGCCGTCGGCGTCCGTCCGGCGTGCGTCGGCGTACATCCGTTCGCCGCCGGCGAGGGCGAGCTCAACCGCAGCCCGCACTACGACCGTGCCGTCGCTCGCTATGGAAGCTTCGCGCTGCGCCAGCAGGTCGCGTCGCTGCAGGTGCACGTCTGCGTTCGCGGATCCGAGCGCGCGCTGGCCGTCTACAACGCGCTGCGGTCCTACCTGCCGGAGCTGGCGGCGCTGGCGGCCAACGCGCCCTTCTACGAGGGGCGCGACACCGGGTGCGCCTCGGTGCGGCCGCTGATCTGCACGCTGCTGCCGTTCCAGGGCCTGCCACCGCTGCTGCACTCGTGGCAGGAGCTCGCAGAAGGTCTCGCCTGGGCCGGCGACGAGGCATCCTGGTGGTGGGAGATGCGGCCGCATCGCGCCCACGGCACGCTCGAGCTGCGCGTGCCCGACGCCCAGGCCTCGCTCGCCGACGCCGAGGCCGTCGCCGCCGTCTGCCACGCGCTCGCGACATGGCTCGCGGAGCGCTTCGACGCCGGCGAGCGGCTGCCGGCGGTGCCGACCTGGATGATCGCCGAGAACCGCCTCTCGGCCGCGCGGCTCGGCATCGCCGGAACGATGCGCGACCTCGAGACCGGTGAGGACGTCGTCACGATCGAGCACCTCGGCCGGCTGCTTGACGTGCTTGCGCCTGTCGGCGACCGGATCGGTTGCGGGGCGGGGATCGCGCGAGCACGCGAGCTGCTCGCGGAGGGGGGCGGCGCGACGAAGCTGCGCGCCGCCGCCGCCGACGGTGACCTCCGTGCGGCGACCGCTTGGCTCGCCGAGCGCTACCAGGACGAGCCGTTGGCGAGCCAGTCCGGGTCGGCGTGGCTACCGCGGTTCACTCGACGCCGTTCCTCGCTTCGCAAGCGCGGAGGCTGAAACGCGAGGACGGACTACCCGCTTGAGCGGGCGTCCAGCTTCGCCTGCGTGCGCATCTCCGACAGGATCCGCTCGAGCCGTGGCTCGGTGTCGGTGTCGACGTGGCGCATCGCGCCCGCAACCGCCGGATGGACGGCGGCGATCTGGGCGTGCATCTCGTGCGCGACGGCGCGATAGGAGGGATGGCCCTCGCGGCCCGAGCGCAGCTCGATCAGCTGCATCGCCTCGCGCGCGTTGAGGTCGAGCACGTAGCGGATGCGGTAGCCGAGGCACAGCGCGTACATCGCCTCGCGCGTGTCGTGGCCGGACGAGATCAGCCGTTCGTACGCCTCGCGCGAGAGCTCGAGCGCCCGCTGGTAGTCGTCGCCGGCGCCCGCCGCGACGACTTCCTCGGGGACGCCTGCGCCGAGGTCCGGCGTCAGCTTCTGCCACTGCACGGTCAGCATCCGGTGGCGCTGGAGGTCGCGGAAGGCGCCGTAGTCGCTGACGATCTCGAAGCGGTAGCGCAGCGCCTCGAAGCCGCGCCCGGGGCGGTGGCGGCGGTTCGAGCGCTGGCCGACGAGGTCTGCCAGCAGCTCCGTGCGCTCTTCGGTGCTGAGCGCGTCGACGCGGATCCGCACCGATTCCTCGTCGGCGCCGGCGGCCTCGAACAGCAGCGACGACAGCAGTGCCCCCTCGTCGCCGTCGACGTGCAGCAGCCGCACCGACGGGCGCGCGGACTCGGCGTCTCGCTCGCGGTCGAGCCCGAGCCGCGCGACCCAGCGCTCGGCGGCGCGCTCGCGCGTCTCGAGGTAGGTGACCCACTCGCCGCCGCGGTCAGGCCGCTCGACGCGGCTGACGAAGCTCGGCATGACGGCCTGGACGGACTCGAGGATCCCGCGGCCGACGTGCCGCGCCTCGGGCAGCGGGTGCGCGAGCAGATGCAGGATCAGCTGCTCATACGTCTGCCCCGACGCGTAGATGCCCATGTGCGACAGCGACGCCGCCGGCAGCAGGCCGCGCAGCAGGTCGAGCGCCTTGGCCTTGATCGCGCGGCGGTGCGCGGCGGTCGGCTCGCCGTCCGGCGCCGGATAGGTCTCGTCGGCCCAGGCGATGACGCGCGGCAGCAGGTTCGCGTAGATCGCGAAGATCGCGTCCATCGCCCGCTCGTACTCGGGCCCGAGCTCGTCGTCGCGGTAGTAGCGGTAGCGGTGGTCGTCCGCGCCCATCGGCGCGTCGTAGGCGATGTAGCGCGTCGACTGCTCGAGGTAGGCGGCGAGACGCGGTCGCTGCAGCACCTTCGTCAGCACGTTGCTGACCCACTCGCAGGCGACGTGCGCGCCGCCGAGCTGCGCGACGGAGTCGTCGCCGTAGCCGACGAAGATCCGCTCGTAGAGCGCCGCGGCGTGCTCGCTCTCGGCGGCGTCGAAGGACGGCGCATCGGTGAACGAGTCGGCGAACTCGTCGAGGTAGAGACGCCGCAGCGTCCCCTGGTAGCGCGAGTAGCGCGCGAACAGCGCGCCCTTGACCGTCTCGGACAGGCCGACGAGCGCGAAGACCGGCTGGTCGATGTTGCTGAAGCGCGGCGCGAGCAGTGCCCGCTCGGCGTCGCTGAAGGTCTCGACCGGGTAGCGCACGGGGTCGGCGACTGTACCCGCTGGCGCCGACGCTCAGCGCGTCGTCCAGGCCTCCGGATCACTGGCGAGCTTCTCGATCTTGGCCGGCAGCTTCGCCGCGGCGAGATCGGCCAGCGTCACGCGCTCGACGACGCTGCGCAGCGAGGCGCGGACCGCGATCCAGACCTGCTGCAGCGGCTCCGCGGTGCCCTCGTAGTCGATCGACTCCGGGCGCTCGCCGCGGATCGACGCCAGCGGCCCCTCGACGGCGCGGATGATGTCGGCGACGTTGATCTCGCGGGCCGGCTTGGCCAGCCAGTAGCCGCCGTCGGCGCCGCGTTGGCTGCGGACGATCCCGGCGTGGCGCAGGTCCGCGAGGATGTTCTCGAGGAACTTGAGCGGGATCTGCTGTGCACGCGAGATCGCGTCGCCCTTCGTGGGGCCGTCGGGGTTGTGGGCGAGCTCAATCGCTGCCCGGACGGCGTAGTCGACCTTCGCTGAGATGCGCACCGCGCCGCATCCTCGCAGAAGCGGCGCGGTGGTCGCGACGATGGTCTCGGTCAGTGGCCGTGCGCGTGCATACGGTCGCCGAGGCGCAGGTCCTCGAGCAGCCGCGGCACGAACGTCAGAGCTGCCACGCCGATGGCGACGTAGGCGATGTCGGTCAGGGTGCCGCCGCCGAGAACGTCCGAGATCACGTTGGTGTCGAAGAGGGCGACGATCGCCCAGTTGAGGCCAGCGATGATGACCAGGACGAGCCAGAGGGGCTCGAGGCGCTTGATGAACGTCATGTCCCGTTTCCTTTCGTGAAACGTCGACGTGTGATGTTGCGCACGAAGTACGTCGCACGTTGCGGTTGGTTACCGCCTGCAACGGAGGCTGCCGCCAGGGTCATGCGAGGAAGCGGCTCAGCTCGTCCTTGCCACCGCTCGCGACCGGATCGCCATGTGCGAGCAGCAGCGCGTCGAAGTCGAGGTCGAGCAGCCGCGTCAGGCCGGCGGACAGCTCGCGCTTCGCCTCTCCGGCGTCATCGCCCAGGAACTGGTCGGGTACAAAGGCCAGCGCGCCGCTCGCGTCGCGGATCACCGCGTCTGCGAGAACGACCGCACCGGCGTGGGACAGGTGCAGTGCGGTCTCACCTGGCCAGCCGGCGGCCCAGACCGGGTACGCGACGATCCCGGGTGCCGGCTCGTCGCCATAGGCGAACGGCTCTGACGGGCGATCGGGCGCGAGCAGGCGGGCGCCGTCCTCCTGGCAGCGCACCGGCACGCCGAACGCGGCCGAGTCGCGCCAGTGATGGCGCTGGCTGAGCACGACGCAGTCCGGATGTCGCTCGCCCTCAAACCACCCGAGACCCTCGTCGGGCAGCATCGGGTCGATGACTGCTCGGGCACCGACGACGTAGTAGGAGTGAACGTCCTGCCCGATGGTGTCGCGATAGGCGGTCCAGTGGAACACGCCGGGGATCAGTTCTTCCATGCGCCCCTTCTATCGCAACCGACGTGCTCGAGGCGAGCACCGGCGCCAGGGGCGGATGCTCGCTACAGCAGCCCGAGCGAGCGGCCGGCGTGCTCGGCCAGCTTGAACAGCGGTGTCGGGATGATCCCGAAGAAGAGCGTCGCGGCGCCGAACAGCAGCGCGACGAAGTAGACCTCGCCTCCGCCGACGGCGGAGGCGGGAAGCTCGCTGGCCGGAGCGTCGAGCGCGGCGCCGGCGAGCGCCGGAGCCGACGCCGGCGCTGGCCGCATCCAGATCGCGACGACGACCTTGAGGTAGTACCCGAGCGAGATCATCGAGCCGATCACGATCACGACGCCGAGCCACGTGTAGCCGCCGTCGACGAGCGCGTCGATCAGATAGACCTTGCCGATGAAGCCGGCGGTCGCCGGGATGCCGGCGAGGCCGAGCATCGCGATCGTCAGTGGCCACGCCAGCAGCGGGCGGTCGGCGCCGATCCCCTCGACCGCGGCGATGTCGTCACCGAAGCTCGTCTCGCGCTCGCGGATCACGATCACCGCGAAGGCTGCGAGGTTCATCAGCATGTAGACGGCCAGGTAGAAGACGGTCGCCTGCAACCCGAGCCGCGACGAGACGACGATGCCGCCGAGCATGTAGCCGGCCTGCGCGACCGACGAGTAGGCGAGCAGGCGCTTGAGCGAGCTCTGCCCGAGCGCGCCGACGTTGCCGACGATGATCGTCACCGCGGCCAGCGCGGCGAGGATCGGGCCCCAGTCGGGCTGGGCGTCGACGAGCGCGACGTCGAACAGCCGCAGTGCGACGCCGATCGCGGCGGCCTTCGTCGCGACGGCCATGAACGCCGTCACCGGCGTCGGGGCGCCCTCGTAGACGTCGGGCGTCCACTGGTGGAACGGCGCGACCGAGGCCTTGAACGCGATGCCGACGAGCGACAGCGCGATACCCGTCAGCAGCAGCGGGTCGTGGACGAGGTCGCCGGTCGAGAGCTTCGCGGCGATGCCGGAGAAGTCGGTCGAGCCGGTCGCGCCGTAGAGCATCGCCAGGCCGTAGAGCAGCGTCGCGGAGCCGACCGAGCCGACGATCAGGTACTTGAGTCCGGACTCGAGCGAGGTGGCGCGGCGCATCTCGGTCGCGCAGAGCACGTAGAGCGGGATCGACAGCAGCTCGTAGCCGAGGAACAGCGTCACGAGGTTCGTCGAGCCGACGAGCACCGCCATGCCGGCCGCGGCGGTCAGGATCAGCGCGTAGTACTCGCCGTGCGCGGCCTCGCGCGGGGCGACCGAGCGCCACGACAGCAGCACCGTCGCGATGCCCGCGACGCAGAAGATCAGGTTCAGCGCCATCGCCAGCTCGTCGGCGCGCAGCGCGCCCGAGATCAGGCTCGTGTTGGTGTCCCACTGCCAGATAGAGAGCCCCGCGGCGGCGGCGAAGGCGACGATCGCCAGCGCCGGCACGGCGGTCTCGCGCACTGCCCGGTCGCGGAACAGCCCCAGCAGGAGCAAGAGCGTCGCGCCGGCGAGCAGCGCGACGATCGGCGACAGCGCCGCCCAGTCGATGTGCGGCGCCTGCGCCGTGCTCTTGGCGACGGCGAGGATCATCGCCCGACCTCCGTCGCCGCGAGCGCCGGTGTCGCCTGCGCGCCGAGCGTCGCCTTGACCGACGGCTCAGAGCGGTCGAGCGCGAGCTGCGGGTACAGCGCCAGGGCGATGATGCAGAGCACGAGCGGCACCAGGACGAGCCCGTCGGCGAGCGTCATCTCACGCGACTGCGCGTCGCTCGCGACGCGGTTGTGCATCGAGCGGATGAACAGCCGCAGCGTGTAGACGCTGGCCATCGCGACGCCGGTGAAGGCGACGACGGCGATCGCCGCCTTGGCCTGGAAGACGCCGAGCAGGATCAGGAACTCGCCGGCGAAGTTCGACGATCCCGGCATCGCCAGGTTGGCGAGCGCGACGATCAGGAACATCACCGCGAGCACCGGCGCGCGGAAGGCGAGGCCGCCCATGTCGCGCAGGTCCTCGGAGCCGCCGACGCGCGCCGCCAGCAGCGCGACGATGAAGAACGCCGGCGCGACGACGATGCCGTGGTTGACCGTCTGCAGCAGGGCGCCCTGAGCCCCGTCGGCCCGCAGCGAGAAGATCCCGAGGACGATGAAGCCGAGCTGGGCGATGGACGAGTAGCCGAGGATCAGCCGCGTCTGCGTGGTCGTGAAGGCCATCGCCGAGCCGTAGAGGATCGAGGCCAGCGCGATCAGCAGCAGCAGCGTCTGGAAGCGCTGGGCGCCCTCGGGGAACAGCGGCAGGGCGACGCGCAGGAAGCCGTAGGCGGCGACCTTGCTGAGCACGCCGCTGAAGACGGCGAGCACCGGCAGCGGCATGCTCATGTAGCCGTCTGGCATCCAGCCGTGCAGCGGGAAGGCCGGCATCTTGACGAGGAACGCCGCGGCGAAGAAGAGGAAGATCCAGTCCTGCGAGCCGGAGCTGAGGCCGCCGCGCGCGGCGAGGTCGGAGAAGACGAAGCTCAGCGACGAGTCGCCCTTGCTCAGCACCGCCGTCGCGATCGCGGCCGCGAGCATCAGCAGCGAGCCGACGAGCGTGTAGATGAACAGCTTCGTGATCGCGCGGATGCGGTCGGCCCGCGTCGTCGTGCCGTACATCCCCGTGAGGAAGAAGAACGGCACGAGCATCAGGTCGAAGAAGAGGACGAACAGCAGCAGGTCCTGCGCCAGCAGCGCGCCGAGGACCGCCGAGTGCGCGGCGCCGAACCAGAAGTAGAACAGCGTCGGGCGGTCCTCCTTGCCGAGCACCGCCCACAGCGTGCAGGCGCTGAAGAGGACGGTCGTCAGCAGGACGAGGAAGAGGTTGAGGCCGTCGATGCCGAGCTTCCAGTGCACGCCGAGCGCCGCGATCCACGTCTCGTCGGTGACGAACTGGAGGCCGTCGCCGGACTTGAAGCGCGCCACGGCGACGATCGCGTAGCCGAGCGCCAGCAGCGAGCCGCCGAGGGCGAACCAGCGCCCGCCGCGGCCGCCCCAGATGGCGCCGACGACGGCGCCGAAGAGCGGCAGCGCGAGCAGGATCGAGAGGTGGATCGTCATGACTGGAGCAGGAAGTAGAAGACGACCGCGACGAGGCCGAGGACCAGCAGCGCGGCGTAGGCGCGCAGCAGGCCGGACTGCAGCGCCCGCACGGCGGCGCTGCCGGCGCGCACGACCAGCGTCGTGCCGCCGACGAAGGTGCCGTCGACGACGACGCGCTCGAACGTCTGCTGGCCGAAGCGGCCGAACCAGCTGAACGGGCGCACGATCACGAGCTCGATCAGCTCGTCGAAGTACCACTTGTTGGCGAACAGGCGATGCAGGCCGGAGAAGCGCGCCTGGATCTGCGCCGAGAGCCCGGGCTTGAGGACCCAGATGTAGTAGGCGACGGCGATGCCGCCGACGGCGAGCACGGTGCCGATGATCAGGCTCAGCGTCGTGAAGCCGTCGCTCGCGTGCAGGTGCGCGTACTGCGACCCCTCGAACGTCGGCTCGAGGAACGTGTCGACGACATCGGTGCCGCCGAGCGGGATCTGCAGCAGGCCGCCGACGATCGCGCCGACCGCGAGCAACCCCATCGCGACCTTCATCGCGGCGGAGCGCTCCGCGATGTGGTGCTCCGGGCCGGGGAAGCCGACGTCGGTGTCCTCGAGCTCGCCGGTCGCCGGGTTGCGGTGCTCCTCGGCGTGATGCAGGTGGCCGTGCTCGAGCTCTTCGGCCTCCGGCACCGCCTTGCCCCAGAAGGCGCGGAAGATCATCCGCCAGGTGTAGACGGCGGTCAGGAACGAGCCGACGTAGGCGGCGGTGTAGAGCGCGTAGTGCCAGCCGCCGCGCTCGCCGACGAGGGTGATGATCTCGTCCTTGGAGAAGAAGCCCGAGAACGGGGGGATGCCGGCGAGCGCGAGCCCGCCGATGACGAAGCAGCCGAACGTGAACGGCATCGCCTTGCGGAAGCCGCCCATCTTGTCGAGCGACTGCTCGCCCGCCATCGCCGCGATCACCGAGCCGGCGGCCATGAACAGCAGCGCCTTGAAGAAGGCGTGCGTCATCAGGTGGAACAGGCCGGCGGCGTAGGCGCCGGCACTGACGGCCATGATCATGTAGCCGATCTGCGACATCGTCGAGTACGCGATCACGCGCTTGAGGTCGGTCACGACGAGGCCGATCGTGCCGGCCACGAGCAGCGTCACGCAGCCGGCGATCGCGCCGACGTCCGCGGCCGCCGGGGCCTGCTCGAACAGCGGCCACATGCGCGCGATCAGGTAGACGCCGGCGGTGACCATCGTCGCGGCGTGGATCAGCGCCGAGACCGGCGTCGGGCCCTCCATCGCGTCCGGGAGCCACGTGTGCAGCGGGATCTGCGCCGACTTCGCGAAGGCGCCGACGAGCAGCAGGATGCAGCCGGCGGTCAGCGATCCCTCGGGCTGCGAGCCGGCGGTCTCGAACGTGCCGAGGAAGTCGAGCGTGCCCGAGTGGCGGAAGATGAAGTACGTGCCGAGCACGAGGCCGACGTCGCCGACGACGTTGATCACGAACGCCTTCAGGCCTGCCGTCGTCGCCGTTGTGCGCCGGTACCAGTAGGAGATCAGCAGGTACGAGGCGGCGCCGACGAAGGCCCAGCCGACGACGAGCAGGAAGAAGTTGCCCGCCATCACGAGCACGAGCATCGAGAAGACGAAGAAGTTGAGGTAGCTGAAGAAGCGCGCGTAGCCGCGGTCGCCCTTCATGTACGTCGCCGAGTACAGGTGGATCAGCGTGCTGACGCCGGTGACGACGAGCATCATGAAGACGCTGAGCGGATCGATCAGGATCGACAGCTTCGCGTCGACGCCCGCGGTCTGGGCGTAGTCCCAGGCGACGAAGACGACCTGGCGGTGCTCTGCGTCGAGGTCCTGGAGCTTGACCAGGACGCCGATGGTGCAGGCGAACGCGCCCGCGATCGCCGCGGTGCCGATGACCGCCGGGGCGCGCGCGGGCAGCGCGCGGAAGCCGAGCGCGGAGATCAGCGAGCCGGCGAGCGGCAGGATCAGGACGAGCCAGGCGAGGGTTTCCACTAGCCGTGCAGCTCCCGGAGTTCGTCGACGTCGATGATCAGCCCGCGACGGTGCATCGCGACGATCACGCCGAGGCCGACGGTGACCTCGCAGGCGGCGACGACCATGACGATGATCGCGAAGACCTGGCCGTCGCCGTTGCCGTGCATGCGGCTGAAGGCGATCAGCGCGAGGTTGGCCGCGTTGAGCATCAGCTCGAGGCAGAGCAGCGTCACGAGCGGGTTGCGCCGTGTCAGCACGCCGCCGGCGCCGATCGAGAAGACGATCGCGGAGACCGCGAGGTACCAGCCGATCGCCATCAGCTGCTCCGTCCGATCGTCGGCTGCGCGCCCTCGCCGGCGTTGACCGTCTCGGCCATCGTGCCGAGGTGCTCGTCGCGGATCATGTCCATCACGCTCAGTACGGGCTGCGCCGGATCGTCGATCGCGCCGCCGCGGCGGCGGGCGAGGACGACGGCGCCGACAGCCGCGATCAGCAGCAGGAACGAGGCCGCCTCGAAGGGGAAGAGGAACTTGGTCAGCAGCAGCGAGCCGATCTGCTCCGGGTCGCCGAAGCCGGCGTCGGCCTTCGCGCCGTCGGTGCTGATCGCGTGCAGGCCGGAGCCGAGCATCGCGATCATCAGCTCGGCGGCGAGCGCGCCGGCGAAGAGGTAGCCGCCGATCCGGCCGCGGCCGGTCATCTGCATCGCGACGCCGCCCTGGCCGATGTAGGAGACGACGAAGACGTAGAGCACCATCACGGCGCCGGCGTAGACGATCACCTGCGCGGCGGCGACGAACTGCGCCTGCAGCAGCAGGAACAGCGCCGCCAGCGACAGCAGGTGGCAGACGAGCGCCAGCACGCTGTAGAAGGCGTTGCGCAGCGAGACGACGCCCAGCGCGCCGGCGATGGCGCCGGAACCGGCGAGGAAGAACAGGACCTCCGACATCACTCGCCCTCGGCCCGCAGGGGAGTCCGCTC
>DASRHW010000001.1:0-16087 GCA_035650375.1 Solirubrobacteraceae bacterium | reverse complement strand
AGCTGCCGTGCGACGCGGGCCGGCGACGTCGTGCCGCAGGCGACGACGGCAACCGTTCGCGGCAGCGGCCAGCCGGCCTCGATCGCCGTCCGGCGCAGCGTCGGGGTATCGGCCTGGTCGCGGCTGAGCAGCAGCGCGACGAGCGCGTCGCGCCGCCGCTCTCGCTCGCCGGCCGACGCCGCCTGCGCCTGCGCGTAGCCCTCGACCGACTCGCTCGCGAGCTCGTCGATGTAGGCGAAGATCGCCTCGGCGAGCGCATGCTGATCGGCGACCGGGATGCCCGCGGCCTCGGCGGCGGCGCTGAGCCGCCGCCAGGCGACGCGCGCGCCCACGCGATAGGCGGCCTGCAGCGCGTCGAGGCTGCGCCCCTGGCGCAGCTCTCCGCGACCGAGCGCGCGATAGACGCCGGGCGGCTCGGTGTCCTCGGGATCCTCGATCGCGACGAGGAAGCGATCCAGCGCCTCCTCCACGCCCGTGCGGATCCCGCGACCGAACTCCCCCTGAAACGGGCGGTCGTATTCCGGGACCTCGCGTCGGATCGCGTCGAGGATCTCCGCGGCAAGCCCCGGCAGCTCTGGCCGAAGGGCCCCTGCCAAGCCCGGAGGCAGGCGAGGAATTGTTCGCATAGAACAAGTTTAGCCCATGCGTGCGTCGCGTCTCGGTCAAGATTCGTCCCACGCTTACGCCTTACGGTCCAGTTCATGTCACCGGAGAAGTCCATGTCCCGCATGACGCGCACGATCAACCTCGTCGCGGTCTTCGGGCCGTTCGTCGCCCTCGCCGTCGCGATCCCGCTGCTGTGGGGCGATCTGGTCGGTTGGTCCGACGTCGTCGCGTTCGCCGTCATGTACCTCGTCGCCGGCTTCGGCGTCACGGTCGGCTATCACCGGCTGCTGACACATCGCGCCTTCGCGACCCACAAGCCGGTCGAGTACACGCTCGCGATCATGGGCTCGCTGGCCGTGCAGGGATCGCCGATCGAGTGGGTCGCCGACCACCGCAAGCACCACGCCCACACCGATGTCGAGGGCGATCCGCACAGCCCGCACGTCGGCAACGGCTCGGGCATCAGCGGTGCGCTTCGCGGGCTCTGGCACTCCCACGTCGGCTGGCTGTTCGAGACGCAGGGTCTCGCCAGTGCGCGCAAGTACGCGAAGGAGGTCGTCGAGGACCCGAGGATGCGGACGATCAGCCGCGCGTTTCCGCTGCTGGCGCTGCTGACGCTGGCGCTGCCGGCGTTGATCGGCTACGCCCTCACCGGGACGGCGCGTGGCGCGCTGACGGGCTTCGTCTGGGGCGGGCTCGTCCGCGTCGTGATCCAGCACCACATCACGTGGTCGGTCAACAGCGTCTGTCACTTCTTCGGCAGCCGGCGCTTCGCGCTCGACGATCACTCGACCAACGTCTTCTGGCTTGCGCTGCCCTCGCTCGGGGAGGCGTGGCACCACAACCATCACGCCTTCGCGCGCTCGGCCTACCACGGCCTGTCGCGCCGCGAGGCGCTGCTCGACCCGAGCGGCTGGGTGATCCGCCTGATGCGCCGTGTCGGCCTCGCCTGGAACGTCGTCGCGATCACACCTGAGCGCCAGGGTGAGAAGCTCGCGAAGCCGGCCGAGCCGGCCGACATCGCCGCATAGGCTCAAGGATGGCGCCCGCGCGCCGATTCCTCTGATGTGACTTTGTTCGATTCCGAGACCGGGCTCCCCGGGCGGCTGCTGGCGCTTGACCGTCTCGGCGTGGCGACGGCGCGCAGCGTGCGCACCGGCGCGAGCGTCGCACTGCTGCTGGTCGATCCCGACGGCGAGCTCGCCGCGGCCGCTGCCGGCCTCGCCGACGTCGTCCGCGCCGGTGACACCGTCGCGCGGATCTCCGACGACGAGCTCGGCGTGATCGTCGACGACCTGACGTCGCCCGCTGACGCGGAAGCGATCGCCCTGCGCGCGATCGATGTGCTTCACGGTGGCCGAACCGCCGTCGGCATCGCGATCAGCGTCGGCGAAGCGCGGCCCGTCGAGGTGCTGCTCGCGGAGGCCGAGCAGGCGCTGTCGCAGGCCCGGGCGCGGCACGGCGGCTCTGAGCTCTTCGACTCGGGCGTCGTCCACGAGCGGGCGCAGGCCCGGGCGGAGGCCGACGCCGAACTCCGGGAGGCGATCGCCTCCGGTGAGCTGTTGCTGCACTACCAGCCGATCGTCGACACCGAGGACGGGCTCGCGCGCGGCGTCGAGGCGCTCGTTCGCTGGGAGCACAACGAGCACGGCCTGCTCGGGCCCGACGACTTCGTGCCCGTCGCCGAGGCGTCAGGCGCGATCGTCCCGCTCGGCGACTGGGTGCTCCGAGACGCGTGCCGGCAGATGAAGGCGTGGCAGGCGAAGCACCCCGAGTCTGAATCGCTGTGGCTGTCGGTCAACATCTCGCGCGGCCAGCTGACACACGCGTCGATCGTCCCCAGCGTGCAGCGTGCGCTGGCCGAGAGCGGGCTCGCGCCCGAGCTTCTGTACCTCGAGGTCGCACAGGCCGACGTCGCCGGCGATCCGGCGACGATCGCCGCGTTGCGCCGGCTGCGCGCGATCGGCGTCCGGATCGCGATCGACGACGCCGGAGCCGACTGGCGCGACGTCGTCGGCGACGCGCGGATCGACATGGTCAAGGCGGGTCCGGCGGCGATCAAGGCGGTGTTGGCCGGGATCGACGGCGCCGCCGCCGTCGTCGCACAGCGGGTCGAGGACCGCGAGCACGAGGTTGCGCTGCGCGAGCGCGGCTGCCGGCTCGGGCAAGGATTTCTGTACGCGCGCCCGGCGCCCGCGGACGAGCTCGACGCCCTGCTGGCGCTGGCGCCCGTCGAAGAGCCCGAGACCGAGCCCGAGCTCGTCGAGCTCTGAGCGCCGCCTACACTGAAACGTGCAACGCGCTTCCGCTGCCACGCGGACCGCTGCCACTGACAAGACTTCGGAAGGACCATCATGGATACAAGCGTCACGACCCACGGCGGAGCCGTGCTGACGTTCAGCGATGTTCGCCTCGAACGGCGAGCACTCACCGCAACACTCGAAGGACGGCGCGTCACGATGCCCGTCGACCGCGTCCTCGCACAGAAGATCCTGCTCGCGCAGGCACGCGCCGCTCGCGGCAGACGACGCTAGACCGGCTCAGGTCGTCGTGTCGGGCAGGTGCCTGCCGACGACGCCGACGGTGATTCCGCGCGGAAGCCCGTCGTTGCCGTCGGCGACGTGCAGGTAGATCCGCGCGACGAACCCGGCGCCCGAGCCCGAGCCGAGCGCGATGTGCGGGCCGAGCTCGGCCTCGTGGCCGTCGATCGTCACCAGGTACTCGTCGCGCCAGCGCGTCCGCGCGAGCTCGGAGACCCCGTTCTTCCACTGCGTGATCCCGGCCTGCGGCGCCGCTTGCGAGAGCGAGATGCCCATGTCTCCGGCGGCGAAGCGCCCGGCCAGCTCGTCGAGCTGGCGCAACGCTCGCAGCACGAGGCCGGGGCGGCGAAACGGCGAGTCGGCCGCGGTCTCGAACGCGCGTGGCGCGAAGCGAAGGTGGCTGGACGTCGCCGCGGCGCGCTCGACCGCTTCGAGCACGGTGCCGGGGACGTCGTCATCGGCCGCCGGCTCGTCCGAGGCGTCCTCGCCGGCGCCGGCGCCTGCGGCGTCGAGCCGTGCGAGCAGCCGGGACAGCTCGGCGATCGTCCGCCGATCGTGATCGTGCTCCGTTCGCTCCTGCTCGAGCGCGTCGTGGATCCTCGTGACCTCTGCCCGCGCCGCCGCCAGTTCGCCGCGTAGCGTCTCGACCTCGGGCTCGGCGGGCGTCGCGCTCGGTGCCGCTTCGAGCGTCGCGACGCGGCGCTCGAGCTCCGCGGCGCGTCGCTCGGCGGCGTCGCGTTCGGCGGCGAGCCGCTCGTGCCCGCCCTCGATCTCGCGCACCCGCAGATCGGCCTCGTCGCGACGCGCCTTATGGCGTTCCATCTGGCGTTCGAGCTCAGGCGTCCGTTGCGCATCCTCCTCGAGGCGGCGCTGTGCGCGCTCGAGCTCGTCAGCGCGCGTCCGCAGGCCCTGCTGTGCCGAGGCGACCTTGTCGAGCAGCGTCGCGACCGACGACTCGAGCACGCCGCTCTCGGAGAGCGCGTCGTCCCACGAGCCGAACAGCGCCTCGACGGCCTCCGGCTGGGGCCACTCCTCGTCCTCCTGCCAGTCCTCTGGCTCGGGCGGCTCGCCGCGAATCGCCGTCCAGCGACAGATTCCGTAGAGCACCATCAGGCGGTCGAACGCGTCGAGTGCCTCGGGTGCCGCGCGTAGGTCGGGCGCGGGGCGCGGCCGCTCGACCGCGGTCAGCTCGAGCTCGTCGAGCGACGTGCGCCGCGCACGCGCTTCGTAGTAGGCCTGGCGCTGCTGCGAGACCGTCGGCTCGGTCGACTTCTGTTGCGGCTTGGTCCGCTTGCGTTGCTTGGCCATCAGTTGAGCGTCGGATCGAGCGGCATCTTGGCGACGAGCGCGTAGGGGCCGCCCATGCGCGTCAAGGCCTCGCTCCAGAGTGCGTCGGGGTCGGCGGTGAACGCGTCGCCGGGGATGAACGAGGCGAGGATCCACGCCTCGTCCTCCAGCTCGTCCTCGAGCTGTCCCGGTCCCCATCCGGCGTGCCCGGCGAAGGCGCGGGCTCGGCGCGTGCCGTCGGCGATGTGCTCGCCGTCGCTGCCGAGCGCGACGAAGCCGAGGCCACCGAGAACCGGCAGCGCGGCGGCGTCCGGGTCGTCGAACTCGGCCAGCACCATCACGCCATCGGGCTGCACGGGCCCACCGACGTAGACGGCGTCGCCGTCACCGACGACGTCGGCCAGCTCCGGGACGGCGTCGCCGACGATGTGGTCGCCGGGACGGTTCAGCACGACGCCCATCGCGCCCTCCTCGTCGTGGTGGGCGACCAGGATCACCGCACGGGCGAAGTTCGGGTCGTCCAGCGACGGTGCGGCGATCAGGAGCTGTCCGCGCAGCGACTCCATGGCTTCAGGGTACGCGCGTGCCGGCTCGGGGCTGAACGCCGCGGCCGTCAGCCCGCGTAGGCGAGGTCGCGTTCGGGCACGATGCCCCAGCGGTCGGCGAGAGCGACCAGGTGCTCGTCCAGCGGCCAGCCGTCGGCGCGGACGTCGCCCTCGAAGCCGGGGACGCCGCCCTTGAGCGCCATCCGGTTGACGTTGTCGCCGATCGCCCGGATCTCATCGATCTCGCTCGCGCTCAGGAGCACCTCGGGCGGGAGCTCCGCGAGGTCGGCGCGCTGCGCCTCGATCGGCCGGGCGCCGTCGCCAGCTTCCTGCAGCAGCGTCGGCGCGACGCAGGCGACGGGCTCGTGGGCGAGGTTCCACTGGCAGGCGAGCTGCAGCAGCGACAGGCCGTGGCGCTCCGCGAACGGGCGCAGGCGGTCGAGCCGGTCCCAGCCGCGCTCGACCCAGCCGTCGGGGCGGAAGGAGCGATGGTCGTGGCGGCCGAGCACGGTGCCGGGCCGCAGGTCGCCGTGGAACAGGCCGCCGTAGTCGACGACGCGGGTGATCAGCTCGACGTCGTGACCGCGGGCCGCCGACAGCACCAGCTCTCCCGGCCACGGCTCGAGCGGGTTGAGGATCACCATCGCCCAGTCGATCAGCGCGCCGAAGCGCTCGAAGCAGTCGATCAGGTCGAGCGTGAAGCCGTTCGCGGGCCCGGGGGCGACACCGATCCTCCGCGTCAGGCCGGCGTCGCGCAACGCCGCCATGCCGTCCCAGACGGCCTCGTCGGTGTAGCCGACGCGATCGGGGTTGTGCAGCAGCAGGAGGTCGAAGTGGTCGGCGCCGATCCGCTCCAGCGAGCGCTCCGTCGCCATCCGCAGGTACCCGGCGTAGCCGTCGCGCCCGCGCAGCCGCGGGTCGGTGAAGCGCGGAAAGCCCTTCGCTCCCTCGCGCTCGCCCTCGTAGAAGTCGTGGCCGACGGCGCCGACGAGCGAAAAGCTCTCGCGGTCGAGCCCGGCGAGCGCCGTGCCGAGCAGGCGGTCGGCATCACCGGCGCCGTAGGCGTCGGCCGTGATCACCGTCCGGATCCGGTCGTCGGGGCGCAGCAGCTCGACGAGTCGCTTGTCGTCGATCGGCTCGCCGAAGTGCATGAAGCGACCGCCGCTCCATGTGCCGATCGCGCTGTGGCTGGGCTCGGGCATCTCACCGTGCAGCCTAAAGCCCGCGATGCGCGACACTGCCCGGACGATGGGTGTCGCGGTCGTCCGTTGCCTGCACCTCGGCCACGCGGAGCGTGGCTCGTGATCGCCCGCCTTTCGGTGCCGATGCGCCGGCTCGTCTATCGCGTCGGCTACGTCGTCCTGAAGGTCGCCTCGCTGCTCGTCCGTCCGCACACGCGCGGCGTCAAGTGCGTTGTCGCACGGGGTGACGAGCTGCTGCTCGTCCGGCACACCTACGGCCCGAAGCAGTGGGACCTTGCCGGCGGCTTCTGCCGCCGAGGGGAGGAGTTCGCGGTCTGCGCGCGGCGCGAGGTCGCCGAGGAGCTCGGCGTCCACATCGTCGGGCTGACCGACATTGGAGAGGAGCTGCGTGGCTTCTACGGCCGGCACGAGACGCTGCGGCTGTTTCGCGTCGACGTCATCGATCGCGAGCTCGCGATCGATCGCGGAGAGATCGCCGAGGCGCGCTGGTGGCGGCGCGACGAGCTTCCCGTTCCGCGATCACCGCTGATCGATGTCGCGCTCGCGCGCGAGGCGTTGCGCGAAGCGCCTGACGCGGCGCCGCGCGCTAGTGCGAGGTGAGGACCTTGTCGATCAGGCCGTACTCAACGGCCTGCTCGGCACGGAAGAAGCGGTCGCGCTCGAGGTCGGTGCGGATCTGCTCGACGGTCTGCCCGGTGTGATGCGCGTAGATCTCGTCGATCCGCTGGCGGGTCCGGAGGATCTCGCGAGCGTGGATCTCGATGTCCGTCGACTGGCCCTCGAACCCGGCTGACGGCTGATGGGTGAGGATGCTCGAGTTCGGCAGCGAGAAGCGCTTGCCCTTGGTGCCGCCGGTCAGCAGCAGCGAGCCCATGCTCATCGCGACGCCACAGCAGATCGTCACGATGTCGGGCTTGATGAACTGCATCGTGTCGTAGATCGCCAGGCCGGCGTAGATCGAGCCGCCAGGCGAGTTGATGTAGATGCTGACGTCCTTGTCGGGGTCAGCCGCCTCGAGGTGCAGGAGTTGGGCGACGATCAGGTTCGCGACTTGGTCGTCGACTCCCGTGCCGAGGAAGATGATCCGGTCGTTGAGCAGGCGCGAGTAGATGTCGTACTCGCGCTCGCCGCGCGCCGACCGCTCGACGACCATCGGAACCAGGGGCATGCCCGGAGCGTAGCCCGAGGCTGTGGCTGCTCAGGCGTCGAGCAGCGACATCATCGTCTCGGGGTAGCGCAGCCCGGCAGCCGGCGGCAGCGTCTCGGCGATCGTCTGCAGCTCGTCCGCGCTCAGCACGATGTCGAGCGCGCCGATGTTCTCCTCGAGCCGGTCGACATGCCGGGTTCCGGGTATCGGGACGATGTCGTCGCCCTGGGCGAGCACCCAGGCGAGCGCCAGCTGCGCCGGCGTACAGCCCTTGGCGGTCGCGAGCTCGTTGACGCGATCGACCAGCTCGAGGTTCCGGCGCAGGTTGTCGCCGAGGAAGCGCGGCGCCGCGCGGCGGGTGTCGTCGGCATCGAAGTCGTCGAGCGATCGAATCGCGCCGGTCAGCAGCCCGCGGCCGAGCGGGGAGTAGGCGACGAAGCCGACGCCGAGCTTGCGGCACGCCGGCAGGATCTCCGGCTCGACGTGGCGCGACCACAGTGAGTACTCCGTCTGCAGCGCCGTGATCGGATGGATCGCGCAGGCGCGGCGCAGGGTCTCGGCCGATGCCTCGCTGAGCCCCAGATAGCGGACCTTGCCCTGCTCGACGAGCTCCTTCATCGCCCCGACCGTCTCCTCGATCGGGGTCCGCGGGTCGACGCGATGCTGGTAGTAGAGATCGATGTGGTCGACGCCGAGCCGGCGCAGCGAGGCCTCACACGCATCGCGGACGTAGGCCGGCGTGCCGTTGACGCCGCGGGCGGTCAGGTCGTCGGGATCGAGCACGATCCCGAACTTCGTCGCGATCTGTACCTCGTCGCGGTGGTCGGCGAGCACGCGACCGACGAGCACCTCGTTGGTGTGAGGCCCGTAGGCATCGGACGTGTCGAAGAACGTCACGCCGAGGTCGATCGCCCGGCGCAACGTCCGCGCCGAAACGTCGTCGTCGTGGCTGCCGTAGAAGGCCGACATCCCCATGCATCCGAGTCCCTGCGCGCTGACGCGCAGTCCCTGACGTCCCAGCTCCCTCGTCTCCATCTTTCGTGCCTACCCCCGGGGTTCGCGATCTAACGCCGCTGCGCCAAGACGGCTAACGTCGCGGGCCTCGCGTGTTCACCTTGAACGTCCCCAATGCGCTGACGCTGCTGCGGATCCTGCTGGTGCCCGTGATCGTCGTGGCGCTGCTCGACGCGACCGACAGCGGCGACCTGCTGGCCGCGATCGTGTTCGCGGTGGCATCGATGACCGACGCGATCGACGGCTGGCTGGCTCGCCGCCAGCGCGCGATCACGACGTTCGGCAAGCTGATGGACCCGGTCGCCGACAAGCTGTTGATCGTCGCGGCGCTGATCGCGCTCGTCTCGCTCAACCGCGTCGCGGCATGGATCGCGATGGTGATCATCGCGCGCGAGTTCGCCGTCACCGCGACCCGCATGGCCGCCACCGGGCAGGGCGTCGTCATCGCCGCGAACTGGTGGGGCAAGGCGAAGACGATCGTCCAGGTCGTCGCGATCTTCTTCGCGATCGCCTTCGACCCGACGCCGCTCGCGGTCGACCTGCTGCTCTACGCCGCGGTGGCGATCACGGTGATCAGCGGCATCGACTATTTCTTCGGCTTGCGCAGGCTCATGCGTGAAGCGGAGGCCCGGCGCGTCGCGAGCCGGCCGGGCGCGCCGAGCTAGGCGCGACCGTCGAGCCACTCGCGCATCGAAGTGTGATGCGGGAGGTGGTCTCCGGAGGCGATCTCCTGGCGGATCTCGCCGAGCAGCCCGAAGCGCTCGGCCGCCACGTTGTGCTGATGGATCGTCTCGAGATTCTCCTGGCGGGCCGAGACGAACGTCGTCCCCGGCAGGTCCGCGTAGCGGTCGACGACGCCGCTGATCATCTCTCGCACGCAGTCCTCGACGAAGCGAGGACGGCGGTGGGCCTTCTCGACGACCGCCGCCTCGTCCGAGCGCTTCATCAGCTCGTAGATCTCGCTCGACATCGAGCCTTCGACGATCGCCAGCAGGTCCTCGGCCTCGATGTCGATCGTGCTGCCCTCCGGGCAGCCGATGTAGAGCGTTCCGAGCCCGCGCTGGTTGTGTGTCGCGACGGGAACGTGGTCGAAGATCCGCTCGATCTGGTCGTCGCTGAAGCCGTCGGCGGCGAGGCGCTCGCGTGACGAGCCGGTGATCAGCTGTTGCGCGCACGGGCAAGCCGTCATGCCCTGGGCGCTGACGCCGATCAGCCGCCGGGTGCCGTGCTCGGTCGCGACCGCCGTGCCGAAGAGCGTGTAGAGCTCCTGCGTCTCGATCCCGGACACCGGCGCCGGCTTCTGCTCCGGATAGCGCGCGGTGATCGACACCTCGGCGCGCAACGCGTCCTGGCGCGTGCGGACGAGCTCGGCGATCTGGAGCGCGAGATCCTCGGCACGGAGCACGTTGCCCGACAGCACGACCTCGCCGATCGCCTCGTTGACGACCTCCTCGAAGCGCGACATGTGCGCGCCCTTCTGCTTCGGGCCGAGGTCGACGAAGCATTCGAGCTGTGCCCAGTAGAGCTGGTCTCGAACACGGATGACCTTCTCGACGTCGGTGACGCCGACGCGTGACAGCGAGACATGGACCGTCGGCGTCTGGCTCTGGACATCGAGAGACGCACTCGCAAGTTCCATACCGCCAAGGATACGGCCGTGTCGCGTTTGGAGATCGTCTGGTATCACTTGCCACCAAGTTCCGGTCTGGGGAGGCCGGCGCATACCAAGTCTGAGTGCTCGGGGCAGGTGCCCGAGGGGGTGTGAGTGATGAGTGAGGCGATGCTGGCGGACGAGATCTCGATTCTCGAGATCGATGAGCTCCGTCCGCTGATTACAGAAGGTCACGAGAAGGGCGTCCTGACCTTCGAGCAGATCTCGGCCTGTCTGGAAGAGGTCGACGTCACGAAGGAGCAGCTGCAGGAACTGCATGCGCACCTGATCGAGCAGGGCATCGAGGTCGTCGGTGCGGACGGGCGCGCGGCGACGAGCGAGGCCGCGAAGCTCGAGGCGCACGCCGAGGCGCGCGAGAACAAGGAGACGCAGGACCCGCCGCGCAAGCCGGAGCTCGACCTCACGGTCGAGCCATCGCTCGACTCGCTGCGCCTGTACCTGCGCTCGATCGGCCGCGTGCCGCTGCTGACCGCCGAGCAGGAGGTCGCCCTCGCGAAGCGCATCGAGCGCGGCGACATGGACGCCAAGACGCACATGGTCGAGGCGAACCTGCGTCTCGTCGTCTCGATCGCGAAGGGCTACCTCGGCCGCGGCCTGACCTTCCTCGACCTGATCCAGGAGGGCTCGCTCGGCCTGATTCGCGCCGTCGAGAAGTTCGACTACCGCCGCGGCTACAAGTTCTCGACCTACGCGACCTGGTGGATCCGCCAGGCGGTGACGCGCGCGATCGCCGACAAGGGCCGGACGATCCGGATCCCCGTCCACATGGTCGAGAAGCTCAACAAGGTCGTCCACGTCGAGCGCCAGCTGGTCCAGACGCTCGGCCGCGAGCCGACGCCGGACGAGATCGCCGCCGAGCTCGAGACGACGACGCGCGAGGTCCGCGACATCCTGCGGATGAGTCAGCAGCCGATCTCGCTCGAGAAGCCGGTCGGCGACGAGGAGGAGTCCGAGCTGGGCGACTTCGTCGAGGATCAGGCCGCCGTCTCGCCGTTCGAGCTCGCCAGCGAGACGCTGCGTCGTGAGAACGTGCACAAGGCGCTCTGCGCGCTGCCGGCGCGCGAGCGCGAGGTGATCGAGATGCGCTACGGGCTGACCGGCCAGCGGCCGCGAACGCTCGAGGAGGTCGGCCGCGCGTTCAACGTCACGCGCGAGCGGATCCGCCAGATCGAGAACCACACGCTGAAGAAGCTCGAGTCGCTGCCCGAGGCGCAGCGACTGCGCGACGCGTCCTGACGCGCTCGGCGGTATCTCCGTGGCGCGCGTGTTGCGCGCCACGGCCGGGCGATGGCGGGGACAGGATTCGAACCTGTGTAGGCGTAGCCAACCGGTTTACAGCCGGTCTCCTTTAACCACTCGGACACCCCGCCGAGGGTCGGTGAGGATACCGATCGGGCGCGGTGCCGAGCGCGAGGACCGGCCTGTGGTGCTCAGGCGGTGATCGCGAGCGGGATCGCCCACGGATCCCGCGTGAGGAATCCGCCGGCTCGCTCCTCGATCGGCGCGCCCGCCGCCTCGAGCCGCCGTCGCGCGGCGGTGACGGCGTCCGCGCTCGGCAGGATCAGCGTCCACTGCCGCAGCCCGATGGCGTCGGGCGACGCCGGCGGCACCGCCTTGCCGCCCCAGATGTTCGCGCCGAGGCGGTGGTGGTAGCCGTCGACGGACAGGAACGCCGCCGACCCGAGGTCGACCATCAGCTCGAAGCCGACGACGTCGCGGTAGAACGCGACGGCCTGCGGGATGTCGCCGACCTGCAGGTGCAGATGCCCGATCGACAGGCCCGCTTCGACGTGACGCCGAGGCTCTTCACCGGCGATCGTGGCGAGGAGGGCGTCGAGGTCGAGCGGCTTCGGGCCACCGGCGTAGCCGGCCTGGCTTCGCATGTCGGGCCACTGGTCGCGCGGCCGGTCGGCGGCGAGCTCGATGCCGTTGCCGTCGACGTCGGCGAGGTAGATCGCCTCGTGTGTGCCGTGGTCGGACGCGCCCTGGATCGTGGCCTGTGTCGTCGCAAGTCGCGTCGCGACCCGTGCCAGCTCCTCCCGCGTGGGAAACAGCAGGCAGTAGTGGTAAAGCCCGGCCTCGCGTCGCGGCCGGCGCGCCGCTCGCTCCTCGGTCAGCACGACGAGGTCTTCGTCGCCGGCGCCCATCGCCGCTTCGTTCTCGTCGCGGCGGTGCAGGCGCAGGCCGATGGCGTCCTGGTAGAAGCCGATCGCGCGATCGAGGTCCGTCACCGAGATGCGGACCAGGCCGAGCCGTAGGCCGGGTGGCAGGACCGCTGCGGCCTCGGCACCGGCGGCCGTCTGTGCGCTCGAGTGCATCGTTCGAGGATAGTTGCTCGCGCAATGAAGTTGTTGAGTTTTCTGCCACACGGGCAGGATCGGTGGGAGAGTGGCCTCTCCGGCAAGAAAGGAGTTCCCGATGGAGTCCTCCAACCCAGCCCGTGTTCTGGTCGTGGCACACAAGACGGCCGCGACCCAAGCCCTGCTCGACGCCGTCGCCGCGCGCGCGGCCGAGAGCCCGGCGGTGTTCACGCTGCTGGTGCCGAACCCGGCACACGGCCTGCACAAGGTCGTCGACGCCGAGGATCAGGACAGTGACGAGGCCGATGCCGTGCTGGCGGCGGCCCTGCCGTTGCTCGAGCACGTCGCGGGCGCGCCCGTCGAGGGCATCGTCGGCGACTCCAACCCGCTCGACGCGATTCAGGACGCGGTCAACATCCGCGGCTTCGACGAGATCATCATCTCGACGCTGCCGGCACGGATCTCGAAGTGGCTGCATCTCGATCTCCCGGCGAAGCTCAACGGCCTCGGGCTGCCGGTGACGACCGTCACCGCGCGCGAGGAGGCGAAGGTCTGAGATCCCGGCGGGCGGATGCCCGCCGCCTCAGCCGTTGGTCAGGATCACCTTGCCGAGCTTGGAGCCGGCGGCGAAGCGCTCGTACTCCGCGGCGGCGTCGCCGAGCGGGAACGTCGCGGCCACGGGCACGCACAGGGCGCCGGTGCGGCCTGCCGCCTGCTGGATGTCCGCGGCGTTCAGGCCCGCGGCGGCGACGCGCACGAGGATCTCGCCGGCACCGGGGACAGGATCGGGGTGCTCGGCGACGACGATCTCGCCGTCGCGAATCGTGGCGGCACGCACGCTCGCCACCCTAGTCGCAGCGTGCTCGCGCCGGGACGCTACGATTTCCGCTTCCAGGCTGCTCAAAAGGGCGGCCGGCGCGCCCTCCTAGCTCAGTTGGTAGAGCACTTCCATGGTAAGGAAGGGGTCATCGGTTCGAGTCCGATGGAGGGCTTCGCCCGGTGGCCGATCGCCCCGGCCACGAGCAGTGGCTACGCCACGCCGGGGCGGCTGCCCAGCTCGGCGTCGATCGCCGAGCGCAGCCGGGTCGCGTCATGGTCCGGGTCGAGGTCGCCGATGACCTCGAACGCTGTGCGTGAGTAGTGGTTGACCAGCGCGAGCGTCGCCGCGTCGGCGTCGTTGGCCTTCGCGGCGTCGAGGATTGCCCGATGCTCGGACCGTCGCTGGTCCCAGGTCGCGGGGTGCAGCGTGCCGTGGACGCGGCGATAGCGTTCGGCGTGGTCGGAGAGTTGGTTGGCCAGCTGGACCACCCGCTGGCCGCCGGCGTCGATCAGCCCGCTGTGGAACTTCCGATGCGGGATCTCGAGCCGGTCGAGGTCGCGGTCGTCGGCGAAGTGATCCATCTGCGTCATCCAGCCCTCGAGCTGGGCGATCTCCTCAGAGCCCAGCTGCGGCACCGTGACTTGGATCGCTGTCGTCTCGAGTGCGATGCGAGCGATGTAGAGCTCCTCGACGTCGATCGCCGAGAGCTCGGCGATGCGGATCCGCCGCTTCGGGTCCGAGACAACGAGCCCCTCGTGCTGGAGCATCCGCAAGGCTTCGCGCAGCGGCGTCCTGCCGGCATCGACGATCTCGCTCAGCCTCGCCTGCGACAGCACCTCGCCGCCGCGCAGCTGGCCGGTCAGGATCGACAGCCGCAGACGCTCGTGCGCGATGGCGACGCCGTTGCCGTCGCGGTTCGATCGATCGGTCACGACGCCGGAGTCTCGCGGCTGGAGCCGCCGGCCGTCAAGGACGCGAAGCGGGGGATCAGCTGGAACGCGTTGCCGGCGTCGATCGCTTCGCGGGTCCCGCCGTCCAGCGCCGCCAGTGCCGGCGTCGGGTCGGATCCCGGCGCCGCCGCCTCGCAATACGGCCAGTCGCTACCGAACACGACCCGGCCCTCGCCGCCGACCGCCAGCGCGCAGTCGATCGCCGGCACGTTGTTCGACAACCCGGTGTCGTAGTACAGGCGCCGCAGGTAGGAGAGCGCTCCCGCGGGCGCCGCGGCGGCCGCCGCCGGGTCACGGTTCGGCTCCGCGAGCGACGCGATCCGCTGCGCGATGAACGGTGCGGTGCCGCCGAGGTGGGCGAACTGGAAGCGGATGCTCGGGCAGCGTTCGTAGGTGCCGTCGTAGAGCAGCCCGGCGAGCGCGCGGGCGGTGTCGGTCGGGTACTCGACCATCCAGTCGGGCAGGCTCGTAAGATTCGGCGTCAGCGGCGAGTTCGGGTGGACGAAGACGTACGCCGCACGCTCCTCGAGCAGGTCGAACAGCTCGGCGAAGCGCGGATCGGTGAGCGCGACGTCGCCCTGGTTGGTCAGCAGCATCACACCGTCGAGGCCGAGCTCGTCGAGTGCGTAGCGCGCCTCTTCGAGGCTGCCTTCCAGGTCGGGCATCGGCAGCGCCGCCAAGCCGGCGCGGCGCGCAGGGTCGTCGCGGATCGCCGTCGCCAGCCACTCGTTCAGCTCGCGGGCGAAGGCCTGCGACGCGGCCGCCTCGCCCAGCCACGCACCAGGGGGCGACGGCGACAGGCAGACGCCGTCGAGGCTCCACAGCCGCAAGTGCTCTTCGACCGTGTCGAACGACCACTCCGGATAGGCGATCGGCGAGCCGCCGGGCAGCCCGGCGATCGTCTCGGTGAACAGCTTCGGCAGGTGATGAGCGTGGAGATCGAAGCGCATCGTTACTCGCGCGAGCTGCTCAGGCCTCGGCGTCGGAGGGCAGGTCGTTGGCGAGTTGCAGACGCGGCAGCAGCGCCATGTAGCTGAGGTCGCCGAGTCCGCGGGCGATCGCGTCCTCGAGCAGTGCGCTGATCTGCGTCGTCGCCGGCAGCGTCACGCCGGCTTCGTCGGCCACATCGGTGATCAGGCCGACGTCCTTGAGCAGGCCCTCGACAGTGAAGTTCGGCGTCGCGTAGCTGCGGTCGACGACGACGGGCGTGCGCATCTTGATCACCTGCGAGCCCACGGCCGACGTGTTGATCGCCTCCATCAGCGTCTCGCGGTCGACGCCGCCCGAGTCTCCGAGCACGACCGCCTCGGCGACGAGCTCGACGACCCCGGCGATGATCAGGTTGATCGCGAGCTTGACCGTCCGGCCCTGCTCCGCGTCGCCGAGATATGACGGGCGGCCAAGATCGCTCAGCAACGGCTCGGCCGCGTCGTAGGCGTCGCGCGGGCCCGAGGCGAGCACGGCGAGGCCGCCCTTGCCGGCGCCGGCGGGGCCGCCGCTGACCGGCGCACGGAGGAAGCGCACGCCCTGCTGCTCGCACGCCGCCGCGACCTCGAGCGACGCGCCGGTCGACACGGTCGACATGTCGATCAGCACCGCTCCCGCGGGAGCCGCCGCGACGAGGCCGTCGGCGCCGAGGCACACGTCCTTGAGCGCCGTGTCGTCATAGACCATCGTCAACGCCATCTCGGTCGACTGCCACACCTCCGCCGGCGTGGCGGCGGCACGAGCGCCGGCCGCGGTCAGCGGCTCGGTTCGCGCGCTGGTGCGATTCCAGACCGTGACCTCGTGGCCGGTCTCCAGCAGTCGCTGGGCCATTGGAGCGCCCATCTTTCCCAATCCCAAGACACCGATGTTCATGCGGCGAATATATCCGAGGTCAAGTTGGATATCGTTTCGACCGGCTTCGCTTGGCGGTCACCCGATCCGCCGCTCTTGCCCGTCGAGCTGACCTCAGTGGTCGGCTGCCACTAGCTGAGGAGACTGACGCTTTCATGACCCCGC